>NZ_VOBC01000001.1:647643-971464 GCF_008369195.1 Sporosarcina sp. ANT_H38 | reverse complement strand
CCTATACATCAAGATATCTCGGTAATGTTATGAAAATCGTTCAGTCCAAAGTACTCCAATGGCAGCCCTACAAGGAATCCTAGTAGTAGATCAATTTATTAGCTGGTTAATTTATTTTAATCAGCTAACAATTTAAAACATAAACAAAAGGAGTTATTACAATGAAGTTTGGTATTATCGGAACGAATTGGATTACAGATCGATTTATTACAGCAGCAAAAGAACATCCCGAGTTTAGCGTTGGGGCAATCTATTCAAGAACTGTGGAAACAGGGAGAGCGTTTGCAGAGAAACATAAGGTCAATAATGTCTATACAGATATGTTGGAAATGTTTCAAAGTGGCGATATTGAAGCTGTTTACATTGCATCACCAAATGCATTCCATGCGGAACAAAGTATTTTAGCAATGAAAAATGGCATCCATGTTCTTTGTGAAAAGCCGGCTGTCACGTCTTTAAATGAAATGGATCAAGTTATTAAAGCATCTAAAGAGCATCAAGCAACCTATATGGAAGCAATGAAATCCACGGTGACACCTACATTTCTCAACTTGAAAGAGAACTTAGCTAAGATTGGTCCACTACGACGATTCGTATTTCATTATAACCAATACTCTTCGCGTTACAATAAATACAAGGAAGGCATTATTGAAAATGCTTTTAAACCTGAACTTGGAAATGGTGCCAAAACAGACTTAGGTGTTTACTGCATCGCACCTATTATTCATCTAGTTGGAGAACCGAAATCTGTACTCAAAAATACTTATTTACTATCCACTGGTGCAGATGGCCAAGGAAGTATGATCTTAAATTACGATGAATTTGAAGCTGTTATTATGTACTCCAAAATTTCAGATTCCCATTCTCCAAATGAAATACAGGGTGAAAATGGTGTAATCGAAATCGATAAAATTAGTGATCCGAAGCAAATTATTATCAAATACAAAGATGGTCAAACTGAAGATATTTCTGTTAAGCATGAATATGATTCTATGTACTATGAAGTAGAAGAATTTATAAAATGCGTGAAAAATAAACAGATAGAATCTACCATCAATACACATGCAATCTCTCGCAGTGTTACAAAAATTCTTACTTGAATTAATACATTATAAATCGGCTATTGACTGATCGTTGGATCTGAAATGATTCAACGTGCTGTCACTTGTTCCAATCTCCCGCCTATAGGGTAGACGATAAAAAAAGTCTACCCTATTTTATATTTCATTCAAACTCATAGACTCCTTCTTTTTCTAATCGACCATTTATTAAGAACCCAATAAAGCAAGAAGTGACTTCAAAGAGTTGTTAAATTAATGTAATTGTACAATCTACTTTTACTTACTGTGTTCTCGTATAAAAAAGATGGTATCAAGAGTAGACAAGTCCTTTAAAAAAATTAGTTGATCCAGTTAGGTATAAAGAACTTCAATAGTCGTGTACCCTTCAGTGATAATCTTCCCCAGTCCAACGCCAAAATCCTACATTAACTCCTCTAGCGAATGAGCTAAATCCTTTATTTAACCGAATTTTAACCATTTTAGAGATTCGATCAATTATACATAAATTATGTAAATCATAACATAGTAAAGAAAATTTCCACGAGTACGATGATTCAATAATTGAGAGAGATACCTATCTTCAAATCAAGGTGAATTTCCGACATTTCAAGCCACGATATTTTCAAACTGCATCTCGAAATATTCGTTAACTGAGCCCATGCCATAGCCATACAAACGTCTAAGATACGGATTGATGAAGGTTTGAATGATCCTTTTTACAGAGGGCGCGAAATCTAACAGTGGAAGCACTGCAGGAACTATTTCTTTGGGTGTTAGTTAGTTAGTTAGTTAGTTAGTTAGTTAGTTAGTTAGTTAGTTAGTTAGTTAGTTAGTTAGTTACTTGACGAAGACTAACCCCTCGATTCACCCTGGGAAATGAAAGCTCGTTTATCCAACAGGCTAAGTGATTTCCTAACTATTCACCTTCATGTAAATCTTTATATCGAAGCTCCCAGACGGCACAAAACAGTGTCAATTCGGCAACCCACTCTTCCCTATGAACAACTAAAGTACTGACGAATTTAGAATTGGCCGAGTCGGACTTCTTGAAAAACGCACATGAAATCGCTGTGGGTTTTAGAAAAAAGCTAGTAAACAACCAGCTGATCGTCGTCACCAGAATTACAAAAAAATAAACTTCATAATAATATAGATCTGAAATTTGGCGTGGTGCGAAATGTGAGCTGTTTAACTTGTCTGGATTGAATTCGACCGACCAGCCTATACAACTTTGGGCATATTTAAATCCCGTCCACTAAAGCAGACGGGATTTATTGTGCAAATATAAACTACAAATTGGTGGATTATGCACCAATAAACGGATACACACTCTATTACCTAAAAAATTATACCTTGTGAATTAACGGGTTATAGCTATTTTTAATTTTACAGCAATTATTTAATAGTAGCCAATATATCATCCTTTGATTCCAGTTAGTGCAACACCTTCAATAATATGTTTTTGCGCAATAATATATATGATTAAAACTGGTATAATTGAAATTGTCGATCCAGCCATCATCAATCCCCAGTCAGTTGCATATAGTCCCTTAAAGTAGTTCAACATCAAGGGAACAGTGAATAAATCAGGTGTACTTAAATAAATTAATGGCTCCATGAAATTATTCCAGGTACCCATAAAACTAAAGATACCTACTGCTGCTAATGCAGGTTTTATTAAAGGAAGAATAACACTCCAGAAAATCCTTAACGGGTTTGCTCCATCTACAACGGCTGCTTCCTCCAATTCATTTGGTATCCCCATAATAAACTGCCTTAATAGGAATACTGAAAAGGCATTAAATAAAGCACCAGGAACAATTAAAGCCAAATGGGTATCCAACCAACCTATTTTACTCATTATCATATAGGTTGGTACCATAGTTACTTGTTTTGGAATCATCATTGTTGCTAAAAATAAAATAAATAATAAATTTACTCCTGGAAAACGAATTTTTGCAAAGGCATAAGCAGCCATAGCAGCCGTTATCAACTGAATCCCTACTATGAGTACTGTGATATAAAAGCTATTCCAATATGCTCGACCAAATGGCATTGCCTTCAAGGAGTCTGGATAGTTAGACCAAACAAATGGGTTCGGAAGAAACTCTGGAGGTACAATAAATATTTGTGATACACTTTTCAAGGAACTAGTTATTGACCATATAAAAGGGAAAATCATTATAGCTGCCCCTAAAATGAGCACCAGATGAAGAATAACTGTTGAAATTTCAATCTTCTTTTTAATTAATTTTGTTTTCTTGTGACTGTCCTCATTTACAACAAGCGTTTTACTCTTCATAATGAACCCACCTTTTAGAAACTTTAAACTGAATTAGAGTAAAAATCATAATAATCGTAAACAGAATTATCGCTGCTGCAGCACTTTCACCCATTCTAAAGTTAACAAATGCTAATTCATATATGTGGTAAACAATTGTATAACTTGACTTTGCCGGACCACCCATAGTCATGACGTAAGCTTGGTCAAATACTTGAAATGAAGATATTATTGCCATGATCGTTACAAAAAATGTAGTAGGTGATAACATGGGTAAGGTAATATGGCGAAATTTTTGAAAACCCGAGGCGCCATCAATATCGGCAGCTTCATAATAGCTTTTTGATATTCCTTGAAGACCAGCAAGAAATATAATCATATTAAAACCTACTTGCCACCAAACACTAAGCATTACAATTGAAATCATAACTAAGCTAGTATTTGTTAACCATTGCGGTCCCGCTATTCCAAAAACACCTAGCAATTGATTTAATATCCCAAAATCACCATTCAAAATCCACATCCAAATTACACCTACGGATACAGAACTGGTAACCACAGGCATAAAGTAAAATATTCTGTATAACTCTTTCCCTTTAACTTTATTTAATGCAAAAGCAAGTAATAAAGAAATCGATACTCCTATAGGAATATAGAGGATTGTATAAAGAACTGTATTCCGTAATGACTTCCAAAACACAGGGCTTTGAAACTGTCCTATGAAATTTTCAAGTCCAATAAAAGATTTCGTACCAAAACCATCCCAATCCATAAAACTTAAGACAATAGAAAAAACAAGTGGGATAAGGGCAAAAGCCACGAGTCCCAGTAACTGTGGTGCTAAAAAGAAATAACCCCAAAGTGTTTTATTTTTCATCATAGCATCCTCTTTTCAATGCTAGTAAAATAAAAGAGAATAGATCACCTTTTATTTTAACTATTTAATGTTAGTTAATTATTTTCTATAATCTTCAATCATTTCTTTTGCTTTCTTATAAAATTCATCCATGGTCTTATCAGCATCTTGTTGCCCTAGATACATAAGATCCACAATGTCTCTAAGTTCCTTGTCTAATCCTGGAACTGACATTTGCTTATCATCAACAATTCCAATGTTACGGGCATCGAGTAAATAGGTGGCATGCTCTGGAACTTTTGCTTCCTCAACAAGATCATCAATTCCATTTACAGATGGAATCGCACTCCCGTTCTCAGCTAGACGTGCTTTCTGACCAACAGTAGAGGTATAGAAAGAAAGAAATTTCTTTGCCTCATCCACATGCTTCGAGTCTTTGGATACCGACATATATGCAGTACCAATAGCTGCAGGCTCCATTTTCTCGCCTGTATTTGTTGGCCACGGGATATAATCGAAGTCTAATGAGTCATTTTCGCTAAACATCGGCGTTAACCAACGACCAGCGGATAAAAAACCAACTTGATTAGACATAAACAACGCGTCGGCTCCCTGTCCTTTTGGCAATGACCCACTATATGTGATTTTTCCATCTTCAATTAATCCTTCAAGGTATCTAAACGTTTCTCGCGCTTTTTCATTCTTGTCTAAAATGATGTTTCCATTATCATCATACAATTCTCCTCCATTTGACCAAACCCATGATAGTGTATAGACACCACCACTTGAACCAACATACCCTTTCTTACCAGCAGCAACAAGTTCCCCCGTCATTTCAGAAAAAGTATCCCAATTCCATTGTCCTTCATCAAAGTATTCCTGAGGAGTTTTTTCAATACCAGCCTCTTTAAGAACATTTTTGTTATAATACATTAGGAACGGATTACTATCAACAGGTACTCCAAATATCTTATCATCCTTCTTAGCTCCACCCCACAAACCTTCAGCAAACTCATCAGCTTTTACATAGCTATCATTGCTCTCTAGGAAATCAGTTAAATCAACGACTTTTCCGGTTTCAATTAGTTTAGATATGTAGGTATCACCAGCATAAAAAATATCAGACGGATTTCCTCCGGAAAGCTCAGTAAATAGTTTTTGTTCGTAGCTGTCACTAGGAACTGGAATAATGGTTATTTCAACATTAGGATTCTCTTCTTTATATAAATCGATTGCTAGCTTGTACCCATCAATTTCAACTGGGTTTCCCCATACTGACATTTTAAGTTTCACTTTCCCTCCATCAGATGATTCTTTGTCATTCCCTGAACTACATCCGGAAATGACAAGTAATAATGCAAGTAGCATTGATGTTAGTTTAATAAACGCAAATTTATTTTTCATTTGTAAATCCCCCTTGCATAATTTAGTAAGCTTGGAATTCATAGAAAAACGAAGCAGGACTACTCATTATTCAGATTTTTCAGCTTGTTAAATTTGGATTCAATCCTATTACTAGTAATAATGGTTAGTAGACGGATTCATATATCGAAAGCTTTGAACCACTTCATATGCCTAAGTATTCTCCAATAAGTTTCCATTACCATTTAATATCAACATTTAACTAATTCCACTAAACCAATAACCCTCTAAATAAAATCTGATAATCCCGGCATGATTTAAAATCGCTGTAAGTTAATTCCTGAAAAAGTAATGTAACCATAACAAGGCTAATTATTCTCCTTATTTTTCAGACTGATTGTCCCATTGATTCGATTTTAATAAACGACTTATCACATAACCTATAGATATTGTAGACCGCGATACTCCAAAATATAATGGAGGTCATCGGAATAATATAGGTTATTACGATGGTTATAAATAGTATTATTCCACAGAGAAATGTGGATCGAAGCTGTGTCACAGAAAATAATAAAGAGTTTTTAAGAATGGAGGTCCAACCCATTTTATAGTGAACCATTATTGGAAATAAAAAAATCGACGTCATTATGAACAATAAACACAAACATACTAATATAGAAACCGCAAGGAATTTTAAGGTTCCCGACATTTGAAGGCTGATGGATATATTAAAATAAAATAAGTAGGCTAACCCAAACCAAATGATCCCCAATATAAAACTTTGTAGGAAATTTTCTTTTAAAAGCACGAAATAGTTTCTGAAAATACCTGTTTCTTTCTTCTGAGTCCATTGCCTTACTACTCCAAACATTGCTGCTGTAGCAGGAAAAATAGTAATTATCGGTAGACACATTAAAAACCATAATAAATTTAGCAAAAGAAAGTTGATCGATTTCTCTAATATGCGATAGAAAGTACCGTCGATTCTAAATAGATTCATTTTCCTCATCCTCTGTATTATATATCGCAACTTTCGCACTCCATACAACAGCATGATCAGTTGACTGCACCAGCCTTGTAGCCCATTCAATAGATCAATTTATAATTTCATTAATAAATGAAGACACCTCATGTTTTGGTATAGAAAGATTAACGAGAAATCACTACTACATTGAAGTTGTTCATGTAGAAGTTGTTGAACTTCTAAGTCTGATATCGTTCCTGATTCTGAGCAATCTTCGTAGCATATATAATTTAGTCATTTGTATGCATGCAATAGTACTCTTTAAACCACACTTTCATAATAGTTATCGATAAAAAGATTCCAACCATGTCATATTTAAGTTAGATGAAATATGATATGGCTGGATTTGTACTAAAGGTTAGTTTACTAACCACTTTTTCATATTACTTATAAGTCGGTAACCAATCCCCATGCGCTTCAATAAGTTCATCACACAATGAAACAATATCATCGATAGAAAGTTCAGCTGAAGTGTGTGGGTCTAGCATCGCAGCTTGATAAATATGCTCTCTCTTACCTGTCATTGCAGCCTGTATAGTTAGTAACTGTGTATTGATATTAGTTCGATTCAGGGCAGCTAGTTGTTCTGGTAGATCGCCTACATATGTAGGTGTCACTCCACTTGCATCTACAATACACGGAATTTCAACACATGCATTTCCCGGTAAATTACTAATTAAACCACCAGTGTTCAGCACATTTCCACCAATTTTAATTGGTATATTTGTTTCCATTGCTTCAATGATATATGAACCATACTCACTCGTTCGTTCATGAGTTAGATTTTCGTCATTGACTAAATCCTCACGCATTTTCTTCCAATCTTCAATCTGACTGATACAACGCCTTGGGTATTCATCTAGTGGTATATTGAAACGTTCTATCAATTCTGGATATCGATTCTTGATGAAGTATGGATGATACTCGGCATTATGCTCGGAAGACTCTGTCACATAATAACCAAAGCGCAACATTAACTCAAAGCGCACCATATTATTATGTTTTTCTTTTTGTTTCTCAATCGCTCTTCTTTTGATTTCTGGATATAAATCTTCCCCATTTCGGTTAACTTCAAGTAACCATGCCACATGGTTAATCCCAGCAATTTTCCATTGAATATTATCTGTTGGCATATCCAAAGATTTTAGTAACCCTTTCGCACATCCCTGTACACTATGACATAAACCGACTGTTTTAATTCCAGTGTACCTAAGCATTGCACCTGTAAGCGCGGCCATTGGATTGGTATAGTTCAAGAACCATGCATCTGGACACACTTCTTCCATATCCTTTGCAAAGTCCATCATGACAGGAATTGTCCTTAAACTGCGGAAAATACCACCAATTCCGACTGTATCTGCAATCGTTTGACGCAGTCCATATTTTTTAGGGATTTCAAAGTCAATAACTGTACTTGGCTCATATCCACCAACTTGAATCGCATTAATAACGTATTTTGTATCTCTTAATGCATCTTTTCTATTTGTATATGTTACGATATTTACAGTAGAACCAAGATTCTTTTTAATATTGTTCAACATTTGTTCTGAGTCTTTTAGCCGCTCATGATCAATATCAAATAATGCAAACTCAAAATCTTGCAAAGCCTCCACTCTCATGCAGTCACCAAGTACATTTTTCGCAAAAATTGAACTACCAGCACCTAAAAAAGTAAGTTTGGACATGCTAGAAAACCTCCTATTTAATAAGTCATTCCAAGAATAAAAGTAATTTTAGATGAATAAAAAATAATGGTCATTTTCAATCTATAAACTATTATTCAAGAGAAGTGACGCTCTAATCATCATAATCTGAATAATGAGGTTACGCAATGGTAATAAAAATAGAAAGAAGGGTAAAATATTGCTATCTAACTTCCACTCATTACAATATGGTACATATGGATTTCGTTTTAAAGGATCCCACCAGCAACGCATTACAGGGATTCACTCTATAGGATGGGAAAAGAAGATAAATGCTCCTTACAACTGGAATGGTTTAACAAGAAGTGAAGTAGATATAATCGTCTTCCAATATACCTTAAAAGGTGTAGGTGAGATTAAAATTAAAGACCATACATATCGTCTTGAAACTGGTGATGCTTTCTTCGTCAAAATCCCAAGTGATCACTGTTATTACCTACCTTCCGATAGTAACGAATGGGAATTTATACATATAACTTTATTGGGGGAGGAAGCCCTCAGGTGCTATGAAGGTATTACAGCCGATGTAGGTCATATACTAAAGTTAGATTTATATTCTACTCCAATTTCAACTATCCTTGAAATCCTGAGAAAGGTTGCAAATAATAAACTGAACGATGCATATGAAGCATCCTCTTTTGCCTATTCATTTTTAATGGAGTTACAACGATGTATCTTAAACAACAATAAGAATGACGAATGGCCCGATTCAATTTCTAGTGCAACTACTTTTATTGAGAATAATTATGCTGATCCTATTACTCTCGACGATATTGTAGAAGCTTCTGGACTTTCTAAGTACCATTTCGCTCGAGTGTTTAATAAAACAATTGATGCAACACCTATACAATACCTAACGAATATCAGAATCGATAAGGCAATTGATTTACTAAAGGATAAAAAATTAACTATAGATGAGATTGCATTAAAAGTAGGGTTTTCTAATGGGAATTATTTTGGGAAAGTGTTCCGCTCATCCCTTGGAACATCTCCTGGAGAATATAGAAGCGGTAAATCATTCATCACTGTAGATCATCTTATTCGAGATCATTAACTCCCCACCTATTAACTCAAGTAACTAATCATATAAAAAAACGCCTAACACTGCCCCCTCTAAGGGACAGTGTTAGGCGTTTTTAAACTGTTAGAACATCGTGTAAACATAGATGGTTTTTCACTATTAGCACCTCAATCATTGCTAGTAAGGGTAAAATTCCCTTCAACCACATTTATTGTGGTGATTCTAAAAAGCCTGGATAATTCTACTTCCTAGTATGCATGGCTGTTAATACATCAACTATAAAAAAGTTGGGCTGTATGAGTTAGGAAGTCATACTGCACAACTTTTTAGTTTTCTACACCTACAACATATCTGCAGATTGGTCTTTCATCAATACAAAGTAAAGTCTCTAGAGCTTATTGTCTTTTCAACTAAACAAAATACATCCCCTCTGTATTCGGCAATGGAATCGGAAAAATGGTTTGTAGTTCCCTACCCAAAAATAGTGACTGGGGATCAAATAACAGTTTCACAAACTCTTCTAGGGATACCGTTATTTCCGTTGCATTAAAATGATTTATGGTTACAATTTCTTCATCCAAAGTTCGTACACTAAGACTTTGCGCTATTGTTGGATCCTTCTCATATAAATAAGGCATCAGTTGGCCTATGAGTCTCTCTACATCAACAATATGGATGGTTCCTTCATTATTCTGCTCTTCACATGGATGTTCGCTTATTTCATCGCGGAATTTATCATGCCATGGTAGCGTGAGTTCCATTTCTAGAACAATATCATTTTCCAGCAAATGCTGTACAATGCCATATACAATTCTTGGATCACCACCCCACTCAATTATAATCGCATGTTCCTTGGTACTTTTTGGAGTAGGCATGCCGATCACTGCATAACCTTCTAGTACGCCATCTCGACTTGCTACATATAACGCTTGTTCCATCTTAAAAATACTGGCATAACCACCCGCCTCTAAAAGAATCTGCCATTCCATAATACTACTGTCAAATCGCACTCTGTGCTCTTGTCTTATCCGATCTATTTGAAAAACATCAGCTGATTGACCTTTGCGTATATCCCCATCATATCCACCTTTATTTATGCTCGATTTTCCAATTGAATATTTAAATGATTTACCAAAATGATAGCAATGATTCCGCATATAAAGTCCTCGGTCTCCAGAGACAAATAATAATGAAGCTGCCGCCTGATTGATATAATCATAGATTTCTTGTAAAATATTCGTTGAAATCCCTCGTTGACGGTAATCTTCGTGAGTACATACAGATCCAAGTGAAAAAACAGTAAGTGTGGCTTCACCAATTCGGATAGTAGCAGGGACTAATCCAATGAAACTGATTAAGGTCTCCCCATCAAAAGCACCAAAAGATTGCTGCAGTTCTTTCGAAAAGACATGTGGGAATGCCTGCCCCATCGAGGTGTGACCTTGTTCACGAAATGTACGATTAGATAAATGAATCGCTTGTTCAAATTCCTCGGCTTTGAGTCGACGAATTTCCATAGATAGCAGCTCCTCCCTGGATTCTCTTTCTTATTCGCCTCTAGGTATTTAAAATTAATCTTCAAATAAACGTCACCCTGAATAATTCATATATTAATCTCCAAGGCTCCCAAAACACAGTGGCACCAAATGATTAGGTACAATGGATCTTTCACCAAATAACTAATCTAACTATCCCCCAACTAAATATGAGGGACAGTTAGACTATTTCTTGTACAAAGATTCTCTATTTTAATGCATTTACAGGTATAGCGCATCACTACTTAAACCATTATTTAATACCACTAAATGTAATCCCTTGAATAAATGTTTTTTGTAAAAAGAAAAACAAAATAATAATTGGCAATGTCATCATAGTAGATACTGCCATCATAAGGCCCCACTCAGTACCTTTCTGACTTTGGAATTGCTGAAGTCCTAGCGATAATGTATATTGCAAATCGTTTGTTAAGTATATTAATGGTCCCATAAAATCTGTCCAACTCGCCATAAACTGGAATAGACCAACAGCTAATACTGCGGGTTTTGCTAATGGAAGCATAATCTGCCAATATATACGGAACTCACTAGCTCCATCAATTTTTGCAGCGTCTCTTAGAGTATCAGGTAGCCCCCTAAAAAATTGGCGCAATAAAAATATTGAGAAAGGAACTCCAAAGAATGCTGGTACAATTAATGGTAATGATGTTCCTACCCATCCAATCTTATTAAATAGTAAAAATAACGGTATCATTGTAACTTGAGCTGGAATCATCATTACTGCAATCGTAATAATAAACATAGAATTCCGCCCTCGCCATTCCAGTTTTGCAAAACTGTATGCTACTAGAGGACATGAAACAACAACACCTATTGTGCTAAAGACTGTAATTAATACAGTGTTTTTTAAATAAGTGAAAAATGGTATGAACTCTGTAGCTTCAACATAGTTTTCCCAATTAAAAGGCCTAGGAATCCATTCAGGTGGAAATGTAAAAACTTGTGTTATATCCTTCAATGAAGTGGAAAGCATCCACAAAAATGGAATAAGGAAAAAAGCTGATGCCACAATCAAACATGCTTGTGCTGCTATCACTTGAAGCCTCTTTTTTATTTTCGGTTCCATATACACTTTCCTCCTTATTTATCTTGGTAATGTACCCAACGTTTCGAAGAAGCAAATATTATAGCTGTCAAGATCATAATTATCAGGAAAAGGATCCAAGCCATCGCGGAAGCATATCCCATTTTAAAATACTTAAATGCATTATCATATAAATACATGACATAAAACGTCAATGAATTTGCTGGAGTGCCTTGTCCTTGAGTCAATGTATAAGGTAATGTAAATTGTTGAAAAGCAGCTATAACTCCCATAACCAAGTTAAAAAAAATAACTGGCGTCAATAATGGTAATGTAATATGAAATGTTTTCTGGAACCAATTAGCCCCATCAACTTCTGCAGCTTCATAAAAATCTTCTGGAATATCACTTAATCCTGCAAGGTAGATTATTACTGGTTGTCCTATTCCCCACAGTGACATCAAGATCAATGATGGTTTTGACCAAGTCACACTCCCAAGCCAACTTGGACCACTAATACCAACCACGCCCAAAATTTCATTTACTAGACCGAAACCAGGGTTTAAGAGCCACATCCATAATACTGCCAAAGCGACGTGTGGAACAAGAGTGGGTAAAAAGAATATTGTGCGATAAATCCCCATCCCTTTTACTTTCATATTCAAGGCCATCGCTAAAGCAACACCAAAAAATATGCTTAAAGGTACAAAATAGACTGCAAAATAGATTGTATTATATATTGATTTCCAAAATAACTGATCATTGAATAGATCCTTATAATTATTCAATCCAATAAATGTCCCTGGTTGCAATATACTGTAATCCGTAAAACTAAAATATATTGATGCAATTAACGGGTAGGCATAAAACAATATCAAACCTATGAGCCATGGGGATGCAAAGAGTAATCCTGCTGTCGTTGAGCCTTTTAAAAGCTTCCGATTCTTTTGTTTTTGTATTTTCAAAATAGCGCCTCCTTATGTTGAATGACGATCTACTTAATATATTTATGTTTCTTTACTCATCTAATGCTTTACTAACCTTTTCATTTACTTTAATCAAGTTCTCCTCAGGAGTCCCAATACCTCGGATCGAATTTTCTACTGCTGTTGCTAACTCATTCCAATAAAGAGAACCTTCCGTCATTACAGGACGACTATTGGATTCAGGTAGAATATCAATGAATTGTTTAAAGATAGGATCCTCTTTATATCCAATTTCATCGTTTACAGAATCAATTACGGAAAAGCTTGTGTAAATTTCATTGTAAATCTTCTGCGCTACTTCACCACCAAAGAATTCTAAAAACTCCCAGGCAGCTTCTTTGTTTTTTGTTCCCTTTGGCATTACGACCGACCAACCACCAGACCACGTTGCATGATTTGTACCAGATGGTGTAGGTATTGGAAACACTCCATAATTTAAGTCGGGTTTGAACTTCTCGATATTCGCAACTCCAAAATTACCATCAATTTTCATACTGATTTGCTCTGTAAGAAATGGATCCATTGCTCCTGCCCCTTGCGAATCAGTAAATCCGGAAATATCTTCAACATCATACTTTTGCGCAAAATCTGTTATCCACTCCAAAGCTTCAACGTTCTTTGGATCATTGGCTGTTGGTGTATTTGTTTCTTCATCATAAAAGCTTCCTCCGAAAGACCAACCCCAACCATAAAACCACCCTTGACTATACCAAGGAATAAAACCAATTCTTTCAAACCGTTTACCATTTTTAATTGTTAGCTTTTCTGCAGCACGTTCTAGTTCTTCTATAGTTTTTGGAAGATTTTCTGGATCTAATCCTGCCTCTTTAAAATGATCTTTATTATAATAGACTAACCTAGCATCAGTGGTTGTCGGTATTCCATACAATTTCCCATCATAGCTAGCTTCTTCCCATGCAAATGGATAGTATCTATCCTTTGTAATTTCCGCTTCTTCTGCCATGGCTGTCAAATCTTCGAGTGATCCTTGTGATGCCCAAGAATTAATTTCAAACCTGTCAAAATAAGCTACATCCGGAGGATTTCCTCCAGCTATTGCAGTAAGAAGTTTCTCGTTTTGTCCTTCTCCTTGATTTGCTATATATACAGCATTGACTTTTATTGTTGAATTTTGCTTTTCAAACTCTTCGATAACAGCGGCTATTGCATCACCAGATTCACTACCGTATGGGTGCCAAAAAGTAATTGTATCTTTTTCTTCACTATTATCTTTCTCTTGACTTGAAGAGCAGCCTCCCAAAAACATAGAAATGATGATACCAAACATAATACTTGTTATCTTGAATTTACTTTTCACATACAACATTTTAAATGCCCCCTTTTATTCTGGTTTTAACTTCTAAATTATCCGCTATGCGCATTTAATTATTCCGAATATTACCACCTGAATCAATTAACGATATTTTTTTATAATAAAAGACAAGGAGGGGCCTCCTTGTCTTTTATTATTTTTATTTCCCTAGTGCATCATTAACCTTCTTATTAACTTCTTCTAAGTTCTTTTCAGGAGTTCCAATGCTTCGAGTTGAATTTTCAACAGCCTTTGCAAGTTCATTCCAATAAAGTGACCCCTGAGTCATTACTGGACGGCTATTAGACTCAGATAAAATACTAATGAATTCTTTAAATATAGGATCTTCAGCATAGCCAAGATCTATATTCACAGATTCAATCACAGAAAAGTCCCTACTAATTTCGCTGAAAACTTTCTGTCCTTCTTCTTCACCAAAGAACTTAATGAACTCCCATGCTGCATCTTTTTCTTTCGCACCTTTAGGCATAACGACCGACCAACCACCAGACCACGTTTTATGGTCAGCTCCAGATGGAGTAGGTATTGGAAATACTCCGTAATTCAAATCGGGTTTGAACTTCTCAATGGCTGCAACTCCCCAGTTACCGTCTACTTTCATACTAAGCTGGCCAGTAAGGAAAGGATCCATAGCCCCTTCTCCTTGCGAATCCGTAAACCCAGCTATTTCTTCTACATTATATTTTTTTGCATAATCAGTCATCCATTGTAGTGCCTCAATATTCTTTGGATTGTTCGCTGATACACTGTTTGTTTCTGCGTCATAAAAGTCGCCACCAAAAGCCCATCCCCAACCATAGAACCAACCTTGTCCATACCAAGGAATAAAACCTATTCTCTTTATCTTTTTACCATCTTTAATCATTAGCTTTTCAGCTGCACTTTCAAGTTCAGCAATTGATGTAGGCGGATTTTCCGGATCTAAACCAACTTCTTCAAAATGATCTTTGTTATAATAAACTAATCTCGCGTCAGTGGTTGTTGGTATTCCATATACTTTTCCTTCATAAGAGGCTTCCTCCCATGTATAAGGATAATAATTTTCTTTAGTTATACTATCTTTTTCAGCATACGCCGTTAAATCTTCAAGTGAATTCTGAGCAGCCCAAGACGCAATTTCAAATCTATCGAAATAAGCTACATCCGGTGGATTCCCCCCAGCAATTGATGTTAATAATTTTTCATTCTGTCCCTCACCTTGATTTGCAATATACACTGCATCTACTTTAATCTTTGGGTTTGCTTCTTCAAATAGTTCAATAACTTTTCCCACTGCGTCTCCAGTTTGAGCGTTCATGGAATGCCAAAATGTAATGGTAGTTACACCATCCACATTGGAACCTTCCTTTTTATCAGATGAACATCCAACAAGAGCCGTTAAAGTAGTTAAAATAAACACAGAACATATTAATAGGAACCCTCTTTTATTTCTCATCCAATTAAATCCCCCTTTGATTTGTTTTCTTCAAAAAACTGAAAACAAAAATCCACCTCCAATTTCTTTATGTTTCTTTTATATGAAAACAAAATATGAATGAGTTTTACACCATATCTTGTCTTTTTATAATCAGGTGAAATCAAAAAGAAAAGTTTAAGTGACTTCCAAAAAATGTTACTTATACCGAAAGAGTACTATTCATTTCGTTCCTACATTCAAATGAAAACGTTTACATAAATGTTGATGCTTTAATTGCCAATCACTTCTTTGAGTTTATGGATTTGTTTTCAAGTCTAGATTTCTCTAATTAAATTCCACTACACTGACTCTATTCTTAAATATACTTTATAAAATATCGAGAAAGACACTAAGGCAAGTAAGGATCCCATAAATAAAGGAATAATAAACGTTAAATAGTTGAAACTAACATACACAATTAGACCCGTAATTATTCCTAAACCAAGGCTTAAAATAGGACTTCCAATTGTAATTAATATAGAATTTTTTAGTGATTTGAATAATTTTGATTCAAAATGAACGGTAGTAGAAATAAAATGTAGTGTAAAGGCAAGTAAAAATATAAATAAAAAGATGAAAAGATATTTGAATGATTCGCTAACTCGTACAGTGAAATAATAATAATCAACGGCAAATATCAGCCACATGCCCCCAATTATTAAACCACCAGTCATACTTCTTACATAATTCTCTTTATAGTACTTCCAAAAAGAGCGAATAATCGGGATATCTCTCTCATTCATAAACCACCTTCTTATTACAGCAAACATTCCAGTAGTTGCTGGAAAAAATAAGAATGGCATTATAGCAAAAATAATTATACAAATTGCGATAATTTCATTTGTATTTTTCACCATTAGTAAGTTTATTAGCAAGAAAACAATCGGAATATTAAAAATAAACCATAAAAGGTTAACAATTAAATACCGTATTACCCACTCCGAAACATTATATATCATTCCCATAGAACCTTTGGAATCCAATTGATATTCCCCTATTTTCATATTTTTACTTATTCCCCCTTTAAATCCATCCAAAAAACGTAGATTATGTCTAAATATTTACCAATCCACTTGAATAACCACTTCTGCATCAGTAGAGGTCCGTCTAAGATATAGCCGTATATTTCTATTAAAGCAACTGCGCCATAAAGTTCCGACTCTAATGACCTACCATGAGAAACCAAGCTTGTTCCATAATTCCTATTGTGCCTGATTCATAGCCTATTTAAAATATATAAAGATTTTGTAGCAAACCTTAAAGAAGATTACTACTCAAAACATGTGAAAACATACATAAAGGAATCAATTTCACAATTACTTATTTCGTGTATAAAGAGGAACGATATAATTCATCTACCAATTCATTGTCCGTCAATTTTACGGACTACTCTCGTTGATTGTAGCGGAAGATGGCGACTCCTGCGGGAACAGCGCGAGCTGAAGACCCCGCAGGAGTGAAACGACGAGGAGGCTGAAGCCGTGCCCGCGGAAAGCGTCCATCTGAAGCGGAAATCAACATTGTTCGTTATTCCCGTTTAATAATCCTATTATGAAATTGAATCAAATATAAAAAATATAAACGGAGTTTCTAGCCCTCTCATACTGATAACCTAGAAGACATTTAAATAATGGTATCGATTACAATTATTTCGACAGTTGAACTACCTAATATATCTGATTTGACTGAATTGTCGTTATTTTAATTTTACATGATATAAAGATATTGTCAACAAGATTTGTTGACAATGTCATTCTTATTTTATAATTGCAAATAAAAATGTGAAATGACTGATAATGCTATATACAAAGGTCCAATTGTTTAAAAATTATCCTTCAAGGATTGATTGCTATACTGTTCATAGAGCCGATAGAAATGATTATGATAAACCTAAGACTTATTTCCTTTGTCAGGGTAAAACTTCAATAATTTAAAAATAGTGTTAGCAGATAAGAATCGTGGATAAAAGTACATCTGGTCATTTTAAGAGAACGCGGCATTATGTTTGGTAGAATGATGGTAATCATCTTAAGGGCGAGATTACGCAATATGATAATTCTAAACTAACAGCCTCAGAAAAAATTATAGCCAAATATAAAAAATACCACAGCTTAGCTGCGGTATAGTCAATAATTTATACTTGCTGATCTTCTGTTAACTGCATAAGTTTCGAAGTATGCTTCGGATAACTCATTCAATCCAATTACTCTGAATTTCATGATTTATGATTTTCTTTAAACTTCATCCCATAGTCGACGAACATTATCCATGCCCATTTTGGAAGCTTGTTTGCACTCTTCCATTCCTTCAAACTCTACCGATATATAACCTTTAAAACCAGATTCTTTAACAACTTTAATTACTTCTCTCATGTTAATATCCCCGTGGCCAACAATCGTACCTCTTAAATAGTTTCCTGAAGTCGTTTGCATCCAACCTGCCCCGGGATTAAGATGTGCTGGTCGATAGAAAAAGTCTTTAAGATGTACTACAGAAGCATATGCAATATTATTCTTAACCGCAGCAACTGGGTCCTCATCTACACATAAAAAGTTACCAATATCTACTGTTGTTTTAAAGTTCGGACGGTCTACATGGTTTATTAATGATTGTACACGGTCACTTGCTTGGATATAATAGCCGTGATTTTCAACACTCGTTGTTATTCCATATTTATCGGCATAATCTGCAATTTCTCTACAGGCTACTGTTAGCGTAGGTAAGTCAGCTTCGAACTGCTTAATTGTCGTTTCTGGAGTAGGACGTGATGCTACATCATGACGCATGAATTTCACCCCAAGGCGGTTAGCGATATCTACTTCCTTTTTAACGCGGTCAATCTCCGTTTGAAAATCCACTTCACTCTTTGCTATAAAATTAGCACCAATCGCATAATTTGAAATATCAATCCCTACATAACTTGCTTTTTCTCGAATCTCATCTATTAACGATGGATTTTCATCAAAATTGAATCCAAGATTAGGAACTAATTCGATATGTTCTCCACCATGATCTGCGACCCACTGGATAGCCTCTATGATTGACAGATCCCCGCTAGTTAACGCTTTAAATAAACTGTAAGAACTTAAACCAAGTTTCATAGTAACCGTCTCCTTAGCTAGATTATTGAATCCAGTGCCTTACAGGGATAGCCGAAGCCCAAAGACTGGTAGGAAACTACCTGGCTTTGGGCGGGAGACATCCACTAAGCACCGAAGCGTTATTGAATGGGTTTATTAATTCAGCAAATATAGTAATAGAGTTAATTATCTCTAAATCGTAAACTCTTTAATATAAGGTCAAAAATCATATGCAGTATTACTTATGCCCACCACATACCAGTAGGCTGTTCCTCTATTAAGACTGACTTCAAGTTCGTAACTGCACGTGAAAACCCTTCATCAACCGACATTAATGGATCCTCATGTTCAATACTCACGACATAATCATAACCATATGTGCGTAAAGCACTCATCATATCTGACCATTCTTGGATACTATGCCCACACCCAACAGAGCGGAATGTCCAGGCACGTGTTTGCACATTTCCGTAAGGCTGCATATCGGTTAAGCCATACATGTTCACATTCTCCTGGTCAATGAATGTATCTTTGGCATGGAAATGATGTATTGCATTCTCCTTACCTAAAATCTTTATCGCTCCCACGGGATCTATCCCCTGCCACCATAAATGACTGGGATCCAAGTTTGCACCAATAGCTGGAGAAGTTAATTCTCTTAACTTTAACATTGTGTGTGGTGTATGAACTAAAAATCCACCATGCAGTTCTAGACCGATCAAAACATTACTTTCCTCAGCAAGTTGTCCGATTTCTTTCCAGTAGGGAACAAGCTTTTCTTCCCATTGCCATGTTAAAATATCACTATATTCTGTTGGCCATGGAGTTACAGGCCAATTCGGATATTTTGCCTCTTCATGGTCACCAGGTGTTCCAGAAAATGCATTAACAACTGGTACAGCTAGTAAATTTGCGAGCTTAATCGTTTTTCTCAATGCATCATCAGAAGCTTTTGCAAACTCTATTTCCGGAGAAATTGGGTTACCATGGCAACTCAATGCGCTAATCGTTAAACCACGTGAATGCACTTGATCAAGATAGTCTTTTCTTTTGTCCTCACTTGCAAGTAATTCATCCAAATCACAATGGGCATTCCCCGGATATCCCCCTGTACCAATCTCTACTGCTTGCAATCCAGCTGATTGCACATGATCTAGCATATCTTCGAATGTCTTCTCTGAAAATAGCACTGTAAATACGCCTAGTTTCATAATTTCTTTCCCTCCAATTTTTAATTGTAATTTCACGGTTACTTTAATGTAATGATATTGTAAACGATTACATTTATTTTAATAGTAATGCGCTAATTTGTCAATATAGTGTGTCATCTCTTATTTAATCTAACCCTAATAAAAAACAGATTGCTTCCTTCTATTTACTGTTAAGAAACAAGCAATCTGTTTTCCATTTGAGATCTTTGACAATTCGCCTAAACAGCTGCGCAAACTTAAAATTCAGGAATATGAATTTCTACTTCTCTCCCGATTTCTGATGACCTGAATATTCCATCAAGTATTGCTTGGTTGTATAGGATTTCTTCGCCTGGAATTGGAGCAGGTTTATCTTCTTTTATCGCAACAACAAAATCACGGATTTTTGCATCGAAAATATTGATGTCATGTGATTGTAAAGGAACCTCTGTTTCTATATGTTGGCCTTCTTTATCATGGAACATATTAATTGAACCCAGTCCACCATCCCAAACTCCGCTCCATGGACCACTACCAGCAGGCGTTAACTTTAACCCTGCATCCTTTCCAAGGAAAATTGTTGGTCCGAGTGTATCCATATGCATTGCCCAAGATATTTTAAAGTTAAGAATTATGCCGCCTTCTAGACGAATCATCGCAACACCAAAATCTTCAACCTCAAACTTATCTGCTTGCGGATGATACATAGGATTTGTTCCAAAATGATTTGATGTATAGGCAGAGACTGTTAATGGTTTCGGATGACCTAATGCATTAAGTGCTAAATCAAGAGAATAGGTTCCGATATCAGCCATAGCTCCTACACCTGCCAATGCTTTATTGATAAACGTGCCACCTGGCATGCCACGGCGACGGCCACCCCCTACTTCTACATAGTAGACATCTCCAAGTTGTCCTGATTTAACAATATTTGTTACTGTTTGCATATTCGGATCATATCGGGGTTGAAAACCAACCGTGAGTATTTTCCCAGTCTTTTTCGCTACTTGAACCATTTCAATCCCTTGGTCAAGGGTTACGGATAAAGGCTTTTCAACTAGTACATTTTTTCCCGCATGTAATGCATCAATACTTGTCAAATGATGAGCAAAATTTGGTGTACAAATACTAATACCATCTATATCCAAATCGAGCATTTGTTTATGGTCTTCAAATGCTAGCGCACTTTCAATTCCTAATTCATTAATGAATTCCTGCGCTTTCCCTGGTACAACATCTGCTACTCCAACAATTTGAACATCATCCATTGCTAGATAAGCCTTTGCATGACTAACTGCAATTCCACCACTACCAATAATTCCAATTTTAATTACTTTAGTCATCCGTTACTCCTCCAATAAACTTTAAAATTCTTATCCTAAATACGTTGATTGGTTCCATTGAATACCGCTTTTGCGCCTAGGTGATGACTTTAACCATAAGCTAGGTAGCTTCGCTGCATCTATATACCTCATATAATACTTCGACATATATAGTACACTCTAGTAAATAGATAATATCACCGAATTTAGTTTACTTGACCTATGTTTTAATGTCCAGTATGAAATCCTATAATCTTCTAAATAATTATTATACATAGTACATTTGTTTTTATATAGTTCAATCGATACATTCCCTAGCATTTTGTGCTATACTTTTCTAAATGCAATGTAAACGATTACCGAACTTCATAAAATAAAAACGAGGTGTTATAATGCCAACAATTCAAGAAGTTGCTGAGCAAGCAGGTGTTTCTGTTGCTACAGTTTCAAGGGTGATAAATAACCCTATTATTGTTACAGAAAAGACTAGGTTAAAGGTTCAAAATATTATAACTAAATTGAATTATGAACCTAGTGTACTTGGACGAAATTTACGCACATCCGAAAGTAGATTACTTCTTGCACTAATCCCAAGCATTTCAAATCCTTTTTACACGGAGATTATAAATGGGATTGAAGATATTGCAATTGAACATGGCTATAATATTCTTCTTTGCGCAACAGATTCCAATCCAAATAGAGAAGATATTTACTTTAATCTACTTAAAAGTAAATTAGCTGACGGAATCATTTCAATGGATCCGACCGTTAATAAAGCTAAATTGCTTGAACTTGCAAGTAAATACCCCGTCGTCCAGTGCAGTGAATACGATGAAGATGGCAGTATTTCATATGTGACGATTAATAATGAATTAGCCGCTTATCACGCAGTCAGACATTTAATTAAAATCGGTCATAAAAAAATCGCTCTCATCAATTCACATAAGAAGTATTTATATGCACGTGAACGCCGGCAAGGATTTGAGAAAGCTTTAAATGAGTTCGACTTGCCGATAAACACAGATTGGATTTATAATACGGAAAGTCTGGGGTTTGAACAAGGACAGCTAGCAATGCGTCATCTTTTAACAGTAACCGAAAGACCAACCGCTGTCTTTGCTGTATCTGATATACTTGCTATCGGTGCCTTAAAGGAAATTAATACAAAGGGTTTGCATGTTCCAAATGACATCGCTCTAATTGGATTTGATAAAATTAGTTTCTCTAACATGACCCATCCAACGTTGACTACGATTTCACAACCAGGATATAAAATGGGGTCTACATCTGCGACTATGCTCATTGATAAAATTAAAGGTAAAGAAGTAAAAAGTGTTGTCTTAGATCATGAATTGGTTATTCGCGAATCAACATGATGCGGAACAAACGAAAAAAGATTGTAGAAGTATTGTTATACTTCTACAATCTTTTTTCATGTTTATGTGTATATACTAATTCTCTTTAACTCTTTTGCGTTTTGTGCTGCACTTTCAACCGGGTCACCTGTAAAGTCTTCTTGTTCAACAACAAACCAGTCAACTTTATGCTCTTTGCCCGCTTCTATCAACTGGGCAATATCTAGTGTACCTGTGCCAATTTCAGTTGATACAGGCTTGCCATTAACAAGCTTTAAATCTTTAATGTGTAATGAAACACAGCGATCTGCATACTTTTCTATTATTTCAACAGGACTGTTCCCTGCATGTGCAGCCCAAAAACAATCTAACTCCATTTTCACATATTGCGGATTCGTATTTTCATATAATAGGTCAAATCCGGATTTCCCATTATATAAATCAAATTCAAATGCGTGATTATGATAGCCAAATGAAAAACCTGCTTTAGCTACTTTCTCACCGACATTATTAAACAATTCAGCTGTTCGTTTATAATCATCCTCCGTTGTACGCATATCCTCTGGTAGATATGGACAAATCAGTAGACGATTATCTATACCATCATGAAAACTTAATAAGCGATCAAGATCATCCTGTAATTCCTCAATTTGAACATGTGCACCTGCTGCCTTAATTCCTACTTCATCCATTTTAGCTTTTACATCTTTTGCTGTATGGTCAAAGAAACCTGCAAATTGAGCACCTTCATAACCCATACCGGCAACTTTTTCAAGTACACCAAGTAAATCCTGTTCAGCCGCATCTTTAATTGAATACAATTGTAATCCTAACTTCCCCATTAGTTCTTCCTCCTTTAAGTTTCAGATCTTTTCATTGGTAATATTCTGTTCCTTATAACTTAATAGCCCTTTTCAATTCACTTGATTGATATGCAGCTAACGAGACTTCCAGAGATTTGAGTCCATCATAACCGGTGATGGAGGGTTCTCTACCTTCTTTGACACAGTTAACGAAATCAAGAATCAATCCAAAGTCCATATCATTCCCAAAAAATACATGCTCTAAAGACTTGTTACTACTACCAAACACTCTAAAGTGCTCTTTAAACGCGTCAACTTTCACTGTTTGTTTCGTTCCAATCACTTCAATTGTCGCGTCACCCCATGTTGGGTATTCAGTGAAGCGTGACCAACTGGCATCATGTGAAGCAATTACACCATTTTCAAATTCAAACGTAAGAACCCCTGCATCATCAATGTCAATATCATGAAAATAAGAATCAACAAACGCTCTTACCTCGGTTACTTCTTCACCTAAATACCAGCGCATAATATCAAGCATATGAACAGTATGATCGAGTACAGCCCCACCACCTGATTGCTCTTCATCAATAAACCAGCCTCCAGGATTTTGGCCACGGTTTGTTGAACGAAATGCGACAATATCACCAAGTTCACCTTTATCTATCATCTCTTTCAATTGTTGAATTGGTGAGCTAAATCTTACTGGATATGCGATTTGTAGAGTAACATCATTGTCTCCACAAACTTGAATCATTTCTATGGCATCTTCAAGATTGGTTGCAATCGGCTTTTCACATAAGATATGCTTTTTTGCCTTTGCTGCGTTTATAACCATTTCTTTATGTCGATTGTTTTCACTGCAAATAATGACGGCATCCATTTCTTGTGCCAAGAAGTCTGCTTGATTACTGTAATGTATTGTGTTATTGCTCAGCGCGACTTCTTGTCCTCTTTCAACGTTATCATCATAGATGCCAACTAATTCAACATTTGGTATGTTCTTTAATCCATCTGCATAACTATACGCGTGCATATGTGCAAAACTCATCATACCAATTTTCATTTATTTGCACCTCCATTGACAAGCATTTCAAAATGATTTAAACGTTCAATAATCGTCTGATCTACTTTGCGTGCTGTAGCTAAAATGGAGTCAACCGAATAGGTTAACGGCAATGTCGCCTTACTTCCAGGTTGGACTGGCCTCATTTCACCACTGTCAAATTCAATGATTGTCTTAATCCCACTCCATTCAAACTCAATTCGTTCCTGATCAGTAACTGTATACTCAATATGAGCCATAGTTCCGCTACCGAAATACAGCATAATAATGATATAAGCTGGGGTCACAAATTGATCAGTCCGTTTTACGTGGACATCGTGTGGATCGCCTAAAAGTGCTGCTAACACATATAAATCTCCTGCAAGTAATGAAACATCTTCAACATGCTTCACAGTTCGTCTAAAGCGAAAAACACCTTTATGTTTATCTTCTTTACTAATAATCTCCTTCGCCTTTTGGTAAAATGGATAGTTTTCTAAATCAAAATAAACACTTACATTAAGATTTTGATAGTCAGTTGTTAACATAGTTGATGGAATACAAGTTTGATGTGCATCATTCTCTACAGCTTGCAAGTTTTCAACTGTAGCATCTAAAACAATGACCGCTTCGCCGTTTTCACCTTCTCTTATTTGTTCAGCAGACTCTACTACACTTATATTTTCTAAAGTCGTCCTAAAGTCGATCCTGTCAAATTTACTAAGTATAATTTTCGTCAATTTAAAGAGCCTCCTACTTTATTACTAAAGTTCCCTTATAAATAAACTTCTTTTCCTATTTTTGCAGATTCATAAATTGCATTGAGCATTTTCATTACTTCGACACCATCAGCAATAGGTGCAATTGTTTCACGGCCTGATTGACAGCATTCTACAAAATGATTGATTTCATTTGTAAATGATTTTACAAAGTCAAAACCTAAATCATCAATTTGTGGAGTAACATTTAAGATTGTATTATTTTTTTCCAAAACAAGTGCCAATGCAGGCTCAATTTCTGCTCCACCCTTGTCTCCATATACTTTAACTGTTGTTTCATCATCCTTAGCTTGTAGCGTAAAACTAACATCAAAAAAAAGGGATGCTCCATTTTCAAAACGGATGAGTGCATTTGTTAGATCTTCTACATCATTTAACGTTGGATCATAGTCTGCTGCTTTATAAGACGATAGATTTTCAATATGACTACGATTTCCTAATCTGTGATATGTATTCCCACTTACTGAAACGGGACGCGGTTTCCCCATTAAATACCACATAATATCCACTACATGAACGCCTAGGTCTATCAAAGGACCGCCGCCTGATTTTGTTTGATCACTAAACCAACCACCTGGATTTCCCAGTCGTCTCAAGTATGATGCTTTCGCATAATATATTTCACCAAGCTCATCATTATCAATAAATGCCTTTAAGATTTTCACATTATCTGCATGTCGTCTGACAAAACCAACTTGTGCAGTTTTTCCGGACTTATTAGCTGCCACTTCAACTGCGAGTGCTTCTTCGACAGTCATACTTAATGGTTTTTCCACTAAGACATGTTTACCAGCTTCGAGTGCAGCAATAGCAATTTCTGCATGCGAGTTATTCCACGTACAAATACTTACAGCTTCAATTTCCTTATTATTTAATAGTTCCTGATAATTAGTATATAACTGGCTAACACCAAATAATTTCCCTTTCTCAGCTAAGCGCTCTTCATGAATATCACATAATGCGACTAACTCCACTTCCTTGTTTTCCGAATACGGAAGTATATGCATCTCCGAAATTGAACCTACCCCAATAACTCCAACTTTCAACATATAATCTACTCCCTTGAATATTTTTAAAAATAAAAAAGAGCGTTGATCAGCCAGATTTTTATAAACTTAGTTTATAACTAATTTTGCTGATCATGCTCTCTAACTATTAACATACAATTATTTTTTCTTGTCTCAATTATTATAATTAGCTTTTTCAGTCCCACATAACAGTGTACTATTTCACTTGAAATGTATTACAACTCGATCCTGCGTCCTTCATCATGTGATTTCACCGCTGCCTCATTTATTAACGTTAAATTGATGACATCTTCTTTTGTAATCGTTGGTGTTGCCCCTGTTTTAATCGCATTTACCCACTGCACCATTGGCATTGGTAATGCCGGTAATACTTCTGTTAAGTCTTGTGATTTCACATTAGCACTATTGATGTGGATTTTGTCATCACTAATGCGTAACGTCCCTTCCGTTCCATATACCTCTAACTGGAACGGGCTTCCATTTGACACGAAACTTGTTTCAATAATGCCAAGTGCACCTGACTCATAATCTACTAAAAGTGCAGAATTATCATCTACAGTCGTACTGTTTTCTTTATGAAGACGTGCATACACACCCGCTGCTTTTCCAGCTAAGCGATTCGTCAAATAGATTGGATGTGCGCCAAGGTCGATCATAGCTCCCCCACCAGCTTGTTCCTTATCATAGAAACGTGCAGGCAACCATCCATTTTCTTGTCCTTCTGGCGCTACACCACCGTTATGAGCAAAACGACAACGAACCATTGTTACTTTTCCTATCCAACCTTCATTGATTGATTTCTCTGCATACAGGAAGTTATTATCAGTTAGTCTTGGTAAAGAAACCATTAGCTTAACTCCAGCTTCTTGAACGGCTGCATAAATCTCTTCAGTGTCCTGAACCGTAAATGCTAAAACCTTTTCTGTGAAAATATGTTTTTTATGTTTCGCTGCAGCAATGATAACTTCTTTGTGCATATTTGTCGGTGTATTCACGATGACTGCATCAATATCAGGATTAGCTAGGACAGCTTGCAAGTCTTGTTCAAATGGAACGTTTAGCTCTTTTGCCCATCCTTCTCCACGTTCGGCTTCTTCATCCCAGACAAGTTCGATCGACATGTTGTCGTTTTCTTTAACATTACCAGCATAGTCATCCGCATGTACATGCCATCTACTTAATAAGGCTACTTTAATCATCTTTATCACTCTCTTTTCTTTATTTGATATGCCTATCACAAATACTTCTTGACTTAAATAACTCACTTTCAAATCTCGCCATGTTAATACAGACACTTATTAGTCGAAATAAACAGCTTTACCTGTTTTAGCAGACTCATAAATTGCTTCTAAAATTTGAGTTACAACAAAAGCTTCTTCAGGTTTAACAGTTGGTTCTGTGTCATTAATTATGCAGTCAATCCATAAACGCGCCTCAAGATCTGCATTACTTTCTGATGCGCCATCATAATAAGCAACACCACCTGCACCTAATTCTACATTTCTAGTATATAAATTGCCCATGTCTTCTCCATTAATACGCAGACCGTTTTTCATATCCGCCCCACCTTTTGAGCCACTTAGGGAACATTTAGCTTCATCAACATCAAGTGTATTTAATGCCCAACTTGCTTCTAAGGTAATTGTTGCACCGTTTTCCATTGTAATAAAGCCAAATGCCGAGTCTTCGACTTTGAATTTTTCAGGATCCCAAGGTCCCCAAGCATTTGCAGCATTTTCGTTTTTACCTAATACATGATAAACATTACCCATTACAGATTTCGGCTTATAATTATCCATCATCCATAATGTTAGATCAAGTGCATGTGTCCCGATATCAATTAGCGGACCGCCGCCTTGCTTCTCCTCATCAAGGAACACTCCCCAAGTCGGCACAGCACGTCTACGAATTGCATGTGCTTTGGCAAAGTATATGTCTCCTAGGTCGCCACGTCTTGTGATTTTATGCAAGCTCTGACTATCAGGCCTAAAGCGATTGTCATAACCAATTGTAAGCTTTTTACCAGTACGTTTAGCTACCTCGAGCATTTCACGTGCTTCTGCAGATGTTTTTGCCATCGGTTTTTCACATAATACGTGCTTCCCCGCTTCCATTGAAGCAATAGAAATTTCTGCATGAGAGATATTTGGAGTTAAAACATGAATAACATCAATTGATTCATCTTTTAATAATTCCTGATAATCCTTATAAACCTTTGCATTTTCAGTTCCATATTGTTTAGCAGCTTTTTCAGCCTTTTCTACTTCAATATCACAAAATGCAACAAGTTCAACGTTCTTTAGTTTACTTAAGCTTGGGAGGTGCTTACCATTTGCAATCCCTCCACACCCAACAATACCCAGTTTCACTTTTTTAGTCATTTTCATATCCCCCTATAGTTAATTTTCATAGACTCTCAGCATTCCCTTGGTCAGCAGTCAAAGTATTTTCTCAAGACGTTCTGACGTGCTACCATCCACACTTTAAATATACATACAATTGCAATGTTCCCTTTGCTTTCAAAAAACTGACTACTAAGCGCTTACATGCAATGTAATGGATTACATTATTCTTTTTTTAAAAAAGATGCCTGCATTTATTAGTAATCATGTTTAAAGACTTTAAAAAGAATATTACAATTTCATTGTAATCGTTTTCAGTATATTTCGCAAGTAATACTCAAAGAATTACAATTCGAGATTATGAAGCAGATTTCAAGTATTACTAAATCGTCAATTCATTTTATTTATATGTCAGGAATTCCTACCTTCAATTTGCATGAATGCCCTATTTGCGAACCACATGGATGGAAAAGCAATCAGAGGAGCACCGGCAACCACAAAGAAAAACGGGAATAGATTAAAGAAAAAATATAATGGAACAAAACTAATAATCATTGCGAATGTTTCTAGGGGTCTACTTATGGAAAGATAGAATGACTTTCTGAACTGTTCAAACGGTTTCATATTATAGCGTGCAAAAACAGGGAAAAAGTATAGCAAGAAGATAAAGTAAAAAAAGGAAATTACCATTATTAGAAAATGAAGTACCGGTATTCCTATTTCTAATTTCGAGATAGTATAATCATAGTACAAAAATATACCTATACCAATCAATGCAATACCAAGTCCATTAGATTTTAAGAAATCTGCTCTATAACTCTTGTAAAAAGTATCAAATATAGGTATATTTGGATCTTTTTCGATCCATTTGCGAATCACGTAAAACATTGCCGTTGTAGCTGGCATAATTCCAAATGCTACAAGTCCGAGTATAGTAAATACAATCCATAGAATTTGAAGATAGACCAATTTAGCAAGCCAATTTCCGATTGTCATTATCTTCTCAACAATATTACCAATCATCATGATTTCACCTCCAAAATAGTAATACTTTTAAGAACGGAACCTGTTCTATTATAATCACAATTTTATTTTTTGTCAATATTACGATTAATAATACAATTTAAAATGTGTGGCCCCAGTTCTTAACTGGAGCCACACATTAATAATTTCATCCTATTCTCATCAAACAGTTGGTAGTCGTTTAATAAATAAATAAGTAAGCACTCTTCATTAATTTGACAGGTAACTTTGATAGGCATCATTATATAATTCAACGAGTCTATCAACTTTCATTTTTTTAATCGTTTCTACATATTTATCCCAATTTTCCATTGGTTCTGCTCCAGAGATAAACTTCGCTTCCATTTGTAATACATATGGATCTAAATCCGTTCTGATTCGATTGATTTCCTTTTGTTCATCTGCTGTTACAAATAATTGTGGTAATGGTACATGCCCTACTGAATGAATTTTTTCTACTGTTTCTTCCCTAACCCAATCTGGGAACTCACTCTCACCAGCCCACTCTAAATCGAAAGCAAGCTTCGGTGTTGCAATTCCGTAATCAGGCGTAAGCGATCCGCGCCAATCTTCGGCTGAAATAAATTCAGTTGGTTTTTCATTCTGTTTTCTAATCGTTTTTTCTTCATTTGCAAAGTCCCATAAAATACCCTCTGGTCCTTTATTGAATAACGTATAGCCCTCTTCTGAATAAAGATAATCAACCCATCGAATACTCGCTGCTGGGTTCTTGTTAATATCAGTGATCGCAAATGCACCAGGCGAAATGCCTTCGCTCATTGGGATTGTAGGTACTTCAACTAGGTCACTTGTAATTGGTTTCATCATTGGGTTTTCAGTACCATCTACTGGTGTTCCTAATGTGAAGAATGGGAACCAGTCGGCAAACAGTCCTATCCTATTGTCTACACCTTTACCTTTTTTCTGTTCGCTAGTTTGTGAGAAACTCTCTGAGTCGAAAAGCTTTTCATCATAAAGCATCTTCATATATTCTAAGTATGCTTTATAACCAGGTTGCATACGGCTGTATTTAACTTCCCCGTCAACTGCATAGGCACCAGTAGAGCTATCAAGTACACCAAATGCCCCTAAAAAGAACTGTCTGATATCGTCCATTCCATTTGCTGTTAATGGAATTTCATCTGCTTTTCCATTACCATTTGGATCTTCATCTCTCATTCGTTTTAATAATTCATACAGTTCATCAGTTGTTTCCGGTAATTCAGTTACTTCAAGTGCCTCCAAAAATGTATTATTGTACCATAATGGTCCACGATACCAATTATCACCTTTTGCTACCTGCGGGAGTGCGTAGATATGGCCGTCCCTTGCTGTAATTCCTTTCTTTACATCCGGATGTTCTTCAAACATTTTTTTAATATTTGGTGCGTATTTCTCAATTAAATCTTCAAGCGGGATCAAAGTTCCTTGACCTCCATTTTTAATTTGCTCTTCATTGGAAAGATCAGCCGCAAACAATATTTCACTATAATCTCCACTCGCAAACATTAAGTTTTTCTGTGTAGCTAGACTATCTAGATTCGGAGTCCTGAAATCAAATTTGATATTTGTTTTTTCTTCCATCGCCTTGAAAAACGCCATCTCCTTCCAATCTGTTTGACCAACTTTCGTACCAAACATTGAAATTGTAACTGGTTCATCTACTATTGGATATCCTTCGGCATTAAAATTAGCGTCTGGTTCAGTCGATATTTTCACTTTCTCTTTATCATTTGGACCACAAGCTGCTAGCATACTAATTAATAATGTGAAAACGAATAAAATCTTAAGTTTTCTCAATTTAACACACTCCTTCTATTAAAATTAGTTACTTTTAGTTAAATATTGATAACGATAATAGATTTTTATCCGGTAGTTGTTTCAGCCGCCTCGACAACTAATCCATGCATAGTTTTCAGCCCTTTACTGAGCCGATCATAACACCTTGAACAAAAAAGCGTTGCATGAATGGATATACGATAATGAGCGGTAGTGTCGCAACTATCATGACTGCGTATTTCATAATTGCTGCTATATTAGCTTGGTTCTGAAGTGCAGCACCATCCAAGTTATTCACATTTGTTGACATCTCTTGAAGTACTAAAATCTCACGTAAAACTAATTGTAATGGATATTTACTCGTATCTGATATATAAATCATTGCGTTGAAATATGAGTTCCAATGATCCACACCATAAAACAAGGCCATTACAGCAATAATAGGTGTAGAGAGAGGTAAGACGACTTTTCCAAAGAAATGTAAAATCGATGCACCATCAATCTTAGCTGCGTCCTCTAAATCCTCTGGGATTGTATACTGGAAAAATGTACGACAAACGATAATATGCCAAACAGTTGCAGCGTTTGGTAGTACGAGTGCCCAAACTGTATTCATAAGACCTAGGTTTTTAACTAATAAATATGATGGAATCAATCCACCACTAAGGAACATTGTAACCACAAACATTGTCATGAAAAAATTACGGCCGATAAACCCTCTCCTTGATAATGCAAAAGCGGCTGGCAAAGTCACCAGTAAGTTAATAAATGTACCTAATACAGTATAAAAGATAGTGTTTTTATAACCATTCCAAATCTGTGGGTTATTAAAAACACGTTGATACCCCTCGAAAGTAATATCGATAGGATAAAGCCACATTCTCCCAGAATTCACCGCTGCGGGATCACTTATGGATGCGCTTAAAATGAAAATCAAGGGATATAAAACTACAACCATTGCCACTGTAAGTATGGAATAATTGAAAATTTTAAATATCCTATCACGTTTCGTTTCTTTGATAGCTGTATTCATAATAGATATCCCTCCTTTTACCAAAGACTAGTTTCATTTGTTTTTCTAGCAATATAGTTCACACTTACTAATAAAATGGCATTTATAATTGCGTTGAATAATCCAACTGCTGTCGAGAAGCTATACTCCCCATCTAACAATCCCGCTCGGTAAACAAATGTTGCTATAACCTCTGAAGATTCCATATTCAACGGATTTTGTAATAACAAGATTTTTTCAAATCCTACCGCTAGCAAGCTACCCGTATTTAGTATGAGTAAAATCACCATTGTTGGGAAGATTGCTGGGATATTAATATGCCAAATTCTTTCTAATCTTGTTGCACCATCAACTATTGCTGCCTCATGTTGTTGCGGGTCAACTCCCGCTAAGGCTGCCAAATAAATGATTGTTCCCCACCCTGCATTTTGCCAAACTCCTGAAAAGACAAAAACGGTCTTGAACCATTTCGGATCTTCCATAAACGCTATTGGCTCAACTCCAAATAACCCCAAAAACTCATTTACTAAACCCGAAGATGGTGACAAAAATGTTATTATAATCCCTGCCATTACAACTACTGATATAAAGTGAGGTGCATATGTAATTGTTTGAATGCCCCGCTTATATAACCCATCTTTGGCTTCATTTAGCGATAGCGCTAATAATATCGGGAGCGGGAAGCCTACTATTAATGAGTAAACACTTATCCCAAGCGTATTTTTAATTAGATCCCAGAAATAGTAAGAATTAAAGAACGCTATAAAGTGCTCAAAACCAACCCAAGGGCTTCCCGCAATACCCAACGAGGGTGTAAAGTCTTTAAAGGCAATTTGAACACCATACATGGGTACATAGTGGAATATTAGGAAGTAAAGAAAAGCCGGTAATATAAACAGGTATAACTGCCACGATTGTATAGCTTGGCGCCACTTACTTCTTCTAATACTTTTTTTCACTGCTTTCTCTGGACTTTGCTTACCCTTATATGTAATCGTTTTCATTAATTTTGAAACCTCCTTTTGAATTCCCAGAAAAAATAATAATCTCTTTTGATGTTTATTCAACTATCTGTCACAAGGTATATACATAGAATTCCGAAGCAAACCTTCATAACTGAAACTCAAATCATATGAACATATACCTGAATTTCAAGAAATGATACAGCTTTTTTAGCAAAATAAAGTTAATAACATAATGAAGTCCCTTATAATGTTATCGATTACAATTTCATTTAAAAAATAATAAATGACACTTTTCACTTTATCTAACTTATCTGTATTCTCATTTTTACATGAAATACATTCAATGTCAACTAGTTATGAAAATGGAAATGAAAGAATACTAGATACCTACACTAATTAAGAAACGGTTTGAATTTCCAAAAATAATATTACTGGTATTTTTACTGATCACTGAACAATTTGTAATTAAAAATCAATCGAACCCATAAAAAACCTAAGCCACCCCATGATTACTACATATGTTATTCATTCAACAGTTGAAATTTAGGTGATTTAAAAATCAGTTTTTTTATGCATTAACAAAATAAGACACCTTTCCTATATGCCGATGTTTATATTGTCTTCTTACATCGTAACAGTATCGGTGTCTTTTTCCGTGTCTTTTTCTGTACGTTTTTTGGAACTAGGTGCTCAACAAATCTCTCCAAATTCTGTACTTATTCTCTATTCTTTACTCCATACCCTCAAATGCAACTTTGAAATAACCATCTTATTCTGAACTCATTACGAGTTTCATAATTTCCCAGATATTGATATCACCGTGTCCTACACATTTCAAAGAATTCTATATTCGTCCTTACTATAAAAATCCAGGTATTGAAGAAGGATTTCATACAGTGAATGATAACTATTTGCATGGCTCAATTGTAGTAGCCACATTTAGAATATTTTTTCTAACGCCCACTAATGGATCTTCATCAATACAAAGAAAATTCCCAACATCTAACGTTGTTTTGATGTTTTTTCGGTTGACTGCATGGATGATACTTTGAACCCGATATCTTGATTGAACATTGAAACCATGGTTTTCTATTGTTGTCGTGCTCGAAAAACTTAGCTGCATAAACAGCCGTAACTGACTGCCTTTAACCATTTTTGGAAAATGCTCATTAAAGTAGTTGTTGTTTTTTCTTCAAGTCTTAATGTGAATGCTGTGTCAACATGGAGCATGATTTTAATGCCCATACTGTTTACGATTTCAACACGCGCTTATAGACGTTCAACCTCTGCTAGAAAAGTTTATTCCGTTTCCTAAACAAAATTCCCAGTTAATTAATATGTTGTTAATAGAATAATCTACTAATTCTATTAATCCTTATCGGCGTCTCATGAAATGCGACGCAATAAAATTTTGAAGACAAAATTATTAATTGTTCTACTATTCCAATCAACTTATGAGGAGCTTCATGAACCAACTCCATATATATTTCCCCTCAGTCCACCTTCGGTAAATGAAGGGATGCAGCACCTAATAATCCCGCTTTGTTTCCAAGAGTGGCCTTCACTATTTCAACTTCTGAAAAACTTGCTATAATCAATTCTTTTACTTTAGTTGTTACTAGAGACACCAATCTTTCTTGCTCCATCACGCCACCACCAATAATAATTGCAGGAGGATTAAAGATATGGGTTAACGAAACGAGGCCATAAGCTACTTCAAGCACCCAGTCATTAAGCACTTTCTCTAGTAGTACATCACCTTGATCAAGACCTTCAAAAACCTTTCGTCCGCTCGCATACTTATTATCGAGCTCCATTGCTTTTTTTACTAATGCCGTAGTAGATCCATACATCTCGTAACATCCTACACATCCACAATTACACTTCTTGCCTCCTGGATGCAAAATTAGATGACCAAATTCGCCTGCGCCTCCATTAAGACCCTTATAAACAGTGGAATCAGTTACAATTGCGCCACCTATACCTGTTCCGTAAGTTAAGCATAAGAAATCGTTAAATTTCTTACCAGCACCAAAATACTTTTCCCCTAAAGCAGCCGCATTCACGTCGTTTTCTACTTTAACAGGGACACCGAACTTATCTTCAAAAATAGATTTCACGTTCATCCCCGTATAATTCGGAAAGTTTTCATTCGCATAAATGATAGATCCTTCTTCGCTATTTACTTGACTAGCCGTACTAATACCAATGGCATCAAATCCTGTATATGCCCCAATAATCTTCTCGATTATATTATCAATTAAGTGTGGTCCACCCTTTTCAGCTTCAGAATCGAATTCTTTAAACTCAGTGGAATTCCCTTGTTCATCAGACAAGCACATTTTTATTGATGTCCCACCAATATCTACTGCTACTATTTTCATATGTTCCATCCTTACATCTATTATTTTTTATGCAATAAAACTATTTGAACTTGTTCGCCAATTAACTGTAGCATAAGATTTCAATTCTATCCAGCTACCTTTTTCCAGTTTTAATGTGCATCCAGGTGTTCGCGCAATTATTTAATGCTCACAATTATTGATTTCATTTCGATCCGAAAACTGAAAAATATTTTTCCACGCAACTAAAAATGGAACATCTCCTTATTAGGGAATATTCCATTTCAAATTAGATATCAATCATTTTTTTATTTTCTACACCCACCACATATCAGTAGGCTGATCTTTAATCATTACAGATTTCAAATTCGTCACAGCACGTGAAAACCCTTCATCAACAGACATTAACGGATCTTCATGTTCAATACTCACAACATAATCATAACCATAGGTGCGTAAAGCACTCATCATATTAGACCATTCTTGGATACTGTGTCCACAGCCGACAGATCTAAACGTCCATGCCCGTGATTGTACATCTCCATATGGCTGCATGTCTGTCAATCCATGCATATTCACATTATCCTGGTCAATAAATGTATCTTTAGCATGGAAATGATGAATTGCATTTTCTTTCCCTAAAATTTTTATCGCCGCGACCGGATCAATCCCTTGCCACCATAGATGACTTGGATCCAAATTAGCTCCAATAGCTGGAGAGGTTGCTTCTCTTAATTTCAACAGGGTATAGGGTGTATGTACTGAAAATCCACCATGGAGCTCAATCCCTATTTTCACACCGTGATCTTCCGCGAACTTCCCTTGTTCTTTCCAGTATGGAATGAGTTTTTGTTCCCACTGCCAGTTATAGATATCCGAGTACTCTGTTGGCCATGGGGATATCGGCCAATTTGAATGTTTTGAGCCTTCATGAGATCCTGGCGTACCTGAAAAAGTATTGACAACGGGCACATTTAATAACTGTGCTAGTTTAACAGTTTTTACGAATGTATCATGGGCGTTCTGTGCAACTTGTTTATTTGGTGCTACTGGGTTGTCATGACAGCTGAACGCACTAATCGATAGTCCGCGTGATTGAATTTTATTCAGATATACCTTCCGCTTTTCCTCACTTGCAAGTAGCTCATCCACATTACAATGAGCGTCCCCTGGATTTCCACCCGTTCCAATTTCTATTGCTTGTAAACCCGCATTTTTTACATAGTCTAGCATTTCTTCAAATGGCTTTTGTGAAAATAAAACTGCAAATACGCCTAGTTTCATGAATCTAACCTCCAATGATTATCTTTGTTTTAATCTAATACGCTTCGGCGTATTTGCGCCCAGACTTAGAATTGAGCCTGTTCAATTCTAAGTCTGTGGCATTCGCCTGAGGTTTCAACTTGAATCAGCAGGAGTCTTGACCTTGTTGATTCAAGTTATATTTCACAGAATTGTTTTGTTTCCATTGATTCCAAAGCCGCAAGTATTACCTCTAATGACTTCATACCTTCCTCACCATTAATGAGTGGCTCCGTATCTTGAATAATCGATTCAACAAAATGATCGATAATATGCGTGGTTGTTTGACCACCTTCAGCATTAGACTGAATTCCACCCAATTCATAGTTAACGACTTCACCATTTTTATATTGAACGATTAACGAATAGGCTGGATCATCTTCGATACGTAATGTAGCATGTTCACCATAGATAATTGTGGAATTATCCTCTTTTGCCGTATAAGCCCAACTGGCTGCAAGTGTTCCAATCACACCGCTTTCAGACTTCAATATACAAACTGCATTATCATCAACATCTGTATTTTCTTTTGCACTTGTTTCGATAAAACCAGCGACCTCGACAAACTCTTCACCAAGTAAGTAACGGAGCAAATCAGCTTTATGTACGCCAAGATCTCCCATCGCACCTATGAAAGCCTGCTCTTTTTTGAAGAACCAACTATCAGCACCATCTCTACTCCACTGTTCAGGACCTCCGTGACCAAATGCAGTTCTAAAGCTATAGATTTTCCCGATTTCTCCACTAGCAATTAACGCTCTCGCTCTTGCATGTGACGGCACAAACCGTTGATTATGGGCAATCATTAGCTTTTTACCATTGTTTTTTGCAACTTCAATCATTTCCTCTGCTTCTGCTCTCGATGTAGCCATAGGTTTTTCACATAATACATGACAACCCGCTTGTAAAGCAGCAATTGAAACAGGTGCATGTAAATAGTTTGGTAAACAAACACTTACTGCATCCGGCTTCTCCACTTCAAATAACTTTTCATAGCTAGTATAAGCTTTTGCTCCATATTGTTGTGCCATCTCTTGTGCTCTTTCTTCGACAATGTCACAGACTGCAACAATTTCAACTTCTGAATGGTTATTAAATTCTCCTAAATGTCTATATTTAGCAATGCTCCCACACCCAATAACAGCAACTCTTAATTTTGACACTTTATTCACTCCTCTTATTATGTTCATTCAATATGACTATATGTTGAAATATAGAACCTCATTAATGCGCCTTCGCTCAGTTTATACAAGCAATCATTTGTTCAACATATTAGTTATTTTCTCCAACGGCTTAGCATTTCCATAGATTGGTGTTGGTGTATTCAAATTTGCTGCCCATTTCGCTGCATTGCGAATCACCTGTTGCACGTCTTTATTGTAGTATGTAGGATATGTTTCATGCCCTGGACGGAAATAGAATATCTTCCCTTTACCACGCTTAAATGTTGCCCCGCTTCTAAATATTTCTCCACCTTCAAACCAACTTACAAAAACTAACTCATCAGGTGCAGGGATATCAAAATGCTCCCCATACATTTCTTCTTTTTCAAGTTCAATAAATTCCCCGATTCCTTCTGTAATTGGATGACTCGGATCAACAACCCATAATCTTTCTTTCTCATCTGCTTCACGCCATTTAAGATCACAAGTCGTCCCCATCAACGTCTTGAATATTTTAGAAAAATGAGCTGAATGCAAGACAATCAAGCCCATGCCTTCCAATACGCGCTTCTTGACTCTTTCCACTATCTCATCTTGTACTTCGTCATGCGCAAGATGCCCCCACCAGACAAGTACATCGGTATCATTCAAAACCTCTTGCGTTAAACCATGTTCTATCTCGTCGAGTGTTGCTGTTTTTACATGATTAGAGTCCTGTTGTAAAAAGTCAGCGATGACTCCGTGAATCCCATCTGGATAAATAGCTGCGACAACTGGATTTTTTTGTTCATGACGATTTTCATTCCATACGACGATTTTCATGAATAGTTCCTCCTCTAAAATAATCAGTTGCACGAAATCAAGCAACCGGTTGCATATATGTTAAAATCACGTTTTCCCCCTACTTAAAGAGGTAAACACGAATTTCTTTCCACAATTACAGTTGGTATGATGATACTTTTTCTAAACATTTCCGGATCTTTTACAAGTTCGATTAAGCAGTTCGCCGATTCATACCCTAATTGAAATATTTGTGTATCAACAGTTGTTAATGGGGGATTGGCTACTTTTGATATCACTGAATTATTAAAGACGATCATACTCATATCATCTGGAACTTTTATATTTTTCTCACTTAAAGCAGTCAACACAATTAACGCATTTAAGTCGTCTGAAACAACTAATGCAGTAGGCGGTTCTGCTAAGCCTATTAATTCTGCGACGATTTGTTTTCCATGATGAGGATCAAATTGTAAATTCTTGATATAGCCCTCTGAAATAGCCATTTCCTGCTCTTTTATTGCTAGAATGAAGCCATTTAACCTGGCTTCACTTACTTCAAACTCCGCGTCTCCTCCAATAAAAGCAATCTTTTCATGTCCAAGGTTTAGTAAAAAATCTGTCGCTTCTTTTGCAGCTTGAACGTTATCATTATCTACAAACATGATCTTACCGGATTCAATTAAAGGTTTACCTATGACAACAAAAGGAATGCCTGATTCAATTAAATAAGGAACTACTTTATCATCCTTTTTTGAGTATAAGACAATCATGCCATCTACTCTTTTTCCACGTATCATTTTTACCGTATCAGCAAATATTTCTTCCTCAGATTCCCCTGTAGTTAAACTGATACTGAAATCATGCTTACTGCACAAGGCACTGATCCCCCTAATAACTTCAGGAAAAAAGGAGTTATGAATAAATTCTGCAGTAGAGTTTTTCATTACAATACCGATAGTCTTTGTTGATTGTAAAGCAAGCATTTGAGCATTGTAGTTTAGATGATAACCCATTTCGTCCATTACTTTCTGAACTTTCCTCTTTGTTTTCTCACTTATGAGGGGGCTATTTGAAATGACACGTGAAACGGTAGATGGGGCTACATTTGCTTGAGCCGCAACATCTTTAATGGTTACTGACAAAACCTTCATCCTCTATAGTTTTATTTAACGGCACCTTCAGATACACCTTCAATAATTTGCTTTTGCGCAAAGAAATATCCGATAATAACTGGAATAATAGCGATTGTTAGCCCCGCTAATGCTAAATGCCACTGTTTTGTGTATTGCCCAAAGAAAAGAAACATTTTCAAAGGGATTGTCGCACTTGAATCTGATAATATAAGTGACGGTAATAAGTAATCATTCCAAATCCAAATCACATTTAATATTCCTACTGTAACTGAAATCGGCTTTAGTAACGGAAAAATGATTTTCCAAAACACTTGAAATCTATTCGCTCCATCGATAATTGCTGCCTCATCCATTGAGTTGGATATTCCAGTCATTGCACCATGATATAAAAAGATCGAAAGACTAGAACCAAACCCAAGATACATAAAGATAAGGCCCGTGCGATTTAGCATATCTGCTTTTCCGAACAGAGAAACAAGTGGAATCATAACAGATTGAAAAGGAATTAACATAGCAGCAACAAAAACTAAAAAGATAATACCGCTCAGTTTACTCTTATTCCGTGCTAGTGCATATCCCGCCATCGAAGAAAAGATAATAATAATCCCTACACCTAAAACAGTAATTATTACGGAATTAAAAAGAGATCTCATAAAATCTAAATCGACAAAAGCCTTCACAAAATTATCCATAGTGGATTCATTGGGCAGTCCAAGAACATCCGTAAAGATTTCCCTCTTCGTTTTAAACGCATTAACAATCATTAAGTAAAAAGGGGAGAGCCATAACAAAGCAAGTAATAGGCCAAAAAACTCTATAATATGCAAATTACGTTTACTTCTCTTCATTACAAGTCCACCTCCCGTTTTTTGTTATAGTAAACTTGTGTAACCGCAACGGTTGCTATAATTAGAAAGAAAATAACGGCTTGTGTTTGTGCATAGGCCATCTTATTTTCTTTAAATGCTGCTTTAACAATACTCATTGCAACCATTTGTGTAGAGTTATAAGGTCCGCCATCTGTCAATGATAGATTTTGATCATAGATTTGAAATGAACTAGACAATGTTAAAAACATACTAACGGTAAATGCGGGTGCTACGAGCGGAAAAGTGATATTCCAAAAGCGTTGAATGCTAGATGCTCCATCAATTTCCGCCGCTTCAAGTAAATCTTTTGGTATATTTTCTAAGTAAGCAATATAAATAATCATAATGTAGCCAGCCATTTGCCAAGAAGTTAAAATGACTAGTCCCCAAAAACCAGTCGCAGTTGTAGACAACCAACCTGTTAATGCCTCAATTCCAAGCAAATCTCCTAAACTTCCAAAAACACTGATGAAAACAAATTGCCAAATGAACCCCAGAATAAGTCCACCAATTAAGTTCGGCATAAAGAAAACAGTTCGCATAAAACTACTTGTTTTCATATTTCGAGTTACCAGTAAAGCTAGAGATAAACCTAAAAAATTAAGGAGTATTACGGAAGTGACTGCAAATTTAGTCGTAAACCATACGGCTGCTCTGAATTCTGCATCTTTAAATAAAGTAATATAGTTTTTAAAACCAAGAAATTCAGTCGCCGCCAAGCCATTCCAATTTGTAAATGAGTAGATGAAACCATAAATAAATGGAATGATAATGACAATACTTAAACTCAAAATTACTGGCATTATAAATAGCCAAAATGAAAGATCACGATTACGCATGACTAGCACCCCCAATATGTAGTACAGCTAACAAAAAATTGCACAGTTTTTTGTTAGCTGCATTTTCTTGCACACCGAATTATTTTCGTTCTTCTTCCCAATTAACTTGTGTTTCGGTAATCATTTCATCCCAAGTGATACCACCACTTAAATACTTTTGCATACTCGCTCCAAGTACATTTTCACTCCAGCCCGTTGGAGCCCCCTGGTATACCCATCCTTGTATAGTATTCCCCTTGGAAGCATATTCATAAATTGCTTGAGACAGAGGATCTGCTATTTTAGAAGAATCATAATCTTTATACGCTGGAATAAATTTAAAGTCTTCTAATACTGCAGTTTTACCAGCTTCAGATGTATACATCCAATTCAAGAAATCTTTACTTGCTTGCACTACTTTTTCATCACTCTTACTATTTACAGCCCAATACATTGGAACTCCTGCTGGAATATGCCCTTCAAATCCTTCAACAGGAACTGGAATAATACCGATATTATTTTCAGCCAATTCTGGATCCATATCATTAATCGAGTTAAATACCCAGTTACCTTGTTGAATGATAGCAACTTTTTCTAACGAAAATAATTGTTCAACTTGTTGCGAATAATCTAAGCTGAGTATAGGTTGAACTGAATATTTATTTTCCAAATCAAGATGCCTTTTCAATTCATTCCCTTTTTCAAATGCTATTGTCTTTGCATTAAAAGCCTCTACAGGATCATTATTGAATTCTGGTGCAAAGAAGATGTTTGCTAAATGGTTACCAATAACCCATTTTTCTTTAGCTGCAAGTGCAAACACACCATCAATACCTAATTTCTCCTTTTGGCTATCCAATGATTCAACCGCTTTCTCTAAATCCTCAAAAGTAATAATGTCATCAGGATTAATTCCAGCCTCTTTAAAAATCCTTTTATTATAAATTAAGCCATAGCCTTCTTGATTGAACGGTAATCCCAGAACTTCATCTCCATCTCGCACAGTATCTAGGGTTCCTTCAAGGGCAGTTTTGGCTGCATCTGTTTCAGATACATCCGCTAAATAATCTCTATATTCTTCAACAGCAGATGGCCCACCAACATTAAAAATGTCTGGTTCTTCACCTGAAGAAAAAGCAGTTTTTAATGATGCACCATAGTCATTTCCACCGCCGACGGTTTTAACATTAATTTTTACACCTGGATTTTCTTTTTCATATTCATCAACTAGACTTTCAAACTGTTCTTTAATTTCTACTTTAAATTGAAAAATATCTACTGTTACCTGATCCCCAGATGCAGAACCTTCCCCGTCATCATCCGAAGCTGAGCAACCCACTAATGCAATAATAGAAATTAACAATACAGAAACTAAACCAATAAAATGCTTCTTTTTCCTCAATATAATCTCCCCTTTTCCTCTCAATGAAAGCGGTTGCATAACTTCATGCAAGAACCTATCACTTATAGATATATCCCCCCCTGACCGATTATGAAACCGGTTGCATTGATTACGCATCTTTAGATTAACATTCAATTTCTAATTGCGCAACATAAATGATAGAATTATTAGTTTGAACTAAATTTTATACGAATTCAGTTTTTGTCAATTATTTTTATATAATTTCTATAAAATGCGGAAAAGGTTAAGAACGCAATAAGTGAGCCCGTTAAAAATGGCAGGAAGAACCTGAAAACATTTAGGCTGATATATAGAACTATGCCACTACTAATTGCAACCGCAATAAATAACACTGGACTTCCTATCGTTAGGAGAAACGTATTTTTTAATGCAGTAACTAACTTCATATGATAATGAACAGTAACCGAAAAAAGGTTGATTGAAAAGACAAATAAGATAATACCCATGATCATAAAAAGAAACATCATGATACTATTTTTATCAATGAAGTAATAGACATCTACCGCCCAAATCATCCAAGCTATTGTTAAAATAAGACCACTTGATGCACTTCTTTTATAATTCTCTTTATAATACCCCCAATAGGACTTGAAAAGATGGTTACTATCTTCATCTTTAATAATCCAGTCTCTAACCATCCCAAACATTGCAGTCGTTGCGGGGAAGAATATAATTGGCATTAATATAATTAGTGGTATCAATATTATTGATAACTCTTCTATCTGTTCAATGAATAATAGATTTAAAAGTAAAAAAACAATAGGTATATTAAATAGTATCCAAAATAAATTAATTAAAGAAAACTTCATAATCCATTCACTAATAGCATACAAGCCACCCATAAAACCTGATTTATTGTTCATACTTGTGTCACTCCTTATTTTCAATATTGAATGTTTAGTTATATACAAATACTAAAGTTCAAACATCATCTATTTCTAGATGAGGCTGCTCTTGACTGCTGCAATCCTCCTACTATTGATAATTCCATTTTAAATTACCTCCAATCGCATATGTAAACTTTTGTCTCACTAAAACTTATTCAATTTTTGTTTACTTTACTAAAGTTGAATGTCCAAGATCAAAACCACACCAACCTTATTGAATTACAAATAAAGTAGCAAGCGCACTTCAAAAAAAAAAAAAAAAGAGGTAACCACTTTATATGATTACGCTCACTCATAGAAGACTAAATTCTCATTTAGTCTATCTTCGGTAAATGCAATGATGCTGCACCTAGTAAACCTGCTTTATTTCCAAGTGAGGCTCTCAATATTTCGACATCTGAAAAACTCTTCATCATTAATTCCTTTGCTTTACTAGTTACCAATGATACTAATTTTACTTGTTCCATCACGCCACCGCCCACAATAATGGCAGGAGGATTAAAGATATGAGTTAATGATACTAAGCCATAAGCTACTTCAAGCACCCAGTCATTAAGCACCTTTTCGAGTAATACATCACCTTGTTCAAGACCTTCAAAAATCTTTCGTCCGTTTGTATACTTGTTATTGAGCTGCATTGCTTTTTTCACTAAAGCGGTAGTAGACCCATACATCTCGTAACATCCCACACATCCACAATTACACTTCTCACCGCCAGGATGCAAAATCATATGACCAAATTCGCCTGCCCCCCCATTAAGACCCTTATAAACAGTGGAGTCAATTACAATTGCTCCGCCTATACCGGTTCCATAAGTTAAGCATAAGAATTCGTTAAAATTCTTACCAGCACCAAAATTCTTCTCCCCTAAAGCGGCTGCATTCACATCATTTTCAACTTTAACAGGGACACCAAACTTAGCTTCAAAAATAGATTTTAAGTTCATACCCGTATAATTGGGGAAGTTTTCATTCGCATAAATGATGGAGCCTTCTTCACTATTTACTTGACTAGCTGTACTAATACCAATGGCTTCAAACCCTATATAATCCTCCATAATTTTCAGGATTATATTATCAACTAAGTGTAGTCCACCTTGATCAGCTTCAGAATCGAATTCTTTATACTCAGAAGTAATCCCTTTTTCATCAGAAATGCACATTTTAATAGATGTTCCACCAATATCTATTGCTAGTATTCTCATTTTCTTCATCCTTACACATCTTATTTTTTTTACTATGAAACTATTTTAATTTGTTTGCAAATTAACTGTAGCATAAGTTTATAAATCTATCCACCTAGCTATGGCCAATTTGTAAGTGCTTGCCAGACATTCTATACTAGATTTAGCCTTACTTTCAAATTCCTAACCATTAGTAGAACTTTTCTTGATCTTTATTTGTTGTCGATTTAATCGTCATAGAATAGGTTTACTTTTTGCCCCATCCTTCTAACAATATTCACAACGAGCCTTTCCCCAAATTCATCGGAGAAAGGCTCGTTTTATTGTACTATTTTTTTTATTGACTCAGTGAAATACTTAGGCAGCACCAGTGTAGGCATCCACTTAGCGTCGAAGCGTTTTCACTGGAAACTTTTAGTTATAATTTAAATATCGGATTTTTTCAGCGGCCTCTCACAAAACTGCCTCGTTTCCATGTTCACTATTGGAAACCAAAATTGCATTTCTCGTTAAATTTATGGTTGTCAAGACTTTACTCAAAGGACTTACGAAGGAACCTATAATCCCCCACATGTCACCGAGCTGGAACCTCAGTATTGATAGTGCTATATTTAGCTTTTGCTTCAATCCGGCGACTGTGTAGGATCGGCTCGGTGTAGCCATTGGGTTGGTCATACCCTTTAAATACGAGATCACAAGCTGCTGCGAATGCAACCGAATCATCGAAGTTAGGAGCCATTGAACGGTATAATGCATCTTCAGCATTTTGAATGTCCACGATTTTTGCCATACGCTTCATTGTCGCTACTACTTGCTCTTCTGTACAAATTCCTTGATGCAACCAGTTTGCAATATGCTGACTAGAGATACGTAATGTTGCGCGGTCCTCCATAAGATTAATATCATTAATATCCGGCACTTTAGAGCAACCAACACCTTGATCAATCCAACGTACAACATATCCAAGAATACCTTGGGCATTGTTATCAAGTTCTTGTTGAATTTCTTCGGCTGACCAGTTCGATTTGTCGGCTAACGGTATTTGCAAGATTTCATCTCGGAGATTTTGTGAGCTCGAGATTTCCTTTTGTACAGCGCTTACATCTACTTGGTGGTAATGAAGTGCGTGTAACGTCGCCGCCGTTGGTGATGGTACCCATGCAGTATTCGCGCCCGATTGAGGGTGGATAATTTTTTGCTCCAACATTCCCGACATTAGATCAGGCATTGCCCACATTCCTTTGCCAATTTGGGCCTTTCCTGGTAATCCACAATCAATCCCTACAACAACGTTAGAGGTCTCATATGCTTGTAACCAAGTCGTTTTTTTCATTTCGTTTTTACGGATCATGACGCCCGCTTCCATTGATGTATGAATTTCATCACCAGTACGGTCGAGGAATCCCGTGTTAATAAACGCAAGTCTTTCTTTCACTTCATTGATACATGCTTTTAAGTTTAGTGATGTACGGCGCTCTTCATCCATTACACCAATTTTTAATGTGTTGCGAGGCAAGTCTAAAATATCTTCAATGCGATTAAATAACCTGTTGGCAAATGCAACTTCTTTAGATCCATGCATTTTTGGTTTAACAATATATATTGAGTTCTTCGTAGAGTTTTTGAAGGGTACGTCTTCTTTTAGATTGTGTTTCGCAATTAATGATGTAAGCACTCCATCAATAATACCTTCCGGAACTTCTTCCCCATTTTTATCAAGAATTGCACTGTTCGTCATTAAATGACCTACGTTTCGAACGAACATAAGTGAACGACCTGATAAAGTAAACGATTCACCGCTTGGTGACGAGTACGTACGATCAGGATTTAGTGTGCGTATAAAAGTACTATTGCCCCTTTTGAATGAAGAAGTTAAGTCACCTTTCATTAAGCCTAACCAATTACGATAAACGAGTACTTTATCTTCTGCGTCTACAGCCGCGACTGAATCTTCACAATCCATAAGGGTTGAAAGTGCTGATTCTAAATATACATCCTTCACGCTAGCCAAGTCGTTTTTTCCAATCGGATGATTACAATCAATTTGGATTTCAATATGCATACCGTTATTAACTAGCAAAATGGTCGATGGAGCTTCTGGTAGTCCTTGATAACCTGAAAACTGTACCGTGTTTTTTAATTCTGTTGTTTTTCCATTGCTAAGTGTTACAGTTAATTTCCCGTCAACAATTTCATATTTTTCAACATCTGTATGCGTTGTAGCAACTAAAGGTACAGCTTCATCAAGGAATTTTTTGGCGAAGTTAATTACTTGCTCACCACGTACTGGATTATAGGCTTTTCCAGCCTCTGCTCCATCTTCGTCACTAATCACGTCTGTTCCATATAGAGCATCGTAAAGGCTTCCCCAACGTGCATTTGCTGCATTTAGAGCGTAACGAGCATTATCAACTGGTACAACTAACTGTGGCCCAGCTTGAGTAGCAACTTCACTGTCTACATTTTTTGTCGAAATATTAAAATCGTCTACTTTCGGCTCGAGATAGCCAATTTTCCGTAAAAATAGCTTATACTCGTTAAAGTCAAAACTCTCTTTATGTTCTTTATGCCACTTATTAATCTCCTCTTGTAAATGTGTGCGTTCTGTTAATAATTGTTTATTGTCAGGAGATAATTCGTGAATGAGTGCGTCAAAACTAGACCAGAATTTAGCTTGTTCTAGCTCTAGACCAGGTAACACCTCTAAGTTAACAAAATCGTAAAGTAGTTGTGAAACATGAAGGTTGTCGGCTTCAACATATTTTTGCATGTGTACATCCCCTTTAGTTTTGATTAGTAATAATTTTGATAACACATTATCTGAACACAAAAGTAATTATGACTATTTATTCATGGAAAATTTAACAGTAAAAACGATTCACCTATTTCCCTACTTCTAATTTAATTGTTAGCTTGTTCCAATTAATGCATTTCTCCATAAATATTGATAGGAAGACTCCCATAATAAGGCCATTTGTAACTAAAGGCTGCAAAATAATTGGAACGCTACCGAATAAGGCTGGTGGGATATTCATAATACTAACACCGATTAGTACTGGACCTGCTAACCGGAAAATTGTTATAGAGTTAAAAAAAGTTCCCTTTAGGCTGTTTAGCGAAGTCCCAAATAATTGAAGATACGCAACAAATAAGACTGCGTTACCTACTGTTAACGGCATCGTTCCTAAAAAGCCTACAAATGACGGGGTAAATCCGAGTAACATAAACATGAACCCACTAATAATGAATGGTGCTCTATTTAATAAATTTGTGCTTTCTAAAAAACCGATTGAAGATGTAAATGGTGTAAAAGGTACTAATCCAAAAATCCCAGAGATCAACGCAAAAGAACCCGTTACAAAAATGGATCTTCTATATTGGTTGATTTTAACTTCTTCTTTGTATAGGTCAGCGGTCGCTTTAATAGTGGCGAAAGTATTCGTCAAATTCAATAGTCCTGTTACAAATGCGACGAAAATAATTCCCCACTCCAAATTTGGAGCACCAAAGGGAAAAATGGTGAACGCTATGTCTCCGGAGCTTGAAATTGGAAGTTCAGATGGGAAAATGATTCTATATAATGCCCATCCAACGATAATACCAATTAATATGGAGAAATTACCAGTTCTTTTTCCACCTTTAATTTTCAGCAGACTTACGAAAATGACAACACAAATTGAAAATAAACTAACAGGTAAATCAATTGTTCCATTTTCACTTATTTTAAACATTCCCTTGAAGAAAATAAAGATAAGATGAAACGTTAGTAAAAATATATAAACGCTTATCACCATTGGCGTAACTATTTTCTGTACTATTGAAATAAGATTAAATGTTGCAATGAGAACAGTTACAGCCCCTGCCAAGAGAATGCCTGTTGCAATACCTCCTCCAACTGTTGCAAAATCCATTCCTAGTGCAGAGGCGGAAATACCCATATTTAATAATAGTCCCCACATAAGCCCCGAATGTCCTTCCATCAAAGGAAAACGGTGGCCAATCCATGCTTGTAGAATACAAGCCAGTCCTGTAAAAATAAAGGAGTATCTTATCGTCATTTCTATTATTTCTGTTGGAAGCTGAAACGCGGCCCCAACAGATATTGGAACTACTAATGTGTTAGCAAATATAAAAAAAAGCCACTGAAATGAGGACAACATTGTTACAGTAGCGCCTTGCTTTGTAATCATAGCCATCACCACTTCCAAAAGCATTCATTAATAATTTCACACATACTTTGATTTAATCACGCTCTTAACTAACCAATTCCAAGTCCTAAATCGGGTTCTAGTATTTTGTTATATCCATTGGCAATGTACCTGCAGCAAACCCCACAAACATAAATCGGACATCTCCTGTATTGCGCATCCCATGAATTTGGTTAGGCTTTGCCAATAATACCATCCCTTGTTTAATAGGGATTTCATTCTCTAGGTCCGGAAAATATGTCCCTTCACCTTCTATGCATACCCACATATCGTCGACATTCGAATGAGAGTGTATATATACTTCCTGCCCTGGCTCAAGACACCAAATCGCTCCAACTGTCTTGTCTGTCTCATAGAAATAATTTTTCTGAGGCTCGTTTGGATCAAACTTTGCTATTTTATCAATTTCAAAAACTCTTTCCACCATGATGTCATCTATACTTGTCAAAGTCGCTTTCTTCCCCACTTCTGACCACTCCTAATATAGTTATAAGTTCACTGCCTTTAGCTATTTTGTAATTTAAAGTAATAAATGATTTGCCACTACAGTTCCCTGGTAGGATCCATGAATAGGTGTATAATCTACACCTTTCGCGTGGACCTCAGATAACCCGATTTTATTTAAGCTTTGTTTTGATTAATTCGATTAGCAATTTACTAGTTAATTTTAATATAAAATTACTCTTGTATTTAATCGTATAACTATATAAAACAGGAGGCGTCAAGCTATGAATCATTTGCTTAACGCCACCCCTTCCCCCCTTCTATTTCTAGATTTAGGCGATATTTTTATAATTCAACATCACGGTTACAATCTTTAGAGTAGACGTATGTTAAATTCTCTCTTCCGATTGCATACGCCGCTTGATGTACGTATGGTCCCATGAAAATATAATCACCTTTCTTTACTGGAACCCAATTGTTGTCCAGATTATACATTCCTTCTCCTGACAGTAAATACGCGCCATGTTCTTGGACATGTGTTTCAATAAATGGATGACTTGCTGCCGGATCAAACGAAAGAATATGGAAGTTCATGTCAAAATCTATATCAGTCGGTAAAAGATTTTTAAGGTTAACATTGTGCATACCATCATAAATTTGGTACTCAATCTTGTTGGCATGATTAGAAACTATCCATGGCTTTCGTCCTTCTAATGGGCGATTTTTCTGTTTATATAGGAATAGTTTGGAATCTGTATCCCCGAGATTTTCGAGATACAGTTTTGATCCTGGAGGGCAGTATAAATAGCCGCTTTCTTCAAGAAGGAATTCTTGGCCATCTGTGGAAGCCTTTATTGCGCCTTCAATAACATAGACGAATGTCTCTACATCTGCTTGCCCGCCAAACCCCTCGCTATTTTTCCCGCCTTTGTTCATTGTCACAATGTAATCGACAAAGCTTGCTCCAAGTTTAGGAGAACCTAAAATAGAAATAATACAATTCTCAAATCCCGGAATAACATTATTGACCAAACCTTCTGGTGCGATTAATGCATATTTGCCATGCTTAATGATTGATCTACTTGCCAATAAATCTTTAGGATAACCCATCTTTAAACTCCCCTTTTTATCTTTATTCTATATATGCAAGTTCATATAGTGTCGCAATCAATGCTTTAACCCCTTCAGCTAAATCTGCAGGCTCTGTGTATTCTGCTGGATTATGACTAATACCATTTCGACTTGGAACAAACAACATAGCTGTCGGAACCGTTTCAGCAAAAATTTGAGCATCATGCCCTGCTCCGCTATGAATCAATTTATAATTCAGACTATTATTCCTGCATTGTCTTTCAATAATTTCTACAATCCTAGGATCCATTGAAACTGGATCGGCATCTAGCCACATTTCAATAGATGTCTCTACTCCGTGTTCTTGAGATATTTCTACTATGTTTTTAGATAGCATTTCAGTAAACTGATTAATAGCATTCTTGTCAGTATGTCGGACATCTACTGTAAAAATAACAGTACCAGGTACAACATTAACAATATTCGGTTTCACTTCCATTTTCCCAACCGTCATTACTAACGGATCGCCTTGTTGTTTAGCCAAACTGATTAGTTCATAGATCATATGGCTAGCTGCATAGACAGCATCCTTACGATATCCCATTGGTGTTGTACCCGCGTGGTTCGCTTCACCAGTCACTTCAATCGTAAAACGCCTTTGCCCGACAATGCTATGTACAACTCCCACGGATTTCTTTTCTTTCTCGAGTACATTTCCCTGTTCAATATGAATTTCTACGAAAGCCTTCAAGTCCTGACGCGGAGCTTTTGACTCATCTCTGAAATTAAAGCCTGATTTATTCATTGCTTTTACAAAAGGAACTCCATCAAAATCCTTTATCATCTCTACATCTTTCCGGACTACAGTGCCGACTATATTCTTCGAACCCCAGAAAGCATAAGGAAACCGACTGCCTTCCTCCTCTGCTAAAGACACAATTTCGAGATTTCGTTTCGGTTGTCCATAATGTTCCTTTAGATACTTTAACGCAAGGACACCGGCCACAATTCCATATTGACCGTCATATAAGCCGCCATTTGTTACAGTGTCAATATGTGATCCAGTTAGAATCGTTTCGCTCATGTCATTACCTTTTACTATTCCACTTAAATTCCCTATTTCATCAAATTGCACTTCAAAACCTTCATTTTCCATCCAGCCTTTCATAGCCTTCTGTGCCTCATCCCATTCTTCTGAATAGAGTAAGCGAGAAACTCCTCCTAACGGATCTTTCCCAAAGCAACCTAACCATTCGACTCTTTCGACAATTTCTGCTGCCAAATTTTCAAATTCAAGCTTTTCTTTACCTTTGATCAAATCTTGCATAGCCATCCCCCTTTCCCTATCCGAATTGTGAATTGTGAATAATTTCTCGAGTTTAGTTTGCTTGGATTGGAATTTTATAAGCTTCTATATTTATATTATAAGTGTTTTCACTCAATTAATCATTGTCCAAATTGAACAATAATATCAATACTATTTGTACACTATAAATAAAACATTGACTCATTTCGAGTGTGCCGAGAAATCCCGACTTTTTTCATTTCTTAAAAGATAAGAAATTCTACGCTTTTTGCATGGAATTATAATCTAGCTCCGGACACTAGACACATTTCTTCCTACATAATTTGAAGGATTGAACTCTTACAATTAGCTTATAGTGCTAGCTTCTATTTTTTCCACGTTTGTAATGTTGCCATTTTCAAAGATAATATTACCGTTAACAACGGTTGTTATTACCTTCCCTTTGAATGTCTTTCCAACATATGGTGAATGCTTGTGGCGATAGTACAAATCCTCTACCTCCAACACAAAGCTTTCGTTAAGGTCAATTATGGCCAAATCAGCATCACTTTCAACCAAAATCGTACCTTTCTGTGGATAAAGTCCGAAGAGTTTAGCAGGGTTCGTAGCCATTAATTCAACAATTTTCTCCAATGGAAGGAATCGCTTAAAATGCCCTTCCGTTAACATGACATTCAGTGAAGACTGAGCACCTGAAATACCACCCCATGCTTTAAAATAATCTTCGTTTGTTACTTCTTTCATAGATAACGGTGCTGGTGAGTGATCGGAAGCGATAACATCGATTTCACCACTTGCAACAGCAGTCCATAAATCTTCTACTTCCTGAGCATCACGTAATGGAGGACAACATTTTGCTAAACCGCCTTGTTCCTCTAAATCTTTTATCGTTAATGATAGATAATGTGGGCATGTTTCAACTGTAATATCCACGCCTCTTTGTTTTGCTTCATTAATTTCTTCCACTACTTTTCGACTGCTTACATGAACAATATGAAGCTTACAACCTGTTACTTCGGCATAAGAAATAATTCTTCTGACTGCTTCAATTTCAGAAATAATGGGCCTTGATTCGACAAAGTCCTTAGCGGATGTTTTATTTTGACTTTGCTTTTTTTCAGCAAGTAAATCACAAATGACTGTGCTCTCAGCGTGAACAGCTAATAGAGAGCCAATAGAAGCAATTTCAGTCATTCCTTTAAAAATCGTACTATCATCAACATGATTGAAATCAGCAATTCCGCTAGGAGACATAAATGCTTTAAATCCGATTACACCTTTTTCATGCAGTTCTTTTATATCCTGAATATTTTCTGGCACAAGTCCACCCCAGAAGCGATAATTAACAATCGACTTTTCTTCGGAAGCTACACGCTTCAACTCCAGGTTTTCTTTATTTATGGTAGGTGGCGTGCTGTTTAATGGCATATCGAAATAGGTTGTCACTCCGCCCGCCGCTAAGCTTCTACTTCCTGTATGAATTCCTTCCCATTCAGTTCTTCCTGGCTCGTTAAAGTGGACATGCGTATCGATTAATCCTGGAAGGATGTGCTTGCCTTCAGCATTGATTTCCCTAATAGCAGTTGCTTCAAGCTTTATACCGACTGTTACTTCTTTAATCTTTCCTTCTTTTATAGCAATATCCCCTTGAACAATTGAAGCTTCAGTTACAATTGTTCCGTTTCTAATAATTAAATCATACATAGCCATAACCATTTCCCCCTTTATTGAATTCCGGATAATACGGCAATAAGAAGCAATTCCACCCAAACTATAGGTGGAATCGCTTGAAATTTGAATTTATTATACCAATGCAGTTACTTTTGCATTAAACGTTATTAATCTGCCAACTGGTTCTCCTACAATGCCCTGATCTAAATCGAATACTAAATTCCCACGGACAAGAGTCTTCGTAATTCGGCAATCAATACTTCTTCCAATGTACGGGCTATGTTGGTGGCGGTAATAGAGATCTTCTTTTTTCACTACATAGGATTGGTTCGCGTCAACAAGGATGATATCGGCATCTTTTGATATAGCGATTTCTCCCTTTGTAGGCAAATTAAAACGCTCTGCTGGATTTATTGCAATCATGCGCACAAAATCAGTGACAGGAACATTACGTTTTAATACTGCCTCATCGAACATTATATCAACGTTATTTTGACAGCCCGTAATCCCACCCCAAACTTCAAATATGTTATTAGTGTCGCTATGTTTCATCTCAGGAGAACATGGCGAGTGATCTGATGTTAGCATATCAATTTTCCCTTCAATTAATTTTCTCCATAACTTTTCTTGTTCTTTTTCATTGCGTAGTGGAGGTGAGCATTTTGCGACCGGTCCAATCTCTTCAAACTGTTCAGTCGTAATTGTAAAATAGTGTGGGCAGGATTCGACAGACACATTTAGGCCTTTATTTTTAGCCTTAGTAATTTCATCTACCGCTTCTGCTGTACTAATGTGTACGAAATGAAGTTTACAACCTGTTTCTTTAGCTAAAAACAAGGCCCGCTTTACAGCATCGACCTCTGTAAATACAGGACGTGATGCCACATAGTCTGTAGCTGTTGTCTTCCCTTGCTTCACCATCTCTTCAGCCAGACGATCCGTAATGACTGCATTTTCAGCATGAATCGATAACATATGACCCAATTCAGCCAACTTCTTCATCCCCGCATAGAGAGTATAATCATCAACATTTTTAAAATCATCCGGAATGTCTGAACCGCAAGTTGCCATGAAACACTTGAAAGCAACGACGCCTTCGTCAGAAAGCTCATCCAGTTTGTCAAGATTACCTGGGACAAGACCTCCATATAATGCATAATCAACATAGTTCTTTCCATTAGCAGCCTCTTGCTTCGAACGTATCGCCCCTCTATCTACTGTTGCGGGAAGCGCATTTAATGGCATGTCTACGTAGCTTGTAGTGCCACCCGCAGCCAATGCCTTTGTTCCCGAAACGAAACCTTCCCACTCTGTTCGCCCAGGTTCGCAAATATGAACATGTGTATCGATCATTCCCGGCATTACATATTGCCCTTCGGCATCTATGACATTGAAAGCGCCGTCATAAATCGTCTCAGCAATAGCAGATATTTTTCCATTTTTAATTGCAATATCAACAATTCTTACTTCGTCTCTAAAAACAACTTGACCGCCTTTTATAATTAGATCATACTTCATGTTTTTCCCCCTCGAATTGGATAAAGTTAATCTTCAATAAGGAGGGATGAATTTCAATCCCTCCCTACCGCCGTTACTGTAGGATAGATTCACCCTTATCTATAATTTACAGATTTGTTTCCATCAATAGGTTTCTATTTCCCCTCAAATATCGTTCCCTTCTTGAATTTTGAATCTTTAAACGCAAACTTCATCAAAAGAATATAGACAATACCTGCAACAACAAATCCAACAATCCAAGCCAGTTCCACTTTTATAAACGCTGCGCCAGCTCCAATAAGCAATGCAACTAATGCAGATGGATTATATCCGGCAAAGGGACCTTCCTCTTTGTATAGATCTTCAACATTTACTTTTTGCTTCCTTAAAATATAATATTCAATTAATAAAATCGAAACAATCGGGCCTAAAAATGCGGAATAGATAAGAATGAACATACCTAGACCTTTTGCCGATGAATCCTGAACAAGCACCCAAGGGAATGAGCATAACGCAAGCAGTCCAGTTACGGTTACAGCAGGTTTATATTTCATTTTTGTAAGTAATGTAATCACATAGGTCGGCGGAATAATATTGGCTACCATGTTTACTGCAATTGCACCTAAAACAATAAATGCCGATACAAAGACTGTAATATAAGGGTTATCTACCACAATTGCAAACGCTTTCACAGGATTAGAAATTCCAGTTGCGGAAGCGAGCATTACGCCAATTGTAAGTGTTAAACCATACGCGATCAGAATAGGTGAAAAGTATAGTAAACCGCGTTTTGCATCGCTAATACCAGCTTTGAGTTCTCTAGAATAGTCCGCTGCACTTAAAAAGATAGCCGCATAATTACCCAAAAACATCATTATGAAAGCAAAGAACGGTAAGCCCCACGTGCCTTTTGCATGAACCCATCTTTCTGCAATAACAGCGCTATGAGATGTTAAAAGTACGCCAAATACATAGACAAGCGCTAGCATAATAATAATTGATGCAAGTGATTCTACCCATTTAATGGCGTGGAAACCGTACAGCGAAAGCACAATTTGCAACAGTTGAAGCGCTACAAAGCAAATAACAATACTGTCAAAGGTGCCGCCCGTAATAATCTTGGCAATTTCGTTTAAAGCAGTACCACCAATCCAGCTTTGAAAGCCATACCAAACAATGGCGGGGACACCACGTAAAAGTGATGAAATGATGGAGCCCTTGACCCCGAAGGACATTCTGAGTTGAACAACATATGGTATTCCCGTTCTGTATCCGAGTCTGTCGTTTAAAGCGAAAATAACTGAAATGATACCAATTGCTATGATGGCCGCGGCAAATGTCTGAAAGATGTTTAAAGTTGCAGCTCCAGCAACAACCAAACTAGCTCCAAGCGTCATGTTGCCTAAATTAACGCCGTCTCCAATCCACATAAATAGATACGATATCGGACCTACCGTCCTTGCCTCTTCTGTTTTCGGTTTTAATGATTCATCTATACCGGAAACAGTTCGTATTTGCGTCTCTATTGTTACGTTATTTTCCATTTTTACAGTCATTTCACATCCAGCTCCTTTTTTCATTGTTTGCTTTATTTTTGAACATACAATCGTTTAAAAGTTAAAGCTTAGATGTTTGCTTATAAATTTTAGGACAATCTCTACATCTTTACTTGCAATAGATCTTTACTAAATTCTTACTCTCATCTCCCGGTAACTTTTTTGATCCCGAAGGATTCCCACCCCTTATTCTGAAAATGATTTGGATGAATCACTAATTCCATAATCAAAACAAATTTAGCTACTTGTGCCATCTTTCAATTTACAATTTTCAGAATTTTGTTATATTATGATTGTAATTGTTAATAATTCAAAAATCACTATCTATTTTAGACAATATTAAAGTTTGGTTTTTGTTTAAATTGACTAAGATGAGTTAATTTCATAATAGGATTATTAAACGGAAAAAACTAACAATGTTGATTTCCGCTTCAGAAGGACGCTTTCCGCGGGCACGGCTTCAGCCTCCTCGTCGTTTCACTCCTGCGGGGTCTTCAGCTCGCGCTGTTCCCGCAGGAGTCGCCATCTTCCGCTACAATCAACGAGAGTAGTCCGTAATATTGACGGACAATGAATTGGTAGATGAATTATATCGTTCGTCTTTATACATGAAATAAGTAATTGTGAAATTGATTCAGATAGAGTGCTATAAAAGTAAATATAGAAAAAGCGCCTGAAAATTAATTCAGGCGCTTTAATTTTATTTTCCCTGCAAAGGAATTTTAAATTATTTTTGTTCAGTCAACTGAGCAGTTGTTGTTCCTTATAGAGCAACCACCTTTTTATGTTCTCAAATAGTTGTATCTTCTGTATCCTTTTTCGATTTTTCGTTTATAGTCAACGCAATTCCAGCTGATACTACCAAAGCAATAATCATCATAATAAAAGAAGTATCAAATGAGCCAGTTGTTTGAAAAAGTCGCATCACTACGCAGTAAGAAATCGCGAAAATGGTGTAGTAGCCGTTCAGTCAAAAGTGATACAGCAGTAACTGTACATAGAGTAACTGAGGTTTCATCACAAAATTAGCTAGTCATTTATTGGTTAATTTCGATTAATCAATACAAATAAATTAATGTTTTATAATCAATATTTCCCTGAAAGTACAGCCGTTTTCCCCTCGTATACATCAAGCGCAGCTTGAAGCGCTTTACCAGAATTGACCTTACCTCCATGGCGATAGACGGATGCCTCCAACACTGCCAAAACTTTTAAAATATTTTCTTTTCTACAGCTGAAACCCATTGAGCCAATACGCCATATTTTACCTGCAAGCGCTCCAAATGTACTAGCTATCTCAACTCCAAACTCTTTAGACATTGTGGAACGAACTGCATCACCGTTTACTCCGTCAGGAATATGCACGCAAGTTACAACCGGCATTTTATATCGAGAATCACCAAATAGAGTAAGTCCCATCGCTTCAAGGCCTGCTACTAGTGCAAATTCATGAAACTTATGTCTTTCGAATCGTTCTTGCAAACCTTCTTCATGTACTATACGTAAGCCTTCCCTAAGTGCATAAAGCATTGACGTTGATTCTGTATGGTGATTTAGACGTTTTGGGCTCCAATACTCTTGAATTTGGCTTAAATCAAAATAGTTACTTTGAATTCTTCTAGAGTTTTTAGATGTACTATCTAGTCCCTGTTCTATTTTTCTTCGTTCAAGAATGATTTTTTCAATTCTTTCATTATAAGTAATTGGAGCCATACCTGTTGGTACTCCTAAACATTTCTGTGTTCCGCTAATAACTGCGTCAACAAACCACTCATCTGTTTTAAAATCTGTTCCTCCCAATGTCGCAACAGCATCCACTACAAATAAAACATCATTTGCCCGACAGAACTTACCGATTTCATCTAGCGGTTGCATAATGCCTGTTGAAGTCTCACCATGTACGAGTGCTACAACTTTCGGCTTTACTCTTTTTATTTCAGTAATGATCTCATCTTGATCGAAAGCTGTACCCCATTCACATTCCATTGTGGTTAAATCCGCACCTGAACGATCAGCTATTTCGGCTATTAAATGGCCAAACCTCCCGAATATAGGTACAAGAACTTTATCATCAGGCTCGATAATGGAGTTAAGTACCGCCTCAAGCCCAGAGCGTGATGTACCATCAATAGGATAGGCCCAATGATTTCTAGTTTGAAATGTCATTCTCAACAATTCCATTGTTTCATCCATAATCTCCAAAAATTCCGGATCAAATTGCCCAATAATTGGGATTGTCATTGCGCGAAGCACACGCGGTTCCGCTTCTACCGGGCCTGGTGTCATTAGCGTCCGCAAAGAAGGATTTAATTCTCTTAACATATTAATTCACCCTTTCCTTACTGATTATAGTGAACCCTTCAATTCTATTTCTTCTACATCAATTTCGATATAAATTGATTTCAAGGAATATTCTATGTACAGTTGATTCTAAGGGAATAAATAAAAGATGTCATTATTCAGTTTAGACAATTTCATAATTACATTTTGTACATAAGATACATTTAGGTATTTCCATTCACTATCTTATTCTAAAATAAATGGTAGAAGAAAGATGAAATAGGGGTGCGTTATGAAGAAGGTAGAAGATTTATTTTTCGTAGATATTTTCCAAGAAGCGAAAGTTATAGCTGGACATGCCGGGCTCAAAAGAGAAGTTGCATCAATTGAAGTTTCAGAAACACCCGATGTCATTCATTTCTTGGCTGAAAACTCATTATTAATTACGACCGGATACGCCTTTAAGGACAATCCCGCTGAACTAGTCAATCTCATTTCACAAATCAATGAACGTCCCTGTGCAGGGATTGCCATCAAACTTAAAAGATTCATTGATGAAATCCCTCAAGAAGTAATCGATTTAGCAAACTCATTGAATTTCCCAATAATACAAATTCCAGAATCTTTAACATTAGGAACTGTTGCCCATCAATTACTAAGTTTTATATGGGATAGCCAAATTCAAGAGCTTTTTTACGCAATTCATGTGCATAAAAAATTTACCAATATGATGATAAAAGGTTATAAACTGCAAGCTTTGATTGAAAGCCTAGGGTCCTTATTAAAAAGCCCTGTTCTTCTCTTAGATCCAATGGGTGAAACCACTTCTTTTTCACATCATTTCCAGGCAGGTAACATGAAAATGATGGCAGAAAATGTCGAGAAACTTATTAAAAGCGATATTGATACTTATCGAGAAACAGATGCACTTTCAGTTGCAAATCCTAACGAACCAAATATAAAATTTTCTATAAAATTATTTCAAGTCAAAACGATGCATCCATATCCATATTTGCTAATTATTTTTAATCCTGAGGAACTTCCATACCCTGCTTCGCAATTAGCTATCGAGCAAGCGTCAACGATTATTTCATTCACTCTCCTTAAAAACGAGGCGATTAGAGAAAACAATCGTTTGTTAGAGAACAACTTTTTCACATCTCTCGTTGATGGAAACATTTCTTCTAAGCAGGAAATTATTCACAGGGGAAAACAATATGGCTTAATCGACAACCATAACTACGTTTGCATTGTTTGTAAAATTGATGATGATAAGCAAAATACAGATATAATGAACAATTTATATGACTACTTGTATAAGTACTTAAATAACTCATTTTTTAATATAGATACCAAAAATATAGTTTTCATGAAAGACGCTTATTTTGTTATTTTGATGCAATTTCCTTTGAATATTGATGATCCAGTTAAAACTTCGATAGAAGAAAGGCTGAAGGAATTTCAGCACAAGGTTTATTTAAATTTAAAGATTTCTCTCTCATTTGGTGTAGGTAACCTATTTAATGACGTTTCTTATATACCGATCACATTTGCGGAGGCGGTAGAGGCATGGAAACAAGGAAAAGAGTTGTTTCAGTATAAATTTATTAACTTCTACGTACCAAAACAATTAATTGAACTGTTACGCTTAATTCCCGAAGAAAGTTTACTACAATTTTATGAAAGTACTTTGCACTCCCTCTCCTATCCAAAAAGTAAGGATGAGGAAGATTTAGTAAATACATTAATCGTTTATCTGGATAATAATTGCGAAATTGCACTTACATCAAGGAAGTTGTACGTTCACCGTAATACCGTTAAATATCGAATTGCCAAATGTGAGGAAATTCTTGGTTGTTCCGTCCATGATTCACAAAACTCACTTCATTTACGCCTTGCCTTACTTATGCGTGCGATGTTCATTAGAGAACGTTGATTTGAGAAGAGAAAGAAGAACCTCCAGCACAAAAAATCACCCATTCATTTATGTACATAAATGAATGGGTGATTTTTTGTATTGTAAAACGAACACCTTACACATCTAAAGAAAATAATTACAAGTAAATCTCTCGCCACTTTTTCCGTTCTTTTTCATTCAATTGTGCTTCGAGCGTTTCATCCCAGTGTTCGGATAATGTATTCCACACCCGCGCATAGAGTAAATCTTCCGCCTCGTTATACAAATGAAATTCAATGCAAGGCACCAAATCGACTTGTATGTCAGAAGCAGATACAATTTCGGAAACAACGATTTGAACGTTTCCTTCACCTGATTCTATACCCATCGTTTTAAGTGCATCTATTAGTACCGCATCTTCCAATGTCGCTACAGACCAATCGTCAATTTCATTGTTAAAGCGATAGATTTCCTTTTCTTCATACGCACTATTCTTTAACTCTTTGTTCAAAAAGGATTGATGGCACGGACTGTATAGCGCCTGTGTAGAGCCACTTTCTGGTTCATGTACAAAAATTCCTGTTTTAAATTGCCGGACCCCGACATCTGTCAATGAGTAAAAACCTTCTCTTATTTCAATTACACCTGAGCTAGTCATTTTGTCGATTAAATCGTTGATAAAAAGCTGTTCGACGAGAAGAATATCACTCAACTCTTCTGCAGTAGCAATATCAGCTTTTCCAAAAGCGATCAATATCATTTTCATAAGAATATCCACTTTAGTTCGCATTACAGTCAAGTATTCAATTTCGATTGAGTTAACAGGCAAACTCCATGAGAGAGTCCCCATTATTTTGACATTAAAATCCTGTTGAAGTTCTTTTGTTAATCTACCCTTTAAGTCATGCATAAAACAGGGGCCCCCTACAAATTACACTTTAATAGTTCCTTCATGATTCCTTAATCCATTTTTTAATTTGATGCTTTCTAAAAGACGTCCATACATTTCTCTTGAACTTGGATGTTTTGTCCTCATTGTGAACATACCCGAACTCCCCACGATTATGAGCAACTCACGCGCACGTGACAAAGCAACATTTAGACGCCTATAGTCCCTTGCAAATCCGATGTCACCACCCTTGTCCTGATGATTCCGTACAAAACTCAATATAATGACGTCCATCTCCATACCTTGAAACTTGTCTACTGACCCTGTTCTGCAATGCAAATGCTGCGGGATCAGTTCTTGTTGAATCAAGCGATCCACCCTTTTTACTTGTTCACCATAGAAGCTTATTACACCAACACTTTTCTTGTCTTCCTGCTTCATTCTTCCTGCGTTCTTCGCATTTTCAGTTGCCTTCTCTAAATCCATCAGGAGTTTTTTTACCATCGTCAATTCAGCTTGATTGAAACGACTTGTTCCCCCTTTAACCTTCTCTTCGAAATACTTCGGTTCATTCGGCATGTCGAACCAGAGAAGATGATCATTTCTTTGCACATAGCGGGATTCAATCAAGTGATCACGAACAGAATCAGAGTCCACTAAACCACATTGAAGACCATAATTTCCTTCTTTGTAAAAAGGCGTAATTGTTTCCATGATGCTTTCGTGCATACGATACTGGATTGCAAGCATCGTTTTGTTTTGCTCAGGTAAGGTTCTAAAAAGACGTTCAAATAATGATTCTTTCAATAGTTTTTCCAGTTCTTTCTTTTCTTCATTATTGGCACTTTCCTCGAGCAATTCTTCTAGTGTCTCTTGCCCCATAAGCGGCGGTAACTGATGATGATCTCCAACTAAAATAATCTTTTTCCCTTTTAACATAGGGAGCAGTAATTCAGGAGGTGTCGCTTTAGAAACCTCATCGATTATTACCACATCAAATATAGGATATTCCTCCATGAAATCACGCCTAGCGGACGCGACGCAAGTTGTACCGATTACATTCGCATGTTGCACATATAGTTTTCGGATTTCGTAGAGATCGTATTCATTCGCTTCTGTTAGTAGTGACAGCCATTCTTTTTGAAGTGAATGGTTGATAGGCAATCGTTTTTTGTCGTTTTTGAGTTTTTTTATCTTTTTAGATACAGCAATGAAAGATGTTTGCGCTTGTTGACGCTGTTCTTCGGGATTTTGGTTTAGTAATTCAACTAAAGCTGTTATCAGGCTTTCTTGCTCAATACAAGCTTCTTTTACTACTTCAATTTCATCGTTTTTAGCTTGAAGTGTAGCTATATTTTTCTGTAATAGTTGAGCATTTACTTCAGAATCGTTCTTTTTAATGTCCAGCTCATAGGCATTCTGTTTAAGTGCAGCCTTCTTTTGCAAATAATCGGCGTAGAGCTTTTCTTTCTGCTCCAATTCTTCTTTCACTACACTTAGTGATACAGTTTCATCGACCATCCCTACTAAATCTCGAAGTTTTGTAGTTGTTTGCTCAAGGTCATTCAGCGTTATTTGGTGACTTTCTGCATTGCGTTGCATGCCGCTTCTTTCCTGTTCAATTTCTACGATAAATTGATTGGTATGTTCGATTACTTCTGTCTTAATGACAGCGAACATTTTTTTAGCATCTAACCTAATTTGATTTTGTTTTTCCAAGTTTCCGCTCTGCGTCTGAACATAATTCTTTCTTTCACGCAACATTTCCAAAGCAATTGCCATTTTATCAAGATTGTCATATTTTTCGGCAGAGTAATTTCTCGTTTCTAGACTACGTTTAGTCGATGGATCGATTAAAAACTTTCCAACACGATCAATGAGCCCATGAATATCTTGTACTGAACTATATCTTTGGTTGACAGTTCTTTTAACTGCATTCGGAAGAAATCCGTGCTCTTTTAACAAACGATCTATCATCTCAATAGCGGCTAAAAGTCGATTTTGGAGTTCCTGCCACTCACCGTATTCGCCGCTAGACGCGTCATATTTAAATGAATCAATCAATTTATTTAATTCGGTCATTTTCCAATTCGTATTGAATGTCGGTACAATTCCAAAAAACGCTAAGCGGTTTTTCAATAAGTCGATTTTAGTTATCGAATCAAGCTGTTTTAAAAACACATGAATCGTATCGATTTTATTGTTTTTTAGTTCAAGCTCTTTGCGAATGATTGCGATAGAGTTTTCCGTCTCGTTAATCATTTGTACTGTTTCACGATAGCTTATGTAATGACGTATTTTCTCTACTTGAGGCACTAATTGCTCCATCTGATTGATTGTGTCAGGACTTATATTATCTACTTCCATGATTTGTTCAAGTCGATTAATTTCCACGATTAATTCGTCGGCGAGTTTCTTTAAATTAACCTGACTGCCCAATAATTCCTCACGTTCTTTTTTAAAGATCACTGCTTTTTGTTTGAGCTTCATGATTTCGCTAGCAAGGACAAGATGTTGCGCTTTGGCCTCTTCTTTCAGCTTAACTCTTTCATCTAATGACACCAATTCAATTTGAAGTTCTTCCAACCGTACTTCACAACTAGCTAGTTCATCTTTAAGTTGCGCTTCTTTTTCAGAATTTGACTGAAGTTGACTATTTACAGCATCTAACGTTACGTTTTTCCAGTTCGATGCTACATTTTCTTCAATAAACTTTTTACCTTCTTCTTCAATGCTATCTGTCCGACCATAACGTAAAATCCGAATATCTTGATGAGATAACAATCTGCCTAGTGCATTGTCCACTGCTAGATTTGCTTGTGAGGCGACGAGTGTACGCAACCCTGCCTTAACATTTTGATGACATATTTCAGAAATAACCGTCGTCTTACCAGTCCCTGGAGGCCCCTGAATCACGTACAGATCATTTGATGTCATTGCCCCAGTTACCGCTTCTTTTTGAAACTTATTTAACTCGTTATGAAAAACAAGCTCTTGCTGTTTCTTTGAAATGCGAACAACTGGCCGCTCCTCAAAAAGGACCTTTTCTAAATTCGCGTTGGCTGCAAGACCGTCTTGAAGATCTTTAAAACCTTTCCGTAATCTTTTTACCTGGCTAAGTTCGGCAAAATTACTGAACACGACTTTCTTATAAGATTTAGGGTGCCAGTCATTCCGCCTTGCCATTTCTTTATAATTCCGACTCAGTTCGATTTCTACGATTTTCTTAGACCGTTCCGTATTTACAACACTACCAATATCACTTTGGAGACCTTTCATCTTGACACTAAAACCTTTAATTGTATTCCATTCATTTCCTTTTAATCCGCTACAAACAACGCTCAACTTACTGAAATCTTCATTAAAGCTGGACATCGAAAAAGACGCCGTCAAATCTGCGACATCCGCATTGCTTTCTTGTATACGTAAATACCCTTCCCAACTGGCAATTCTTTTTTTCACATACTCAGAGCGTTCTTGCGCAATCGGCAATTCTCGGATGCTTGTGTACAACTCGATAGGCATCGCGACGCCAGTGCTACGACCAACTAGAAATTTCAAACGTTTAGGAAGACGTCTGTTTGTCTGTACGGGTTCTCTACGGCCCCTTACGTGAAAACCAGTTGCTAGAAAACCATCATTTTGATAAACACATTCTAATACGGCTACTCTGTCGTCTAAAAGTTTAGATAAGACTTCATTCGTGCCATTATCGAAGAAAAGCGAAAACGACATATTACCTTGTCTATTAGTTGGACGCTTTTCAATATGTACATCAAAGGCAACCTGCATCGAAAAAAAGGCGTGCTCATCCTTTGACCATTTCATGAGTTCTTTGCGTGCATTAGCCGTAATTTCAAGGCCACATCGCACCGTTTCATTTATGGTTGATTTATATCTCATTAAGCATGCCTTCCTTTCCAAAATTGGGTCTATTCTTAAGTATGACACTGTATTGAAGAAAAATGTATACAAACAATCAATTGGTTCAATTACTAATAAGGGTTGACAATTATCTTAATTTAAAAGGAACGTATATCTACTCCTATATTCGGACAATCAAAAACTGATCGCTCCATATTTGGAGACAATCAGTCATAGGTTTTTCAATCTTATAATGAAAAGATACATATTGCACCTAAAAGCACTTGAATATATTTTTGTATTCTCAAGTGAATCAATTTCATAAAAGGAGTATAAACTATAAAATCCGAACAAGGTTGATTTCTGCTTCAGGCGGTCGCATTACGCGGGCACGGCTTCAGCCAATCGAACAGCGTAGGTTTCGATTTGTAATAATTTCTGCGTCCTTTGCAGAAATATTACAGCCAATGCTCCTAACGCTCCGCTCATTCCATGCTCTTCAGCACCTGCTGTTCCTGGAGCATACAGGATCGTAAGTCATGCAACAAGGAAGGATTGCACTCCATCCCTCCTTGTTGCCGCAGGACGCAGCGAACTTCGGTTGCCAAGTTGACGCCTCGTACTATAATCAACGAGAGTAGCCAAATCATTTGCGAACAATATAATAATACGCTTAAAGAGTGTTCGTCTTTACACATTGAATACGTAGTTATGAAATTGATTCAAGAAGGAACACCATTCTCCTTAAATTTTTATGAATTTCATGATCATCCTTACACTTGGGTACGATATTACACACATCTCTATTAATTAACTACTACATTTTTCCGTAATTTTGTATTCGAATTTAAATTCCAACGTTAAAGATAGTCATATTAATTTTAAATAAAAACCAGCCAAGTTCATGAAATGGCTGGTTCTACTATTGCCTTATACCAATGTTCGCGTGCCTCAACACTATTTTGTGTTTTTCTTTTTTGCTGCTTCTTCTAATTTACTTTTTGGTTCTTCTGCAAATTCCGTATCTCCATACCCTTGTGGTGTTACACTAGTTGCTTTCTTTCCTTTATCATTATTGTTATTGGCATTTTTATTTTTCGGCATTTTTTCTTTCACCTCCATTTAGACATCTCATCAATTTTCCAGTTCAAATTGTAGTATGTCCAAAAGGTGTATATGCACTCCCATAAGTTTTTTGTCTTTCTTCTCTAATCTTATTTACTTCACCCCAACTATTTCTTCTCCAGATAATTTGCGCCATTGCCCAAAAGCTAATGTACCTAGTGGGAGTTCTTTGATCCTCACCCGTTGCAGACGAGTAACAGTATATTGAAAACGTCTATACATTCTCCTAATTTGCCGGTTCAAACCTTGTGATAAAGTGATATTAAAGCAATTATCAGTAAGTAGAACAACTCTACATGGCTTCGTTATTGTATTTCCTTTTTTTCTAGGATTGTTAATTTCCACGCCGCAAGCCATTTCTTCTATAAACGCTATCGTTTTTTTATCGACCGTTACAACATAATCTTTTTCACGTTTGCTTTCTTCCCGTAAAAGCTCATCCACTAGACTACCGTCATTTGTTAAAAGAATTAACCCTTCAGATTGTTTATCGAGCCAGTCTACAGGCAAAATCTGTACCGGGTAATTGACAAAATCAATAATATTACCTTCAATATGGCTTGCTGCCGTATATGTTACACCCGGCGGTTTGTTGAACATAAGGTATACATCGTTTACTTTTGCCTTTATACGTTGCCCGTTCACAGTAACTTTCCTCTCTTTAATGAACACATCTGCCTTTCTCTTAGAACAAAACCCAGATGAACTGATAAATTGATTTCACTACATAATTATCCTTCATGACACCACACCTGATCTATTACCCTTGATTTCATTCAACACCAAAATTGATTCAATTGAATATAAACTCAAAAGAAATCAACCATTCTTAAACATGGTTGATTTCTTCATAAGCTTGTAGTGTATTGTCTGAATAGTACCCAGCCCGTGTAAAGTTCTTAGTTAAATCCCTCTAGTCTAATATTCATTTAAATGTCTCGTCTTTATCTAAAAGAAATGAAATCTCTACGCCCAATTCCGAATAGATTTCCACATGTATCATTAACGGACATCAGTATCATCCTCGTATTCCTTTTCCCAAAAATCCGCATTTTTAATGCCTAGTTTTTTTGGATTAAAAACAGGGTCTAGCCCCAACTTCTTCTGACTTTCATAATCTTTCAAGGCAAGTAGTGCCGGTTTGGTCAGAATTAAGATTGCAATGACATTCAGCCATACCATAATACCCAAACCTACATCTCCAAGTCCCCATGCCAACTCTGCTGTTCTGATTGTTCCCCAGAAAGACGTGATTAGAATGACAATTTTCAATACCAGCATAGCTGTTTTCTTGTTCTTTTTTCGTATTAAATAAGCAATGTTCGTTTCTGCGATATAATAGTAAGCCATGATTGTTGTAAATGCGAAGAAAAAGAGCGCAATGGCTACAAAGCCTGCTCCAAAACCAGGAAGAGCACTGTCGACAGCAGCCTGTGTATAGCCTGGTCCCTGTTCTACACCGGGAATATTATTAACGATAAATGTGCCATCCTCTGCTTGTGTGTTATACATGCCAGTAAACAAGATCATGAATGCTGTAGCTGAACAGACGAACAATGTATCAATGTAGACAGAAAAAGACTGAACCAAACCTTGTTTGACAGGATGAGATACCTCTGCCGCTGCTGCCGCATGAGCTCCAGTCCCCTGCCCTGCTTCATTTGAATATATTCCCCTCTTAACGCCCCACATAATCGCCATACCGATAATGCCGCCAAAAGCGGAATCCATGGCAAAAGCACTTTTAAAAATCAAAGTGAAGACTTCAGGTAATAGATTGATATTCATTACGATGATTATGAGTGCGACCAACATGTATCCTAACGCCATGAACGGCACGATGACCTGTGCAACATTCGCAATTCGTTTGACTCCCCCTAAAATGATGAAACCTAATATACCTACAATTACAAGTCCAGTTCCCCACTGAGGAATATTAAATGCGTTATCCATCCCAACAGCAATCGAATTGGACTGGACACCCGGCATAAGGATCGCCATCGCAATCAGGGCTGCAATTGCGAATAGGGTTCCAAACCACTTCCAACCTATCCCTTTCTCAATATAATAAGCTGGACCGCCGCGATATTGTCCATCTTGTTTCACTTTGTAAATTTGTGCTAGAGTAGATTCAACAAAGGCACTTGAAGCACCTATGAAAGCAATTGCCCACATCCAAAAGACAGCTCCTGGTCCTCCGTAAAATATTGCCGTTGCCACACCCGCGATATTCCCTGTCCCAACCCGTCCGGAAAGTGCAATTGATAGCGCCTGGAAGGACGAAATACCTGCGTCCGAGCTTTTCCCCTTAAACATCAATGTAAACATTTCTTTAATATGCCTTACCTGCAAAAAGCGAGTCAATATAGAAAAAAATAAACCAACCCCAAGTAAAATATAAATGACTGGCGTACTCCACAAAATACTATTCAGACCATTTACAAAGCCCTCCACTAAAATCCCTCCTCAATTCCAGAATAATCTCTCATTTTTCTCCTCTTTGATTATATGACAAGACTTTAAGTTGTATACGACTAGCATTCGATATAGGACCCAAAGAAAAGACGGTGACAGGTACAAAACGATCATTTTAACTCACTTCTGTTGATTAACTATATATTTGCATAAAATACTGGTGAGAAGGGCTTGATAACCCCCATTTTCACTGGACTATTTTCGGACCGCTTTCGGCTAACTATTAAGACAGACTTAAGGAGGTATTGTAATTCAATCCTCCTTAGTAATCCTGTTGTGAATAGTTGCCTGTTGGGTTCCTACAATGTTCAAGTGAAAAATGCAGTTGTTGTGTAGGGATGCGACAAAGTCGCATCCCTACACATCCTGATATTTCGGTATTCGTACTAAAAGTCATTCAATCCAAGCAATCCCAATGCGCAACTATACAAGTGTCGGCGAGCTGGTGATCAAGTTAATTTCTGGTTATTTTTGGTTAATCAACAGACGCATTACTATTTTGCACTAACATGATTTTTCAACTTTCGCGTTTGAATGAGTACCGACACCGTACTTAAAACCGTGTCTCAAAGCTCTTGTTTTCTTTTAATTCAGGTTTATAATGAAAATGTGAGAATTATAATTTAGTAGAATATGGAGATATTATGCGAACATATAATGAAAAAGTTAGTATTTATCATGGAATGGCATCGACTATTGCGTTGAACTTTTCGAATAACTTCTTTCCGATTTTTGCGATTACTATTTTAGGAGCATCGAATTATCAAGTTGGTCTAATTAGCTCCTTGCCTCCACTAATGGCATTGCTTATGACGATTCCCGCTGCAATTTTATTAAATCGAGCACACGCACAAAAGAAACTCGTCGCAATGTCTGTGTTAATCGCGCGTTTGATGTTTATCCTTATTATTATGCTCGTTTACATACCCTCTACCACGTTTCAAGCTTGGTCATTTCTGGCAGTTATTGCATTAATGAGCGTGCCGAATACAGTCGCCAACATAGGATGGCAGACACTTATTGGTGGCTTGGTTAGCAATTCGAGACGGGGTGCATTTTTTAGTGATCGCAACCGTCTTTTGACAATCGTTGGTCTTATTTCAACCTTACTGATTGGTATTCTAATGAAAGACATCTCTGAAAGTGTATTAGCCTATCAACTGTTATTCGCTATCGCATTTTGTTTTGGATTAGTTGAAGTATTTTTTTTGATGAAACATGAAGAAGAACCAGCAAAAATTGAAGGACCTTTGACGAAAAAGAAGTTGATGGATTGGTCAATTTTTCAACATTCCGGCTATGTATGGTTTCTAGTTGGAGCACTTTTTTTCAATTTCGCTTGGCAAATGGCTTGGGGAATATTTAATATTTATCACGTCCGTATCGTTGGGGCGACAATTTTTTGGATCAGCATGTTTTCCGTAGGAAATATGTTAATGCAAATTTTAACTTTCCCGCTATGGAAAAAATGGGCAGAACGGAAATCAAACGTACTTGTCCTCGTCTGGGCAGCAATAGGTATGGCAACGACGCCGTTCTTAACGGTATTGTCGACCAACTTGTATTATTTAACACTCGTCCAAACGATGTCAGGCTTTTTCTTATCGGGTGTGGTATTGCTGTTGTTTAATTTATTGCTAGAGCAATCACCTGAAAAATCACGGACATATTGCATTACGACGTACAATGTTTTACTAGCATTCGTCGCATTCATTGCTCCACAAGTCGGTATTTTTTTGTTAAATGTACTGGGTGTTGAAACGGCAATGTATATAAACTCAGGTTTACGCTTGCTCAGCGCTGCACTATTTTTTGTCGTATTTGTTCGATATGCACATGATTCTAAGGCCTCGATCAAACAATGAAATCAAGAAATTTGTGCTTCATACATTGATTACAATCTTCTTAAGATAAAATTTACGCAAAAGAGCAAAGTCAATTTCGACTTTGCTCTTTTATTTTGTTCGAAATATCCACCTCTCCCCCCCCTTTTTCTCAATAAATTTATCATGGGTCACCTCACTATTAGAAATCATTCTTCATATAGGATTATGAATGGGGATATATATATATGAATGACCTTTACTAAGGAGATGGTGAGATGGTGAGACGTTGACATATCGTACAGAGCAGTTGATTAGCCAATTAGTCAATCAGCTAAAAAATGATCAGACACCCAATGGTTCATGGAATTATCCCTTTGAATCGGGTATTACAACCGATGCATACATGATAATTTTGTTAAGGTCGCTGGAAATAAATGATGAAAACTTAATTAGTGAGTTAACCGCAAGAATTTTGAGTAAGCAAGAAACAAATGGCGCATGGAAACTTTTTCATGATGAAGGTGATGGGAACATATCCGCCACGGTTGAAGCTTATTACTCCCTGCTGTATTCAGGCTATGTAAACAAAGATGACTTCAGATTGCTTGCGGCAAAAAAGTTTGTTTTAGCAAATGGTGGTCTAGAGAAATCGCATATGCTCACAAAAATCATGTTAGCTATAACTGGTCAATATCCATGGCCCGCGTATTTCCCATTACCAGTTGAAATTATCCTTTTGCCCCTTCACTTTCCTATTAATTTCTACGATATTTCCGTATATGGAAGAGCTAATCTTGCTCCAATTATGATTTTGGCAAATAAAAAATATGTCAAAACATCAACTAGAAGTCCCAATCTATCTGATCTTACCCTTTCAGGGGCAACAGATGAGTTTCTCAATATACAAGAATTTCAAGAGTTTTTCTCGTTGATTGAACATGACCTTAAAAGTTTGCTAGGATTTTCTCAAACCATCCATTCTTTAGCCATCAATCGAACAAAACAATATATGCTCGATCATATTGAGCCAGATGGAACCCTTTACAGTTATTTCAGTTCTACGTTCCTGATGATATTTGCCCTGCTCTCACTTGGTCATTCTAACAGTGACCCACGCATTTTAGTGGCTGTAAAAGGATTAAAAGCTATGCAATGCACGATTCACGGCCATACCCATATGCAGTTTACAACGGCAACAGTGTGGAATACGTCCTTAATTAGCTATGCTCTTCAAAAAGCAGGAGTTCCTACGACTGATTCAGTAATCAATAAGGCAAACGAATACTTATTAGAGCAGCAACAGACTAAATATGGTGATTGGGCGATTCATAATCCTGATGTCTTACCAGGGGGATGGGGGTTTTCAGCTGTAAACACGATGAATCCTGATATAGATGACTCTACGGCTTCACTAAGAAGTATTTCGCAGCTTGTCCAGAATGATCACCGCTTTCATCAAGCTTGGGACAAAGGTATTCTCTGGATAATGTCGATGCAAAATAGAGATGGCGGATGGCCAGCATTTGAAAAAAATGTATATAATGAATTATTAAACTTACTCCCGATTGAAGGCGGAAAATTTTTATTGTCGGATCCAAGCAGTGCCGATTTAACGGGACGAACACTTGAATTTTTGGGTGGATACACGAACTTACCTAGTGAACATGAACTTATGAAACGCGGTATAAATTGGCTTGTTCATAATCAAGAAAAAGATGGTTCTTGGTATGGTCGTTGGGGAATTTGTTATATTTACGGGACATGGGCATCAATTACCGGTCTCATGGCATCAGGTGTAAGCCCGGAAAATCCATTTGTCCAAAAATCCGTAAAATGGTTACTAGGAATTCAAAATCCTGACGGCGGCTGGGGAGAGTCTTGTAAAAGCGATCTTGCTTCTAAGTACGTACCTCTTGGATCCAGCAATTTAACGCAAACAGCATGGGCACTTGACGCACTCATTGCGGTTTCAGATAAGGCAACACCAGAAATAAATGCGGGAATCTCCTATTTACAAGTAGCCACTAATATAGACAATTGGACTATCTCATATCCGGTTGTTCAAGGAATGGGGGGTGATTTCTACATTCACTACCATAGCTATCAATATATCTTTCCTTTGCTTGCACTAACTCATTATAAAAAGAAATTTCAAGGATAAGTCTTTCTAGGAATAGGGTGTTTCACATCCCAACTGACACAAACTATACTTTCGTTATATATTCATCTATGGGAATATTCGCACCAACGAATTGATAAGGGTTAACAAAAAGATTGCTCCACCTTCTAGATGTCCAAAACTTTATTGATTGTCTATTTTTTACCGAATATGTTTCAGACCTCATCAATAAACTTCCAGTAATAACTAAATGAAGGGATGTAGACTTGAAGCGAGTATTATTATTTGGGGCAATCATTATTATTGGGATCATTCTTGGGATAATCACAACCTATATCATGAATTGAATGGAAAATGACTGTAAACGAAAACTCCGAGGTCATTAAGAGATCGTTCACATTCCCATATACTTTCCAACGCCCCCTTCGTGAACTCGGATGATTTTCAATTTCACTATCGGTAATAACAGCTAATTTTCAGAGAAGTGCTGTTTGTATCATCTAGTTTTTTGCATTTTAAACGGCTGAAATCTTTAAAAGGGATGCTATTTTTTAAAAAAAATTTAAAAAGTTGATTGGCTCTTTTATTGGGCCAATCAACTTCTTTGTGTCTCATAAAATCAGTTTTAATCTTTCAAGCTATTTCCTCGGGATACTCATTACAACTTTCAAGCCATTCAGCAGATTCCGTGAATAATACATTTTCAAATGTGTAACTTGAAAATGTATGATCTGCACCTTCAATATAATGCGTACTGACTCTTTCAGGAATTGACCTTTGTTGCAATGATTCAGAATAACGGGCTGCATGTTCTTTGGGAACGGCCTCATCCTCTTGTGCATGAACAATCAGCGCCGCCCCTTGATACGAACAAATCGCTTCAAGAGGATGATGATTCTTCAGATCAGTTAGAAATGCTTGACTGACATAAAACCCATGATAATCAACTACCCCATTTGTTGCCACAGTTTTCATAGCACTCTCGCCTAAAATTCCGGTAATGTCTTCATATGGTCTACCGACTGGCGACCATAAAATAAGTTTATGGATTCGCCGATCTTTGGCCGCTGTTAATGAAGCGACAGCACCCCCAAGACTATGACCGATTAATATAATATTGTTGGCATCTACTTCTGGTAACATCGATACATAATTTAGCACCGCCTGAACCTCATTTAGTTGCTTCGTTACCGTAACATCTGCATAATCGCCGCTACTTTCCCCGCAGCCACTAAAATCAAAACGAAAAACTGCATATCCCTTTTCCGTGAAATACCGTGCCGCTTTTACAAATAACCGATGCTCACCGACTTTGCTACCGACAAATCCATGTAATAAAACAATAAGCGGAACCTTCCTATGATGCACTCTCTCTGGAAGATGAAGAACACCCGAAAGATCGAATTGATTAGCATAAATTGAAATCGCTTTACTTGTCATAGTAAACATCCTTTCAAGGATACTTCTCCAACTAACTATTCTTACCTGCTTACTAGGTATTATACGTGCGAAATTTATTTAAGTCAATGCGTTGTTGTAGATTAGTTAATTTTCAGTAGTTACAATCTGTTGAATCACCAATTTTCAGGTACCTCGTTCTCATTGAACTAAGAACCTTTTTAGTCCTAAATCTAAAAAGCACTCCCCAAGGAGTGCTTTTTATTATTTTCATTTAATTAAACAAATTGATTATATATCCAATTAGAATGCCTACGACACCGAAATCAGAATCCCCAAAAGTCGTACCTTCAAATCCGAGTGAGCCTAGCACTGGCATCAACATTGCGGGAAGGAAACTGATTAACAATCCTTGTACAAAAGCACCAATTATAGCGCCTCTGCGCCCCCCCACTGCATTACCGAATACTCCGGCCGCAGCTCCACAGAAAAAGTGCGGAACGAGTCCAGGTACGATTACAGCTAACCCCGCAAGTGGAAGTAAAAACATACTTACTAATCCTGCTGCAAAGCTTGATAAGAATCCGATAATAACTGCGTTTGGTGCAAACGGGAATACGATAGGAACGTCTAATGCAGGTTTCGCATTCGGAACAACTTTATCTGCGATTCCTTTAAATGCTGGAACGATTTCAGCAATTAACATACGAACACCTGCTAAGATAATGAATACACCCGCAGCGAACGTAATTGCCTGTAGCAGTGAGAACACTAAAAAGTTTGCACCATCACTGAGGTTTTCTTCAATGTAGGTAGGTCCAACGACCAAAGCAACCACAAAGAACATAATTGCCATTGTTAATGCCAATGCTACAGAAGAATCACGTAAGAACCCAAGTGATTTTGGTACCTTCACATCTTCAGTCGATTTCGTTTTATCTCCAGTTAATTTAGCAACTTTAGCTGCTACAAAATAACCGAATGAACCGAAGTGACCTACAGCGATATCATCCGAACCTGTAATTTCTCTAACTGTGGGTTGTAGCATTGCAGGTAGTAGAACCATCAATGCTCCTAATATAAGTGATCCTACGATTACTATCATTGCACTACCCATGCCTGACGTTGAAAGTACCGCCGCAAGTAAGCAGGCCATGAACATCGTGTGATGCCCTGTTAAAAAGATGTATTTAAACTTCGTGTACCTTGCTATGACAATGTTAACTACCATACCAATTAACATAATCATAGCTGTCTCAGCACCGAAAGCAGTTTGCGCCATAGCTACAATTGCTTCATTATTCGGGATGACACCTTGTATATTGAATGCTTTTTCAAACATATTTCCGAAAATATTTAGTGAACCTACTAAGACAGCCGCACCTGCGCCAAGAATAATGAAGCCCATTATGGTTTTTAATGTTCCAGAAACAACATCAGTAATCGATTTCTTCTGCAACAGTAAACCAAATAGAGCGAACAAGCCAACTAAAATGGCGGGTGTTCCTAAAATATCCTTCATTATCAAATCAAACATATTATTTCTCCCCTAAGATATGAGAAGTTAACGCTTTCTGGATTTCATCCGCACTAACCATGTTGATGATGCCAATTGTTTTTCTGTTACCGTCTTGTAATTGTTCCATAATTTCAGGTGTCCCGATGTAGTAATCAGCTGACTCTGATTTTGCACTCGCTAAATCCATGTTTTTACATTCAGCATCAATGTTCAATTCTTTTAGTGCTTTATTTACGTTCATTGACAGTATAAAACTCGTTCCTAATCCGTTTCCACACACTGCTAAAATTCTCATCTTATTTTCCTCCTAATAATGGCTAATTTTAATCGTACTTATCTAATTCCTATCGACAACGCTACAAACCTATTGAACTGAGATTTCTGCAACTAAATCAAGAATATCCTGTTTTGTCTCCGCCTCCTTTAAAAGGCCTAATTTAATAGGATCACTCAACAACGTTGTCAATTGAGCCAATGCCTTTAGGTGTGTTTGATTATCAATCGCAGCTAAACAAATAAATATGTCAACTCGATTGGCCTCACTGTTTAATAAATGCGCAGATTCTTCTAATTTCAATAAGCTCATTCCTAATTTTTTAACGCCGAATTCTGGCCGCGCATGTGGGATTGCAACTTGCTCGCCAATGATAATGTACGGTCCCATTGTTTCAACGTTTTCTATCATTACGTCGATATATTGATTTGTAATCGAATTGCTTACTAATAAGGGTTCTGCTGCTTTCTTGATGGCATCTTTCCAATTGTCAATTTTATCTACAAACTGAATATTTTCTTCGATTAATAAATCTTTTAACACAGGTTGTTTCCTCCTCGTATTCAAGCGATCATTTTGAAATAACGCGTGTTTCAATGCACTTTTCAGCAACCCTGGCTGTTTGATATCCGCATATTGGCCAATGACTTTCATTAACTCATCCGAAGTTGGATAATGGGAAGACTGTTGAAGTGTCATCCCTTTTACTGATTGAACGAGTTCTTTCTTTTCCATTTCACTCATAATTGGTCTAATCATAAACAAAGTTTTTTTTGTTTTAAGTAAAACAGTGGAAAATACTAGATCATACTCCTCTTCATCGAGAAGCTGAAGATCATGCGATGAGAGAGAAGAAGTCCATTGAAATTGTGGGAAGAGCGATTTTAATTGATTTTCTAACATAATGCTTGAACTAATCCCATTTGGACAAACAATTAGAGCCCGAAATACTTTGTTTTGACTCTCACTATCTAGCTTGAGCAACCCTCCAAAATGAAGGGTAAGGAATCCTACCTCATCTTCAGGTATTTTAATATTCAGCATTTCTTCAATAGGTTTTAGTACTTCCTTTACAACTATAAACAAGTCATGATGCTCTTCTTTAATCTCAGCAAGTAATGCATTTGTAATTGGTATTTTAAAGAGCATGCGGTAATAAGCCGGTTTGAAATGCAAATATAACGTTTCAATTGCTTTGTTTCTATCTAGTAATTGGATGCATGCATAACGTTCAAAGCTAACAACAATTTGTTCTGTAATCTCGAGCAGAGTATCGTTCTTAGCAGGGCTAACTTCCCCCTGGCATATACCAAGCAGTTGAATCGTTAGAAAGGAAACCTCTTCTGAATGGGTCGTATACCCTAAACGTTGCTGAATCAATTTACAAACATTGAAAGCTTCTTTCTTTTCTAAAAAACTCACAGTGTCAGGATAAATTAGCACCCACTTTTGTTGCTGTTGGCGAATATGAATCATTTGAAGTAAGTAGCTAAATTCATCCAATCTTTCTTCAATGAATGTGAATGAATATTGCCTTTCAAAATCCTTTAAAATTTGTTGATAATGAACATATTGATTTTCAAACTGTTGTTGTTGAAATATAAAAGTGAATTTCTCATGTGCGTTAGGCTTAACTTTTAACAAGGAAATTGCCTTGAGCATCAAATTCCGCTTATCTTCTTCCGTTCCTTTTAAGTGATATCCTTGCTCCCGTGTATAACGGATCTCAACCCTGAAATCAATACAAAACCGATTGACTCGTTTTACATCTGCACTGACGGTATTTTTACTAATCCCAAAAATATTTTGAAAGTGGAAATTTGAGAGAGGTTCGCGTCTGATAAAGGTGTATAACAAGAAAATAATCACACGTTCATCTTGGTCAAAAGAAAATTGATTTGCTGCAAAATTCGTGCCATTTTTCCTCCAAAAACTAATTACTTCCGTTGGTATTATAATTCGGTCAGTCGAAATCCGAATTGATGGCAAGCCCTCGCCAATTAAGAAGCTATTTATTTTTTCTACATCATATTGAAACTGACGTCCAGATAAATTCAGCATGTCAATAAACCAGGAAAGCTGTATTGGCTGTAATTTCATTAATTGATAAAATGTATTCAAGCTTCTGCTCTCCAACATGGCTAGCTCCCCCTTACAAAAACTATAAACGAAATCGCTTTCACTTCACATTACATTTTGTCACAAAAGTTGTCTAAGTCTACGTACTGCATTGGTATGCACAATCGAGCAACGATTGATGGTAGGTACATTCCCTAAATCCGCCTTTGCTTTCCTCCAACATTTGAAGCTAATCTTGAGTACTACATATATATTACACAATTATTGATGCTTAAATTGTTCATGTATGAACTTACATCATTCTATGTCATTTTGATTCAACTAATCTTTCTCCTTATGCGATGACCAGCTGAATAGAGTTAAATTCACCTGTATGATTGCACATCACTCCTGGTGTTTCTGCAACCACAATCACAAAATTCATCAAGTAGTTGTCATAAGTCCACAATTAATGGTACATGATTAATTGTGCCTCTGCATTTCAAAACTCATTCGCCTGAAATTATGTATTCTATCTTCAAACATTGGCAATGCATAGAAACCAAATTTAACAGATCTTTAGACAATGAAAACAATTAGTGCCTGTCACACTTATGGTGTGCAGGCACTATTTTTAGCGCTTTCTTTTGTTTTTCTTACCATCTAAATTTAGAAATTCGCTTTCGCTTGCAAACTCAACATCTTTTTTCGGCTCGGTATTATTTTTTTGGACATTTCGCTGTTTACCCTTATCCTTATTTCGATTCTTGTTCTCCTCTGACATCACATGAACCTCCTTTTGTAGATTTGTTTCATCATTTTTATTATGTCCAAGGAGAAGAATTTTATGTAGCGAAAATTAGAGTTCATTTTCCGCTATGAGAAGAACTTATTTTACCCCTTTAAGGTACAATTAATAAATAGTGTATTTATTGATTTAATTTTGGAGGTATCTTATATGAAAAAAATATTAGCCATTATTTTTGCTTTATTAATTGTTGCTGCACCTACCATTCACTGGGCTATTACTAACCCTTCTAATTCATTAGAATTAATGCAGACATTAAGGAATTCAGATAATCCAGAGTCACTATTTCTTGATTCTAAAAGAATCGACTATAAGAGTATTGAATATATTCAAGAAGAATTTAACCCTAATATGATTACACAAATTACATTATTAGAATTTGATGAGAAAACTTACTTAATTCAAACTACTCCTGGAACGAAAAAAATGAAAATTATAGCTATAGAAGAATTACCGATTGAAATTAGAGAATATTTCATAAAACGAGAATAAATTTGTGTTTGAAAAATTATATGTTCAAAATAAAAAATAGCAATCTAATAAGTGACCATATTCATTTAACACATATTTTAAACAAACCCATACAAATAACATCCCCAAATGAAAGTTTGGGGACACAATAAAACACTTAAAACATTGTTATAACGATGTTTTAAGTGTTTTTCTTTATTTCATTCATATACAGTTTATATACACCACTGTTTGAAGTTAAAATAAAATCTTGCATACGCAGCCGATTCCATAAACATTATAATCAACCTCTTCCTTTAACATAGCCTTAAATAAACACCCAAACGCACCAATTGTGAGTTTCTGGTGTTTTCTACTTTGGATTGAAGTGTATATTTACCAGCACTTGTTTCAGTATTTAATTCAAAAAACCCTCACAACAGCGGTGATTACTCTATAGATACTCTTTTCAACTAGTCAATCACGCTCCTAGCGGTTTGTCAGATGCATTGTTCGGTAATATACAGTTGTTAGTCTTGTTTATCTCACCATGCCCATACGAAACAAATACCTAAAGCTAATTGTATTCGTGGTTGTGTAACAAAATACAGCCACAAATTCAACCAGTTGTATAAAAATACAATACTGATTAGAATAAGTGGCACTTCTCTACTATCTCATCAACATGTAATTATAGTATCCGAATAATGTCGTGCACAGGCATCAATCACTATTTTTAAAGGATTCTAGTCATATAAAACACTTAATCCAGAGAAGGAATCATTAGTTGCATATTCGTTTCATAGGCAATCAAATTTCAAATGCGGTAAAGCTTCCATCATCATCAAAATCTTTAATTTGGACAACTTTATCGGAAAACTGTTCAACCGTATTTGTGCTGCAACCTATTACGAGGGAAAGCACATTGAAGGCTTTCTCTTGTCTCTGCTTATTGAATGCTTCGAGAAATGAATCCTTTAGTTGGTCTTCACCATCCGTAACAAAAACTAAATCAGCTTGTTTAAAACGACTTTCATTTATTATGTTCATCGCTCCGTCAAGCGGAAGTGTAAAGTTCGTACCTCCACCTAAAAAGGTTCGAGCCAAACTAATCATATCAGAACCTTTAATTTTCCCTTTTTCATATTTATAGATTTGAGTCTGAGTAGAGAATAATATTAAGCAAAAATCCCTTCGCTGCTTTCTTGCGATTGACATAAGGGCTAAAATAAAACCTTTGGATTGGTTATCAAGTTGGGACATACTGCCTGACTGGTCTAAACAAAGTACGATCGGCCCCCTCCCTAATACCTCACGCCCTTTATGTTCATATTGCATAGTCTGACCATCCACAAAGCGACGAAGGAAATCGTTCTTAGTTATTCGATGCGAGTATAAGACTAATTCCATCGGGAGCAACCTTTCAATATCGTTACCTAGAGTAACTCCCATTCTTTCCATAGAGTCGCTATGCTTGGATTTCTGCTTTTTGCAGGCAATCTGTTTGAATCGACCCGCCCAATTAGCTATTTCCTTCATCTTGTTATCAGAAGCAATTTTCTCAGCTAATGCTATTTGGTCGCGTAAAGGAACTTTTTTTAAATCTGCATCACCACTCCCTGCACTTGAGCCACCAAGTAACGATTTCAGACCATCTTTCACCTGTTTTGTTTCTTGCATGGCTTGAGCCATTATTTCTGAAAAGCTATGGCTGTCACTTTGAAGCTTCTGTTGCAATTTCTCATTCAATATAGCTATGGCTTGTGTTAGATATTCTTTTAACTCCTGATTGCAATTTTCATCACCAACTTGCCGTTCATACTTTTTAAGTTGCCTTTGCATTGTATAGATTTCCTGCATCTGTTTTTGAAGGTCTTCATCTTGCATTTTTTGCTCAACCAGCCATTGGTTCGTCTTCTCACCGATTTTCACTGTGCCAATGGCTGACAACAAATCATCTAATCGGGTGAAGCTTCGATAGTTTTCAAAAGAATCATCCGCCATGATTCTTTCCATCAGTGATTTATTAACTTTGAGAACGCCGCCTACGTCCACTGCCGTAATTTCAGGTTTCATCTTATATAATGAAGCCCAAATATCAGCTAGTAATGGTTCGAACGTTGGCATTTCCCCTTCATCTCTAATCTTCTGAAGCCCCTTTGACATTTCAAAGATTTCTTTGAAACGTCTTTTATCGAATGCGTCCGTATTCAATACTGAACGATTATCATTGTAACTTTTACTTCTTTTCATGAAGTACACTCCCTTTCACATTTTGAAAAAGATGCCATAGGACCCTTTCTCGAGTGCTTTCTTTTCATTAGGAGTGTCGAAATCCATCGGTTCTAAAATACTGTCGAGGATTTCTTGATGCATCGAATTCACTTTATAAAGTAATGCATCGATATCGGCATCCCGACTTTGATTGTGTTTTTTTAGCTTATTCAAATCAGCCACTAAGGCTTTCATCTTTTGAGTCGCTTCCATTCCAACATCTGTCGAATTATTCTGCAGCATGTAATTGAACACATCATTTGCTTCATTTTGTATGGAATCGAGTGCCCGAGTAACAACATCTTGTGCGTGGCTACGAACAATGAAAGACACTGCATCTTTTTGGTCCACGGTTTCCCATAGGACATTTTCAAGGATGACAATATCATCTATCATTACGACGTGCCTTTGGTTAATCAACGCTTTTGCTTGTAGGACGCTTAATGACTGCTTGAAGCGCCGATCTGAAGGGCGAATCCCTTCATCCCTCAACTCTGTACGAATCTTAGAAAGGGTCTCGTATACTTCATCAGGAATGGCTACCATGTCCGTGAAAAACTGAAGTTGCACTAATTCGTCCAGCGTCATGGAAGGCATTTGCTGATATTGCTCAGAACCTTTCAACATAGAAACAAAATTCGTTTCATCTACAATATAGTCAACCTCAAATCGCAAAAGGAAACGATCGAATAGTGCTTCAAGCCCCTCCCCTTCTTCGGGATATTCATTCGAAGCACCTATAACAGACATTAAGGGAACTTGAACTGGTGCTCCGTTATTATAGAAGAGCCGTTCATTAATTAGGGTGAGTAAACTGTTTAAAATGGCGCTGTTCGCTTTAAATATTTCATCCAGAAACACCAAATTTGCCTCTGGCATTTTTGTTGCCGTATTGCGCTTGTACACTCCCTGCTCTAGGTCTTTTAGCGATAATGGACCGAATACCTCCTCAGGTGTACTGAATCTTGTCAGCATCCATTGAAAGTATTGTGTCCCATGTACAATCTTTGCGAGTTCTACGGATAATGCAGATTTCGCAGTACCAGCCGGACCAATCATGAGCATATGTTGACGTGCTAATATCGCTATCAAGATTGCTTCCACCACGTTTTCACGTTCAAAGAACTTGGCATTCAGCGCACTTTTAATTTCCTCTAGTTTCGAAAAAGTGTGAGTCATTAATAATCCATCCCTTCATCTCTTCTATTAAAATAAAAAGGAAGCAGGATTGATTGCGCAATCTTGATTCATCTTTTCGTGTGGAGCGAAAATACAATCTCTGTTCCTTTATCCTCAATTCTTTCACCTTAAGTCCATTCGCTCATTTCCATTTAGTCAGCGATTTTCTGTAGATGTTCAACTAGATTACCGGCATCCTTCCGATCATCGTCTGATAGAATTCCGGTATTATAAACTCCACCTTGTTAAATTAAATCCGTAACCATTCATATATTTTCAGAACGAATCTTAATGATTTATTTTTCGAGTTGACTTGAGTTGACTCATCCCAGATAATCCCTTTCTAATTTAATAATTAAGGTTGAACACATTCGATTTTTTGTTAATTTCTTTGTCCTGTCCTATTTTCAGATTCCTACTTGTTTCACAATCAGTTAAAATATAATTTAAATGTTTATTTAGATCGGATCTAACTTTATTCCGATTGTCGACTGGAATTTTACACCCTTCGCTATTTTCGAGGGTGATGTGAATTTAATCAGTTTTCCCAATCCTTCTGTATTCGAATCTCGAACGAAATACATCCCATGATTTGGAAGACGAAATACATACGCAAGGGCCTGCAGAATTTTATTTTGCATGACCTTTAATTGCTGAGCTGATTAATTATCCCTAAAAATATAGTACTTCTGGTTAATTTCCAGACACAGCTATATTGCCGTTACATTTTCGTTTATGAACGTGATGGTTTCATTTTCCCTATGCAACCTCTTACACGCCTGACTTACAGTTTCCACTACGTTTTCAAACTGTACATAGCCTTCATCTGCAAATACTCCCTAAATGAGCGGTTGCTTTTCGAGTTTCAATCTCTTGCTGGACAGGATAAGTCGTACCTACACTTCGTCCGTTTTGAATAATTGTTTCCCAACACTGAATCACATTAGATGGTCTAGGATCTCCAGACGATTTTCATTTTGAACGGCAATCATGTTAGCTAGAAAAATTGATATGTAGATCGAATTCCTTTCTATTTTTTCACAAATAAAAAAGCATCCATCTGACTATCGTCAAATTAAATGCGTTTTGAAATCATCCATGTTTATTTTCGGCTTTCTAGCTGATTGACAGATAATCCTCCTCTTTGTCGATATCGCAGTCATAAATTTGTTAGAAGAAATGAATTCGAGCGCTTCTCACTAAAATAGCCTCTCATTCCACAACATAACGTAGACGTCAGCTATTTCAAGAGAAGCCATCAATCTAGTTTCGAAAAATATTTTACAAACAAATCCTGATTTCTAAATAAGCTTTTGTGCTTGACGATTCATCTTTTGAATGAAGAAACGAGATTTAGTCAAATGTAAATCCATAGCTTTATCGGTGTTAAAACACATATTTTAATTTTTCTCTTCTTGAAATTCCTCGTTACTCATAATTTTCGATTTGATTTCAACACTGCCACCAAATCAACTTTTAGCCAGGACGGTACATCGCGCTCCTTCATTACTACTCGCACATTGGCAATTGAATCGCATTTGCTGTTTTTTCCTTTTCGCAAAGAATCCTAACTTTTAGCGTCCTTTTGTCACAATGTTCCCTGTTATTCTGCATTCAATTCTGGAATTTGAGATTTATTTCTACGATTTCAGCACGGCTACCGATTCTAATAGGGGGTCCCCATGTACCAAAACCCGAAGTTACAATTGAGTGAAGATCATCTTTTTTTAAATAGCCATAATGATTCTCAAAGATTAATCGAGTAATTAGATTAGCCGGGAATAGTTGACCTCTATGCGTATGACCCGATAACAGTAAATCTATGCCATTGTAACTTGCCTCGTCAAATTCAACGGGCTGATGATCCATCATAATTAGTGGTTTGTTCTGGTCTAAATCGGCAACTAATTCAGTAGTTGTCATCCTACTCTTTGCTGCAAGATCCTTTCGCCCAACGATGTAAAAATCATCGGCAACGAGTGCTGTTTCGTCTGCTAGTACACGAATGCCGATTTTCTCCATTTCGATGACTAATTGATCAACATCATTGCCATAATAATCATGATTCCCCGGTACCGCGTAAACGCCAAGAGGTGCATGTAGTTTACCCAATGTTTTACCCATCTCTTTATCCATGTATGGAGCGATGTAGTCATCGATTATATCACCGGGAATTAAGATTAGATCGGGGCGTAATGTCTCAACCTCTTCAACTAAACGTTCAAGATGCTTTTCACCGACAATTCCCCCTAGATGAAGATCAGAAACAACAACAAGTTTTAACTCTTTTTCTGTTGCTGATTTGTCAATGGCCACCTCATACGTTGTGACAACCGAATTCCAAGCATTGTACGAACCAAAGATAAGCAAAACAACGAAGAATAAGATTGTCCCTAATCCGATTTGAAAAAGCCATTTCTTTTTCAATAGGTAGACGGCGAGATTGATCATGGGTAATAGTAGTAAACTATAACCAAATAGTACAAGCCAAAATCCGCCGATGAATTGGATGGCAATCCATGACCAAAACCGTCCTATGAAAAAGGACAAACTAAGTAAGACCATTAGAATGATATAGGTCTTCTTGTAGGCAGCGAATTTCGTCGTTTTCAGCCATACCCAGCCGTTGTAACCGATATAAAAACATAACAGTGAATAGATTACTAATGCTAGCAAAATCAGTAAATTCGTTGTGATTGGCATCTGTTGTTTTCCTCACTTCAATATTGTTTAGTGTCTGTGTAAGGTGCAATTATGACTATTCATCAGAATATACATTTATACAGTAAGAATCTCAACCTATTAAATATGATGAGATTCGTTTTACTTTATGTAATTGTAGCGTATTCGCTGAATAGTGTCATTCACCCGACACTAGCCAATATATTGGTGCGGAGATTCAATAAGCATTGACGAAAGATTAAATTTCCACTTTGACTATTGATGAATGACCTCTCTTTGTTAGTGTTTGGCACTGATTTAGTCGTCATTTCCTTAACTATATTAGGAGATTTTTAATTCTTATAAAAGCATTAAATTTCATTTAATGAAATATATTACTTTTTTACACCCACGCTACGCTAGTGGGCACCCACCGATTAACTGTCTAATGCCTGTTGCCTGTTGCGCCAAGAAGATATTTCACACTTTTCTTTTTAAAATTCTTTCCAACCGCCCTATGTTTTTCGAAACTTGCTCATATTCTATTATTGAAGGTAGAAAAGGGGGAAATAAGATGTCTTCTGAAAGTTGCGAGAATGTTTGTCATTCCGGAAAAGGATCAGGTTTCGAGATAATCGTCGTATTATTCATATTACTCATCATCGTTGGTGCTACTTTTATTGGAAATTCACATGACGACGGCCACTGTTGTAACTAAACTAACACATTCAGAATACTTAGCTTTTTAAGCGTCTGTGTGACACTCTAGTGTCACATACATCCCTGTAGATAGATTTTAGTTGTATCATTACATTACTTATCAAGTATTCAATATTGCATCGACCTAGTAGCAGCTGAAATTCTAATTTCAGGTGGTACTAGGCCGATATTTTGCATTCAAGATTCTTCCACTTTTTTATGCTTGTCAAAAATCAGAAAATAGTCGAAACAGATACCTTCCACCAATAAACAATAAACGAAAAGGCAAAAACAATAATTCCGGTATCCAAAATAATACGTCAACTATAAAATCCAAAATGGTGTAACGCTCATTTTTGTTCTTTCTTCTTTCTTTTCTACGTAACTTTATCAACCAGTCCCCCCCTTTTCACTGATTCAATTCAAATTCCGCGCACTATAAGTACCTTAAATTAATTCGAGTTGGTACACAAATCCCCATTCGACCAAAATTAAATGTACTCCTCGCTCTCTTTTAGAACTGATAGTGTCTACTCTTTTTCTTCACATCTAGACGGTCTTACAAAATTTCTTGACTCATCTCAATCACTCTATAAATTATTTTGTTGCATTTATTACTTTGTGCGTTTTGTATTTTCTTAGACACAACAAATAGGTCACTAAGAAACTTAAGAATGATTATTAGCAAATTTAAGGTACCAAGTACTGACTCGATTCCAAATCGTGTTTGTACTTGGCACCTTTTTTATTCGTGTAAAGTTTCTTAAAGATTAAACCTGCAGTACAAATTTTTTAAAAATACTAGTTATATCTAAGTGTTAGACAGCCTGTATCAATCACATAAATTCTTAATAGAAGACCAACCCTAAGAATCAGTCACCATACAATGAATGCCGAGCCCCCTCGCACCATAACTCATATAAATAAATCAATGAAATCACGAAGTACACTTAGGTAAACATCTTTATCGTACCAATCACAACTTAGTAATGCCATCTGTATTTTCCTTTTTAAACGCATACAGTTTAAAAATATAACATTTAAATTTTTTAATACTTAATTTGTTAATATTAGCATACAAAATTAACTACAAATCCTTTAAGTTGGAAACCACCCCAACATACCCCTCGTTTATCACAAAAATGTTATTATTTTATAACAAAATTAATCTTGTAATTTTATTATAAATCCCCTAATATTATGATGGAATCATTGATAAACCAATGATTTATAGAAAAGTCAACTTAAATAAATAACGTAAAAATGAATGTTCACTACTCTTAGCAGATACCTTGACATTCGGAATGGCAATTACTAATTCAGAAGCAAGCACACACAAAGTCCGATTTGAGAATTCTTTATGGACCAATTAAAAAAACAACTAAAGTGTCCATAACCAATGTCCAAAAATGGAATGATTTAAAGTCGGACAGACTCTATCCAAACAAAGTCTTGCAAACATAACCACAAAACAGTAATTCATCGTCTGGCAACGCTACGACAAAGACCCGAACCTTTTGCAAAAGCCAATGCCACTGTCTATTCTGCTGCTGGTACAACCAATAAAATTGTTGCTACGGTGACTGTTTCAAAAAAAAAAAAATTGGGTTCAGTGTTTTGTTTCATGTAAAAGTTAACGGTAATTCCATCTGGAGGATTGAATTTCTTTTGACAAGTGTCAGCAAAATACCTTCTAAATCGTCGACTACTTCTCGAGTCGTTGTTGATGTGGCGATGAAGTTGATAGGTATAACATACTTACTCAACTTTTGCAGGGCGAAATCAGCGACCGTCTTAAGAACACCTCAATATCCCAGTGCATGCCGTAGATCCGAACAATTTCTTGTGTGGAAAGCGTACAGTCGATGCTAAGAATAGCGAGCCATTCGTTTTTATTATTTATGAAATTGTCAATGACCTATTGACTAAGCCACATAGCTAGTACAGCCAACTAGTCATACTTTTTTATTGAGTGCGAAAGTTGAGTTACTTAGTATTTACAGGGGGATAATAATTTTGTTATTTAGAATGGATAGGATTATCCTATGACGGACTTAAAAAAGCCTGAGAAGAGGTATCGCCCGGAAATTGAAGGGATTAGAACGATTGCAACTTTACTCATTGCTGTCTATCATATTTGGTTTGGTAGAGTGTCTGGAGGAGTAGATGTATTTTTTATTCTTTCAGGATTTTTAATTACGATGTCTCTTCTATCTCGAATAGAGAGAACGGGCGCAGTAAATCTTGGAGAGTTTCTTTTAGGATTATCTAGAAGGTTATTTACGCAAGCTTTGTTGGTTATTGTTATCATCGGAGGTTTGTCATTAGTGTTTTTACCTCAAATCGAATGGGGCGAAATCATTAAACATATGACTGCGTCTACACTTTATTATGAAAACTGGCGCTTAGCGTTTGATGCAGTTGACTATTTAGCACAAGATAATTCTGCTAGTCCATTTCAGCATTATTGGTCACTTGGTGTGCAAGTACAGTTTTATATTATTTGGCCGCTTTTAATTATAACGGTATATTTCCTCGCACAAAAAGTGTTCAAAACGCCTGTGCGGAAAACGTTTTTAGTCGCTTTGATCATTATTTTTACAGGTTCCATTAGTTATTCGATTTATCAAACAAACCTAAATCAACCATGGGCGTATTTTGATACATTTGCCCGAATGTGGGAATTTAGTGTTGGTGGTTTGTTAGCATTGATTTTACCTTATCTATTTTTGAATAAATGGATAAATACATTGCTCGGCTGGATTGGATTACTCATTGTTTGTCTAACGGGGGTTTTATTACCTGTGTCAACGGTATTCCCAGGATATTTAGCGTTAGTACCTATTAGTGGTGTCATATTAATGATCGTCGCCTCTGAAAATAGTACGCGTTTTGGGGTCGATCGTATTTTAAGTTTAAAGCCACTAATGTTTTTAGGTGGACTTACATACGGCATTTACTTATGGCATTGGCCACTTTTAATATTCTATCAATCCTATATGAAAACGAAGACAGTTCCCATTATTGACGGTGTCTTAATTTTAATCGTGACATTAGTGTTATCATATATTTCGACAAAATTAATTGAAGCGCCCGTATCGAAGATTGATATTAGGAAAATGAAGGGAAAAGTTGTCGCTTTATTGTCAGTGATGCTATGTATTACAGGTATCTCAACAATCCTAGTTTCATTTTATATTGATAACGTGAAGGCAGAAACGGTTGTTACAAGTCTCAATGATAAGGATTATCCTGGTGCGAGGGCTATCTATGACAATATTGAGCCAACTAAAGGACTTGAACCCATTCCATCTCTGCTAGATATTAAGCTAGATTTACCGTCATTTTATGGTCAAAAAGAGTGTTTAGCAAAAGATCAAATTGAAGTAAAGAAATGTCTTTATGGAGAGTCGGAAAATCCGGACTATACAATTGCATTAGTTGGTGGCTCGCATTCAGGACATTGGTTTCCAGCTCTAGAAATTTTGGCCGAGGAGCTTAATTTCCAACTTGATTTGTACAATCATGATGGCTGTCGCTTTACAAACGACGACTCGCAAAATCATTTAACTGAAGCTTGTTTAGAGTGGAATGAGAACTTAATAGAACAATTAAAAGAAGATCCACCTGATTTAGTATTTACGACTTCTACGTTAAATAAGTATGATACAGTTCCGGTCGGATATATCGGTCAGTGGAAGCAACTCGAAGGCATTACGACAATATTCGCGGTGCGAGATAATCCACGTATGAAAGAGGATATTCCGAGTTGTTTAGAAAATGCAGACACCCCATTAGATTGTGCAATTCCACGAGATCAAGGGGTATCGAAAGTATTGCCATGGGAAAATACAGAGGGTATTCCATCTAACGTCATTTTTGCGGATTTGACTGATTATTTCTGTGATGATACAACTTGCTATCCTGTCATTGGGAATGTAATAGTTTATCGCGACAATAACCATCTTACTGCACAGTACGTAAAAACATTAGCTCCAGCTTTAAAGAAACCGTTGAAAGAAGCTTTAGAAAGTCTAGATGCCAAGTAAAATGCTGAACCTAGAATAGTCCATTGAACATCCACTTCCAGTCGTAGAACTTGGTCTTTGCTACAAATTTTTACCGAAAACACGATTAAAACCTGGTTCAGTGCTCTAAATTGAGCTGTCTTAGAAGTGATGAACCTGGTACCCGAAATTAATTAACATATTATATACTGGAAAATCCCCTCACGCCACATAAGACGTAAGGGGATTTTGCAGTATTCTCACAGTTTATTGCTCTATGTTAAGTTGGCTGAATTGCGTTAGTACCTTGTTCCCGAAATCAACAAAATGCTTACGATCCAACTCCCCTAAAAATCACTTAAATACGTTTAGCATATTCCAAGCTTCGAATTGAGCAATCCTTGTCCAATAAACTTGTTTTCTTCGCAAATCGCAACGATACAATCCCCCCGGATAACTGGTATACACTTTCCCTATCCCCTTTACAATTCCAACTGTTCCACTATCATTATGAATCTCTCCAAATAAAATTGGCCTACGTCTGTTATTTGAAGTAGGCCTTTATGTTTGTATGCAATATCACAATATACGTCATCTATATTTCCATTTTGAATACAGCCCCTGTGTAAAAAAATAACACAAAAGGATATATGATGTTGATTTGTTTTTACACAGGTATACAAAACCCACCACATATCCTCCTATATGGAACCCCCTCCAAAATATCCCGTAAATTTTACGACCTTGTAATGAATTTGTAACGAAATTAGCGTTGTACTTACTTATTCAATTCCCTAATATAAAGGTAGAAACATTGACCAATCAATGTTTCATAGAAAAGGCGGCTGAAATACATAATGAAAAAATTTGCATGTTCACTACTCTTAGCAGGTACCTTAACATTCGGAATCGCAATTACTAATACAGAAGCAAGTACACATACAGTCCGATCTGGGGAGTCGTTATGGACCATTTCAAAATCAACTAAAGTGTCCATAATCGATTTAAAAAAATGGAATGGTTTAAAGTCTGATAAACTATATCCAAAACAAGTCTTGAAAACATCACAAAAAAGCAGCAATTCATCGTCTAACAACGCTACGACAAAGACGGGAACCTTTAAGGCAAAATCCAATGCTACTGTCTATTCCGCTGCTGGAAAAAACAATAAAATTGTTACTACGGTAAAAAAAGGGGCTACGGTGACGGTTTCACAGCAAAAAAAGGTAGGGAGCACTGTTTGGTTTCACGTAAAAGTCAACGGTAAATCCGGCTGGATGCTTGCATCACTTTTGACAAGTGTAAGCAAAACACCTTCTACATCATCGACAGCTTCTCGAAGCGTTGTAGATGAGGCAATGAAACTGACAGGTATACCTTACTTGTTTGGTGGCACGACAAAAAAAGGGTTTGATTGTAGTGGGTTCGTACAATATGCGTTCAAGCAAGCAGGAAAAAACATCTCTCGCTCATCGCTTAGCCAATTTGATCAATCGAAGAAAGTAAGCTCCCCCAAGCCAGGTGATTTAGTCTTTTTCGAAAATACATATCGTAAAGGAATTTCGCATGTTGGCATTTACATTGGCAATAATAAGTTCGTCCACTCTGGAGGCAAGAAATCAGAAGTGAAGAGTTTAAGCGACAGCTATTGGAAATCAAAATTCCATAGTTTTAAACGATTGTAAGCAGAATCCCTTACTCATTCAATTAATTGAATGAGTAAGGGATTATCTTTTGGGCTAATAAATGTACACAATTAGTAAGGCATCCCGAAGGCTTCAGCAGCTACAGGGAGAGTCTATAAAACCGATGGAAATTTGAGGAAGATGCAATTAGAGTTTTAAGTATGATTAACCAGACAAACGAGTTTTACTTTTCTTACTGTTTTCAGGTTAATTTTAGAGGAAGTAAGTAGAATATTACTGGGCACCTTTTTTGTGTTAACATATAGAGTACGAAAAATCTTAATAAAAAAGGTGATAAACCATTGAAATCTTTATGGGGAAAATATAAAAAAATTCCTTTTGTCGTGAAAATAACTACCGGTTTTATCCTCGGTGCGATTGTTGGCATCGTCTTCGGGACTAACGTCGGTTTTCTTAATCCATTAGGCACTTTGCTATTAAATCTATTAAGCCTGGTTGCTCTACCAGTCATTTTTCTCACAGTTGTCTTAGCGGTGAATCAAATGAATGTTACACAACTGGGTCGGATTGGTGGCAAACTGGTCCTCTATTATATGGCAACCACAGCGGCTGCCGTTCTGATTGGACTATCACTCGCCCTTTGGTTTGCTCCAGGTAACAACATGACCTTGCCCAATGTGACTGTAGATAAACCGATTATGCCCCATTTTTCCGATGTGTTACTACAAATAGTGCCAAAGAACATTTTTGCCGCTTTCACCGCTGGCGACTTGATGGCCATCTTATTTGTAGCAGTCATTATCGGCATGGCAATTTCGACGATGAAATTCTCCACAGATAAGCAGATGATGGAATACGGAGCATTGATAGACAAGATGTTCACTGCACTTAATATCATGTTCTACAAAATTTTGAGTGGCGTCTTGTTATATGCACCCATCGGAATTTTTGCCATCAGTGCTACTGCATTCGGCAGTCAAGGCTTAGAGACCTTTAAAGCATTACTGACATTTACAGCGGTTTTCTATTTAGGACTCCTAATTCTGTGGGTATTCGTCTATACGAGTTTCTTGAAATTATCCGGTACACCTATCGTTAACTTTTTCAAGCAGACAAAGGATGCCTATACGACCGCCTTTTTCACATCCAGTAGTATCGCCTCTCTTCCTATCGCAATCGAAGCGACAAAAAGAGCCGGTATTTCAGAGAAGACAGCAAATTTTGCTCTTCCTTTGGGTGCCGTGTTCAACTCTGACGGGGGCGCACTTCGCATGGGCGTATCAATTGTCTTTGCTGCAAACATTACAAACCTGAACCTTTCCGTCTCAGATTTTTTCATGATCATTGTGATAGGTACACTGCTGTCAATTGGTACAGCAGGTGTTCCAGCTGCAGGCTTAATTACATTATCGGCCGTTCTAACGATGTTTGGACTACCTCTTGAAGTTGTGGCATTAATCGCTGGTGTGGACGCCATTATCGGCATGGGTGGAACCGCCACCAATGTCGTAGGTGACATGGTCGGTGCCGCGGTAGTAGATCGTACAGAACGAAAGAAACCTGCTTAAAGAATCCATTATAGAACGTTTTAGAGGCCCAGGAATGAACTATCATTCCTGGGCCTCTTCATTCTTTTTATACGATGGCATTTTACATTCATTTCGATAGCGTATTATTGGTGTCCGGTTCTGATACAATTCCGAATCACATTAATATCCGTTACCTGTTTGCTTTATGTACGGTCTTGCGTTGCCTCTTTTTCCACTCGGTCCATAAAATCATGAATCACTTGATTGCCGTTTTTTCGACTACCCAGTTTTAGCATCGCACGTCCCACAAAATTAATCCCTCGATTAGAGCCAGAATAAATAAATTTAGTCTTGTGTTCACTAGCTTTTTCCAATGTAAATGCTAATTTCATTTCAAATGTGCGTGCAAGCTGAAATTGAATGTGCTTATGTTTACGATTTGCTGTGTCTTCGAATTCAGTAATTTCCACTACATATGTTTCTTTCCGTTTTCCTTCTTGATAAGTTTGGTTATAGGTTGAACCCCTCATATCAGTTTTTTTAACAATCCAACGATTTTCTATTACTTTCGGCATAATGCGTGCGGCCTGCTCCTCTTCAAATAGGGCCCATACCACTTCAATTGGTGCATCAATTTGTCGTTCTTCTTTCCATTTCATTTATTTGGCTCCCCTCGTCCTGTACGGGTAAACGTCTCAATACCCAGTATCTTTTGTTGTTTTTGATTTACCTAAATGTGTAGACATTCTTTCATTTTAAGCAATAATTCTTCTAAATTCTCAAACACTCCTATTGCATATCATCTTTCATTCCAGAATAATTCAGCTGAAACTTCGAAGGTTTTGCAAAAGTAATGCCAGAAAAAAATGAACCGTCATCATAATAGCGATAATTGTTTGAAGGACCTACAGATGCATGTGCACCACAGAATCAATTAAAATCTTAGTTAGATTCCCTCGCACAATATGCCATGGTTCAAGTCATTATTTTCCGGGATATTGGTTCTGTGTGAATGCAACTGATTGGGTGATTAGTTCTTTAAATACGCCGATATCGATATCGTCTACTTTGTTAATATACACACATGCTTTCCCAGACGTATGCTTACCAAATCTGGCTAGCAGCTCTTCACGTTTGGTATCACCCGGCGCAAAATATAGACTGATTTTTGCTTTTCGCGGAGAAAAGCGGACGAGTGGCGCGTCACCTTCATGACCCGTTTTATAAACATAATGATACGAACCAAATCCAATAATGCTTGGTCCCCACATTTTGGCTTCAAAACCTGTTGCTTCATGAAATAGATCGAGTAATCTGTAAGCATCTTCACGTTTTTTAAGACTCTCAACCTGTTCTATAAATTCGATAACGTTATCGTCTGTTTCTTTTGTTTTTTGTTCATACATGTTTTCCCACTCCTTTTCTAATTTTAATGATTCCGATTTTAATCAGCCTATATTTACTACTACGTTTGTTTCTTATTATAATCATTTATCCTATACAGTAGTTAATTAAGCAACCTCGAAACTGGAAATTGTCTGAGTGGCCCAAACAAATTCCCATCCCACTCCTTCCCCACTTATGCTATCATTAACATTGCTCGAAAAAGAGGTTCGAAAACTCCCTCTCTAAAAAACTAAGGAGATGTTTACTATGAAAAACGAAAAAGCAGTTGTCGTCTTTAGCGGCGGCCAGGACAGTACGACTTGCCTATTTTGGGCACTGAAGAATTTTGGTGAAGTTGCGACGGTGACGTTTGACTATGGTCAAAGACATTCGGAGGAAATTGAGTGTGCTAGAAAAATTGCAGATGAGCTCGGTGTATCATTTAAAGTGTTGGATATGAATTTAATCAACCAGCTGTCAGCAAACGCCTTGACGCGAGATGATATCGAAGTTAAGGAAGTAGAAGGCGAATTGCCGTCGACTTTCGTTCCTGGTAGAAATCATTTATTCCTGTCATTTGCTGCTGTTTATGCAGATGCGATTGGTGCTAGGCACTTAATCACAGGTGTGAGTGAAACGGATTTCAGCGGTTATCCTGATTGCCGTGATACTTTTATAAAGTCTTTGAATGTCACACTAAATTTAGCGATGGACGGACGTTTCGTTATCCATACGCCATTAATGTGGCTTGATAAATCAGAAGTATGGGCATTGTCTGATGAACTTGGTGCGTTCAACTTTGTACAGGACAATACACTGACTTGTTACAACGGAATTCCAAGTACGGGTTGCGGAGAATGCCCTGCCTGTGTGTTAAGGAATGATGGGCTCGCTACTTATTTAGCCAAAAAGTCTGTAGGTGCCCCTGAATGATGCAGCAATTTTATCCGCAAGTTCAGCATTCCTATCGTTTTGAATTGAACAAAGACATTCATTTTTCTGCTGCGCATTTCATTCCGAGCGAAGATGCTGGTAAATGCCAAGTGATGCATGGACATACGTACTACTTAAATATAACAATTGGAGGGAATGAGCTGGATTCAATTGGTTTTCTAATTGATTTCAAAGAGCTCAAAAACCTCATTCATGATAAATACGATCATTCCGTTCTGAATGATCATCCTGAATTTACGAACAATTTCCCGACGACTGAGAAATTAGCAGAACAGATTGGCACATCGGTCCAGGAAGTTCTCCAGACGAGAAACAATAAGCCGGTCTGTCTCCAGGTTATTGTCCGAGAAACGCCAACAAGCTACGTCATCTATCGTCCCGAACAAGAGGTAATCCTATGAAAATACCTGTTATGGAAGTATTCGGTCCGACCATTCAAGGTGAGGGGATGGTCATGGGATTAAAAACGATGTTTGTCCGGACAGCTGGATGTGATTATTCTTGTAATTGGTGCGATTCCAGTTTTACATGGGACGGTTCTGGAAAGAGTACTTCGAAACAACCGGTAGAAATCATAGATGAACTTAAAGCGATAGGTCGACAATCATTTTCACATGTAACGATTTCAGGTGGGAACCCTGCCCTTCACAAAGGAATCGGTGAACTTGTTGAATTATGCCATGAGCAGGGTTGGAAAGTCGCGGTCGAAACGCAGGCTTCTTTCTGGCAAGACTGGTTATTGAATATTGATGACATTACGTTATCCCCAAAACCACCGAGTTCTGGTATGACAACAGATTTTGGCAAATTGGATTCATTCATGGAGAAACTAATTGATTCGAACACCAGTCTTAAAGTTGTCATTTTCAATGAAGAGGATTTCAAATTTGCAGAAGAGGTTCATCTTCGTTACCCGGCATTCCCTTTCTTCCTGCAGACAGGAAATGAAGATACGACGACAACTGACGATACACTTCTCGTTTCGACATTGTTACAACGATATGAGTGGTTAATCGATTTGACAGTCCACTCCCCTATTATGAATGATGCAAAGGTGTTGCCACAATTGCATACACTGCTGTGGGGGAATAAACGTGGCGTCTAGTCAGGCTAATTCGATTCGATCGAGTCAGTACTTCACCTCGATTTTTGACACATAAAGATTAATTAATAAAGAACCAAGTGCCGGATTTTTTAATTCGACACTTGGTTCTTTTGCTTGTGAAATTCCCCTTAAAACGATTTTGGCATCCTGTTAAGAAAGGCATATATCATCGCGTCATTTGGATAGTAAACACTGTTACCTATTTGTAGATACAGTAGTTCACTTGTTGTGCCGTCGTCTCATATGGAACTGGTCCTAACTTCTAAACCTCATCCTCGCTCTAACCCAAATACATAGCAACTCAGCCTGTATAAACATTTGTAGTTCATTAATTTCATTTGTTGTTTCAGCTGTTAGCAGAACTACTTTAGTTTTCGGTGCATTTTCATTAAGCCCAATTGCCATTTACCAACTACCCATCACAAAAGATAACACCAAGCAAAAATAGATAGTGCTAGTAAGTTTTTTTCACGCTTACACCCCTTTCATATATTTTCTTGCACTAAATACTTCACCTCTAAATTCTCGTACTATTAGCAACAATATTTATGAAAACAGCCTTATATAAATATTTTTATAAATTTGCGATATGTGAAAATCATGTGATAAAATAAAATTACTAAAAGTAGAAAGTATAAGGGCATACCCCGACACTTACGTATTTGAAGTGAAACAAGACCATTAGCACATATAGTTATCGAAAAAACGTACTCGTTGTCAAAATTAAATAGTTTAAGGGGTCGTTTGAAGATGAAAACAGAGAATAAAGAGCAAACTATATTTGATCACGTTGGAAACAAAATAATAACTGATAGAGAGATTGATATAATCACTAGATTAGAAGAACCACTGATAGTGATCTTAGGTAATGTTTTAAGTAATGAAGAATGCGATGAACTAATCAAATTGTCAAAGGACAAGATGCAACGTTCAAAAATTGGTTCCACACGCGAAGTGAATGAACTGAGAACAAGTAGTAGCATGTTTTTTCAAGAAAGTGAAAGTGAAAACGAAATTGTTGCTAGAGTAGAAAAAAGGGTATCATCTATAATGAATATCCCACTTGAACACGGAGAAGGGATGCAAATCCTTAAGTATACTCCTGGTCAAGAGTATAAAGCTCATTATGATTTTTTCTCATCAACAAGTAAAGTAGCAAGCAATAATAGAATTAGTACGCTTATTATGTACTTAAATGACGTAGAGGAAGGTGGAGAAACCTTTTTCCCTAAACTGAATTTTTCAGTTACGCCACAAAAGGGTATGGCTGTTTATTTTGAGTATTTTTATAACGATGAAAACTTAAACGAGTTAACCTTACATGGTGGTGCACCCGTTATAACTGGAGAAAAGTGGGTCGCAACACAATGGATGAGAAAACAAAAATTAAAGTGAAAATGAATTGAATTGAATTGAATTGAATTTTAACAAAAGTATGAAAAAACCATAGAGAAAATATCAGCCGCCAAAATTGCATATTTGGCGGCTTTTCTCCATGTAGGAAGTCAGCTATTCTTTCGTCCCAAAAAGTTCCAGCATTTTGTACACTCACGCATTTGGAGCGCGATGGAGGAAGGACACCTATAAGATTACCGGAAAAAATGTGTAGGGATGCGACAAAGTCGCATCCCTACACATCCAGACATCGCGGTAATCGTAAAAGAAGTCATTCAATCCAAAGTGATCCAAAAGCGTAACTATACAAGTAGTGGCCAAGGGCGGATCAAGTTAATTGCACCCATTTGCGAAAAACAGAACTGTATTTAAATCAAACGGTATTATATGGTGCGGGCAATGCCTTTACAATGGACCTGCTGATGCAACTGGCTTTAAACTTATCAAAATCACTAAAATAAACGTTTCTTTTCAAGTCAAGAAACAAAGCCCCTATTGTTTGGTATCTGTCTGTCACATCATTTCATACAGTGGATACAAACAGATTGATCAATTATTATCCCCTATTGAAATATACTTAATGATTCAAAGACAACACTCTTTGTGAAAACAGCCTAAAAATAGTAACTATACACCTGCCACCTCTTGTATTGTAACTAGTAGACTTGCTTATCCGTCTAATACGGTAGCCATCATTTGTGATGTTGTATCTCTATAATTCCGGGTATACTTAGATAAAAGAGAGTCTACGAGAAAAGGAGGTCGATTAGATGAAGAGGAAAATCAGTAACTCAGACTACCGAGTCCTGGAGAAGTAATTTCACTTTTTGGAACAGGCAGGACAATTGGAAACGAATCAGGCGCGTAAATTACTGGGAGAATACGTGCCTACTGAGCGACTGAGTTTTGTACGGATTTTACTAGTTATCGGAGCGGTTTTGATTGGTGTTGGCATTCTGAGCTTCATTGCAGGAAACTGGCAACATATACCGAAACTTGCAAAGTTCTTATTATTATTTTTCGCGACAGCAGGTTTTTATGCAGGTGGTTATAAGTTGGAAGATAATTATCCGAAAACTTCACGAAGTCTCTATTATATTGGTCTATTTGTTTTTGGTGCAGGGATTTTTCTGATTGGTCAGATGTTTAATCTAGGTGAGGGTGTTTATGCAGATTTCTTCATGTGGGGACTCGGCATTTTGCCACTTGCCCACTACTTGAAAGACAAACTCATTTCTGCTTCCGCTGCCTTATTCTTCATCATTTACGGATTCAATGTTTTGAGCGGAACTGATGGAGTGCCTTATTTACTCCTACTAATTATTCCGCTACTGTTTTGGATGAATGAAAAACGGATGGGTCAATCGAGAGGTTTATTTATCGCCAATATGATTTTATCTTTGATGTTTTTATTCAATTTATTCATATTTTTTGATGTAAAAGAACTACTGATTCTGTGTACGTTCTTTGCGCTCGGCATATTCCTTGCTTTCTATCCCTTTGGTCGATACAAATTGCCATCTGAATGGCTTGGCTCTACTGTTTACGGAATCGCAGGTCTATTTCTCACTTTCCCTAATACATGGACGGATTTTGTTCCGGAGGCCAATGCAGGAATGGCAGCAATTATTTTCACAATTATTTTCGCATTAAAACTGTTGTTCTTCTTGAAAATCGGTAGTCTGCCGGCAGTTCTCATTGTGTGCACTTTGATTTTCCGTTTCTACGCCGATTTGTCTTATAATTTCATGCCAAAATCATTATTCTTTATCGTTGGCGGTTTGATTTTAATCGGCTTTGGCTTTTGGTTCGAGAAAACACGGAGAGGTACGGTGATTGCACATGAAAATGATGAAAAATAAACATATCGGTTTCATCGTTGCATTATCTATTCCCCTTCTCATATTAATCGGCTTGACCGTGAAACCGTTATGGGCATTGACTTATGGAGATGATATAACATTAGTGACAGTCCCAGTGGATCCTAGAGATTTACTTTACGGTGATTATGTCACGCTCCGTTATGAGATTGAAGAAGTGCCGAAAAATGAAATTTCTACTGCTATTTTGAAAAAGATCGACAAGCGGTCAAACTACAATGAGTTAACTGTCTACGGGACACTTGTTCAACAGGGCGATGTCTATGTACTAGATAATTTGTCTGATGAAAAACCTACTGGCAGTATCTATTTGACTGGTAAATTGAATGGCTATGACTATCAGAATGTTGATGGCGTTAAAGTCCATTCCATAAATTTCGGGTTAGATCGCTACTATGTACCAGAGAATACTGGCAAAGAGCTTGAGGATTTATCAGCGAGGGGGCAATTAGTTGCTCATTTGAAGGTGAAAAATGGCTATGGGATTTTGAAGGAGATTACCACAGTTAAATAAGGATACACATCTCCAGAATATCCACAATTAAAGTACTAGCCACCGAATCAATTCTAACTATCAAATATAGCCCTCTCCGTGTCAAATTGACATAGAGAGGGCTATTCCTTTAGAACTATCATCTCGTTTCTTCTTAGTTGTTCCCCGATATTCAGTAGTGACTATTAGAACGCAAACAATTAGAATTATACGCGTTCTACTATAACAGCAAAAAAATTCACCTTATTGACACATAAGATAGTTTGATGTTAAATTAACATTGCTGTATGAACTTATCGTGGAAAAAGGTAATGGACATTTCGTTATACGGTTTTATTAATGTAAAAGAAAAAAGGATGGTTTCTCTTAATGACTAACAAGAAAAAAATTCACTTTGGCTGGTGGGTACTCATTGGTATTTCGCTCATGGCAGCATTTACACGTGGTGGTATTAATAGTTCAGGTGCATTATTTTTAACTCCAGTTTCTGAAGACTTAGATATTGGTATGGGTAGTTTGACATTATACTTTAGTGTTTCTTCAATTGTAACAATGATATTTTTACCGATTGCCGGTAAAATGATGGCGAAATATGATATTAGGTTACTACTAATTGCCGGTGTACTTTTACAAGCTGGTTCTTTTGCCATGTTTGGTCTTATGACTTCGGTTTGGGGATGGTATTTATTCGCTATTCCAATGGCGATGGGTTCGGTATTTGTCGCTACAATGGCTGGTCCAGTACTGATCAATAACTGGTTTAAAAAACATAATGGATTAGCTATGGGCGTAATGATGGCATTTGTTGGTGTAGGCGGTGCTGTTATCTCACCAATCGTTGGTAATCTTATTGCCGACAATGGTTGGAGATCGGCTTACATTACATTAGGACTTGTCGTAATGGCAATAGTTATTCCTATTATCATCTTTACAATTAGAATAGCTCCTCAACAAAAAGGTCTGCTACCAGTTGGTATGGATGAAGTTAAAAAAGGTGAAGGTGAAAGTGAAACTAAAGCTGAGCCTAATAGAGGGGTAGTAGCTACCGTAGCAAGAAAATCTTCTGCATTTTATGCATTAGTTACCTTTTTCTTCTTCATCACAGCAATTGCCGCCTTTGGGCAACATATTCCCCCATTCGCAATGGGCCTTGGCTACACGGTTCAATTCGCCGGCAATGCTTTGGGGATTTGGATGTTTGGTTTGCTAATCGGAGCTATCCTTTTCGGTTTCTTAAGCGACAAGGTTGGCGCGAGAAATACAGCTATCTTCTCAATGTTTACGGGATTGATTTCAATCGGTCTTCTGCTTACATTCGCAGATAACTCGACAATTTTCTTGATCGCAATCGGGATTTTCGGAGTTGTGTCTGCATCGGTCGGTACACTTGGGCCGATTCTTACAACTGCCCTTTTCGGTAATAAAGAATTTAGTCAAATTTTTTCAACAGCTGCAATAGGACTAGCTGTTGCGGGTGTTGTAGCTTTACCTGGATATGGATTTGTATTTGATTTAACAGGATCGTATACATTAGTCCTCTATACAATTCTTGCAATGCTTGCTGTCAATATTCTCTTTATCATCTTGGCGTTTAGAGGTAAAAAGAAACTTGAAAAAGCAGGATTATGGAATTAAACAAACATTAACTGTTTGATATAAAAATGCATTGGAGCCTTCTGGAATATTTTCCGGAAGGCTCTTATCTTTCATTAAAAAATAACGAAAAATTTCTATCAATAAGTATGAAACCACATCAATACTCTGTACATATTTCCAGAAATATAAACGAATGTCTCCCCGTATTATACCCAGCACATTCTCCCACAACTCCCCTCCGCACTTCGATTCCTAAGTCAACCAAGTGGTTGGCAAAGGCGTTGTTTTTTTCAATTTCTTGGTGTTACAAATCCGGATGCACTTGAAAATGACTACAGACGCAAATCATTTCTCACTAGATTCCACTATTTTATTGATGAACATACCATACAACATCAACTATTCCCCTTTCCTTCAATTCATTATTGAATAATATACGAATTACTTGACCTGTATTTAATCATATATATGAATCAATTTCACAATTACTTATTTCATGTATAAAGACGAACGATATAATTAATCTACTAATTCATTGTCCGTCAATTTTACGGACTACTCTCGTTGATTGTAGCGGAAGATGGCGACTCCTGCGGGAACAGCGCGAGCTGAAGACCCCGCAGGAGTGAAACGACGAGGAGGCTGAAGCCGTGCCCGCGGAAAGCGTCCATCTGAAGCGGAAATCAACATTGTTCGTTTTTCCGTTTAATAATCCTATTATGAAATTGATTCATATAAGAAAAAATGAAATTCTCAGTATCTACACTCCTCACTGCATAATTATACTTGTAATTGCATTTGAATGCATGTTATAATTTTTGACATCGCGAATACAACTACCTTAACATTCGCCATTGAATTAAATTTATATTACTAATATTCCGATAGTGAAGTATATTTTATTTACAAACAAATAATTATTCATTAATGAATACTGTTACTTTCAGGAAAGGTGGTCGTATGACAGGGTTTTTCTTACATCCAAATTCAAAAGAAGAAATTATTGATTCGTATGAAGAAGATATCATTGTTACCAATCACGCGGGTATTATCGTAAAAGCTTCACAAATTAGTGGACGATATTACGGGATACGTGCAGAAGATCTTCTCGGAAAGTCCGTATATGAGTTGGAAAAATGAGGGGTATTCTCTCCTGCGATTACTCCGATGGTACTCCTTCAAAAAAAGAAGGTAGTTATCATACAAGCGACTCCTTCCGGACGAAAAGCACTCATTACAGGTATGCCTTTCTTTAATGAGTTCGGCGAAGTTGAATTTGTCCTTAGCTATTCCTATGAAGTAGCCGAACTTCTCGTAATCCAGGAATATATGAAAGAACTTGAATATGAGATGTCCTTAGCTAAAGAAGAGCTTTCGTTGCTACGAAAAGAAAATCTAATAATAGAAGGCCTAACAATCGAAAACAGATCCACTCGAGTTGCTTTTGAAACTGCTAGGAATGCTGCAACCCTCGATGTTCCTGTGGTCCTTTATGGTGAATCCGGAACAGGTAAATCGACAATGGCGAAGGTAATTCATAACGAAAGTACTCGAAAAGATGGACCTTACATTGAAATTGACTGTGAAACAACGCCTGAAGCGATGTTTGAACGTGAACTATTCGGTGGTGAATTTGAAGACAAAGAAACAGGATTGTTGACGTTATCACGTGGAGGTAGTCTCTATTTAAAAGGGATTGATAAACTTTCGCTTCATCTTCAAGGGAAACTTGCTAAAGTCTTGAAAGAACGCAAATACACTCCTACCAATACGGAAACAGCTCTTCCACTTGAAACAAGACTGATTAGCTCTTCCGAAAGTACATTAACAGAAGCAGTTTCCGAAAAAACATTCCATCAAGATTTGTATTACATGCTGCACATTGTTCCTATCCATTTAAAACCGCTTCGTGAACGGAAAGAAGATTTGAGTGCATTGATTACCAACTATTTAAATAGATATTCAACTGCCTATAATACTGCAAAAAAACTATCGGATGATTTATTTAAGCAGTTGCTCCTTCTTCAATGGGATGGGAACATCAGTGAACTCAAAAACGTAATGGAACGCCTCGTTGTTCAAAGTCCATCCAATATCATTATTATAAAAGACTTGCCACCAGAGTATCGTAAAGAGATTTCTGAAGACTTGTCTATTATCCATTTAGAGGGCCGAACACTTCCAAGCATTTTGGAAGACGTGGAAATGAAAGTGCTAAGGGATGCGCAGGAGCGCTATCGTACAACGACTGAAATCGCTAAATTCCTTGGAATAAGCCAACCTTCTGTCGTTCGCAAACTGAAAAAATATACGGATATCGAGTAGGAGGATTTATAGTGCAGCAAAAATTAGAAGAACAACAAGGCTGGCTACATATGGTCGACAACATTGGAAACTTTCTCGCACCAAGTATGGCAAAAGATCATCCTAACTTACCTGTAGTAAAAGCAGAAGGATGCTATTATTACGGCGCTGATTGCAAGAGGTATTTGGATTTCACATCTGGCATTGCTGTCGAGAACGTAGGACATCGGCACCCTAAAGTCGTTCAGGCCATCAAAGATAGTGCAGACCACCTGATTCATGGTCCATCAGGTGTTATCATTTACGAATCTATTTTAAGATTGGCAGCTGAATTGCAAACTATTTTACCACCAAAACTTGATAACTTCTTTTTTGCGAACAGCGGCACAGAAGCAATTGAAGGTGCTCTGAAACTTGCAAAATATACTTCAAGAAGACCTTACATCATTTCTTTCACTGGCTGTTTCCATGGACGTTCGATGGGTGCATTAAGTGTGACAACATCGAAAAGTAAATACCGAAAACATTTGCAGCCCACTTGGCTTTCCTATCAGTTGCCATATGCATTGCCTGAGTACCTTCCGGAAGGAGCAGATCCAGACGTCTTCTTCCCTGAAAAACTTGAACAAGACGTGAAAAAACTATTCAACCACCAAGTAAATCCCGAAGAAGTCGCTTGTATGATTATTGAACCGGTTCTCGGTGAAGGTGGATACATTATCCCACCAAAAGCTTGGCTGAAAAAGGTGCGTGAAATTTGCGACCGCCATGGTATTCTACTTATTTTCGATGAAGTCCAAACAGGATTCGGCCGTACTGGAAATTGGTTTGCTGCACAGACATTCGATGTCAAACCGGACATCATGGCAATCGCTAAAGGGATTGCTGCAGGGCTTCCGCTTAGCGCTACAGTTGCTTCGAAAGAACTAATGGACCAATGGCCTCTCGGCACACATGGAACAACCTTTGGAGGCAATCCTATCGCTTGTTCCGCTGCCCTCGCTTCCCTTGAAGTGATGAAAGAGGAAAAGTTATTGGAAAACGCAATCGTAATGGGTGCCTATGCGATGGAGCGCCTGATTTTAATGAAAGAAAAACACCCAGTTATTACAGATATTAGAGGTGTTGGCTTGATGATTGGTATCGAGCTTGGCAATCCTGAAACAGGTGAACCTGATGGCGAAGCAGTAATGGCTGTTCTTGATGGTTGCCTTCACAAAGGTGTGCTGTTCTACTTATGCGGCAACTCTGGTGAAGTAATCCGAATGATTCCCCCGCTAACGATAACAAAAGAACAGATTGATGATGGATTGACTATATTAGATGAAGCTTTAACGGAATTAGAAAATAAAAAAAATTAGAAATGGAGTGATTTATTATGAAAAAATGGTCAGGGATTGCTCTTCTATTCGTTCTAGTGATGAGTGTACTAAGTGCATGTGGAACAAAGGACGAAGCAGACGGCGGGAAAACAGGTGCATCAGATACAAAAATACTTAAAATGGGAACTTCAGCGGATTATCCACCTTTCGAATTTGTTGATACAGCAGTAAGTGATGAAATTGTTGGATTTGATATTGATTTGGCAAAAATGGTTGCCAAGGAACTAGGTTACACTCTAGAAATTGAAGATATGGATTTCAACGGCTTAATTCCCGCTCTTCAAGCAAAAAGTCTTGACATGGTCGTTGCAGGAATGGATGGCAACAACGAAGAACGTAAAAAAGTAATTGATTTCTCAACTGCTTATTTTACAACTACAAATATGGTTATTACAATGAAGGACAGCAACATCAAAAGTGCGGAAGATCTTAAAGGTAAAAAAGTGGGTGCTCAAACTGCGTCTGTTCAAGAATCAGGTGCGAAATCACTTGAAAAACAATATGGTTACTCTGTTGAAAGCCGTGACCGCGTTCCGGATCTATTCCAAGAAATCAAATCTGGACATCTTGATGCAATCGTCATTACAGACGTTGTAGCAAAAGGCTATATCGACTCAAATAAAGATTTATCCAGTTTTGAACTTCCTGAAGAACATAAACTAGGTTTATCAATGGCATTCCAAAAAGACAGCGCATTGACTGCCGAATTTGACCGTGTTCTCAAGGAATTACAAGATAAAGGTGAAGTAGAAAAATTAGTTTTGAAATGGTTCAGCAACTAATTCATTCGAGATAGAAAGGAATGTTGACGGATGAATTTAGACTTTACCCAAATTACTTCTTCGATACCTTATATTTTACAAGGTATCGGAGTCACTTTAAAAATTGTTGGTGTCGCAGCACTCATTGGTTTTGCTATCGGGATTTTGTTAGCATTATGTAAAATTGGACGATTTAAAGGGTTAAAATGGCTTGCCGATATCTATACGTCTATTTTCCGCGGAACACCGTTAATTCTCCAACTTCTTATTATCTATTATGGTACACCGCAACTATTTGATATTAAAGTCAGCGCATTTACCGCGGCTGTCTTGGCATTCGGATTTAATTCGGGGGCATACATTTCTGAAATTATTAGAGCAGGTATTTTAGCGGTGGATAAAGGGCAGTTAGAAGCTTCTATGGCTCTCGGTATTCCCTATAAGAAAATGATGAAGGATATTGTTTTACCACAAGCTTTGAAAAATATTTTACCCGCTTTGATGAATGAATTTATCACATTAACGAAGGAATCTGCGATTGTAACTGTCATTGGCGTAACAGATATTATGAGAAGAGCATATATCGTAGGCGGCAATACTTATCGTTATTTTGAATCGCTTATCTTCGCGGGTGTTATCTATTATCTGATGGTAATCGTGTTAACACTAATCGGTAAAGCAGTTGAAAGGAGGATGAGAAGAAGTGATTAAAATCCAGGATCTCCGTAAAAGTTTCGGAAAAACCGAAGTGTTAAAAGGCATTTCAACCACTATTCAAAAAGGCGAAATCATTGCGATAATCGGGCCTTCAGGTTCTGGGAAATCAACATTTCTTCGTTGTATTAATCTCCTTGAAACCCCTACCGACGGACAAATTTGGGTGAATGAAAATGAAGTAACAAATCCTAAAGTGAATATCATGAAGGTTAGACAACAGGTTGGAATGGTATTTCAGCAATTTAATCTCTTCCCCCATAAAACTGTTCTTGAAAATATTATTTATGCCCCAATGATGGTGAAAGGAATTTCGAAGAGTGAAGCAGAAAAACTGGCCCGCGAATTGTTAAAAAAAGTGGGACTTGTAGAAAAAGAGAACGAACATCCCGTCCGGTTATCGGGTGGACAGAAACAACGTGTCGCCATCGCAAGAGCTTTGGCCATGTCACCTGAAATGATGTTGTTCGATGAACCCACTTCCGCTCTTGACCCTGAAATGGTTAAGGAAGTGCTAGAAGTTATTAAATCATTAGCGCTTACAGGTATGACGATGGCGATTGTAACACATGAAATGGGATTTGCTCGAGAAGTCGCAGATCGTGTGCTATTTTTGGACGATGGGCAATTAGTTGAAGACGCCCCCCCTGCCACTTTCTTTTCTGCACCAAAAAGTAAACGTGCACAAGATTTTTTAGAGAAGATTTTATGAATCAATTATTATACAAAAACCAGCAACCCGGTCGATTAAATTCGCCTGAGTTGCTGGTTTTTCAGTTAATTACTTAGTTAAAATAGATATTTTCAATTTCGTTATTTGATAAGGTGAACATCATCAATGATTCTTTTTCGGCGACACGAGAGCGTATCTTTCCCATTTCCTACTCTTCCATCGTAAGTACATAATAATAGCACGTGTCCATTCATCTACAGTAATTGCTAGCCACACTCCGACAAGTCCCAGGTTTAATTCGAACACTAAAAAATAGCCTAATGGCAAACTCATCGCTACCATTGAAAAAGAACCAATGATGACCGGATATTTTGCATCTCCAGCTGCACGTAATGAAGAGATGATTACAATGTTCAGCGTCCGGCCAGTTTCGAGTAAAATACTCAGAAGTAAAACGGATGCCCCTATTTCAATTATAGCCGAGTTATCTGTAAACAACTTCATCAATGGATAGCGGAATATAATCACGAGCGTCACCATAGATAACGTAAACATAAATGCCCATTTGACACTTGTCTTAACACTTATATACGCTTCGTCTTGTTCATCTGCACCAACAAAACGGCCAACAATGATTGCCGTCCCCATACCAATCGCAATCGCGAATAAATACGTAAACATCGATATATTCACAGCATATTGCCTTGCGGCTAATGATTCCGCTCCTAAATACGTTACATAGTATAAGAAGACAATTTGGCACCCTTGATACATTACTTGTTCAAACGCAGATGGAATGCCAATCTGTAATATTTTACGGATATATTCTTTTGTCAGTGTAATATAATAACGGAACTCCACGCGGTATTCCATTACTCGATAAAGTATCCAAATGAATACAATTAATGCAAGCAAACGGCTGACAACAGAAGAAATGGCTGCACCTTGCACCCCTAACTCTGGAAAACCGAACTTCCCAAAAATCAGCGCATAATTGCCGACTACGTGAACGATATTCATTCCTAATGAAACAAACATCGTTTGTTTTGTAAATCCATGCACACGGATAATGGCTGACAATGAATTGATAATGGCTTGTAAGAAAATCGCTCCGCCCACAATGATTAAATATTTTGAAGCATGCTCCAGTACATCGCCTTGTAAATTCATAGCAATCATCATATTTTTTGAAAATACAACGAAAATAACACTCATGATAAGGCCGACAATTAAATTTAATGTAACCGCTAATGCTGAAATTTTGGAAGCTTCGAGATATCTTTTCGAACCGAGATATTGAGATACAACAATCGCTGCCCCGTTTCCGACAACTTCAAGGATGAGAATGGCAATGTGAACATACTGATTTGCCGCCCCTACACCTGACACAGCATCATCTGATAATGCACTCAACATAAATGTATCTGCAATACCCATCAACATAAAAAGAAAAACTTCTAAAAAAATTGGCCATGTCAGATGAAATAAATTTAGTTTTTTGACCGGACTTTTTTTCGTTGCGACTGATGCCATTTTAACGCCTTCTTTTCTGTATCCAATTTCAAATAATACATATCTTACCATACATTTCGAATGCGAACTATAAAATAATATGTAAAACGCTTACATTTCCCAACAGAAAATTCTTCTACAGACTGTGGCAATAAAAAAGGTATACATAAAAAAACAGCTCGCTCCATAGAGTAAGATGTTTTTTGTGTTACCCTGTGTTAGGTATAATGTGAGTTTGTTCCACTCTCAGTACGTTCGTCTTCGAGCTTTTAATCGTCTACTTTAACACCCTACCTATAAAAAGAACATGTCCTCTGAATGTGGTAATGGAATCGGAAAAACTGTTTTCAACTCGCTAATTTCAGACTCACCCTGCGGTCCAAACAACAGTTTCACTAAATCCTCATACGCCAGATTTATTTTCGACTCCTTATTATATTGAAGACTCACGCTATATTCATCTACATTTCAAATGACGAGGCTTTGAGCTAATGTAGGATTTTTCTCTTGTAAATAGGGCCACAATTGATTAATAAGTCTTTCTGCATTAACAATATTGATGGTTCCAGCATTTCGTAATTTCTCACATGGATGCTCACTCACAACTTCGATGAATTTTTCATGCCATGGAATCGTTATTTCAATTTCTGCTTCTAGATTATTTTCTAGCAGCTTTAGGAAAATTCCATATACAGCTCTTGAATCACCTCCCCATTCCGTTACAATCGTCTTTTCTTTTGTACTATCGGAAGAAGGCATACCAATCACTGCATACCCTTCTATCACGCCATTATGACTTGCTACATATAACACTTGTTCCATTTTAAAAATACTCACATAACCACCTGCGACTAAATGAACTTGCCATTCCAAAATACTGCTGTCATATCGCACTTTTTTCTCTCGCTTTAGACGATCTATTTGAAAAATATCAGTCGTTGGACCTTTACGTACTTCCCCTATAAACCCTTCTTTATTTACGTTCGATTTACCGATTATATATTTATTGGCTTCACCAAAATGGTAGCAATGATTTCTCATATACATTCCCCGGTCACCGGAAACAAGTAATAATGAAGCACCTACTTGATCGACATAACGATAAACTTCTTTTAAAATAGTTGTTGAAATGCCTTGTTGACGGAAATCCCTGTGCGTACAGACAGAACCAAGCAAAAAAACAGTAAGCGTTGCTTCACCAATTCGGACGTTCGAAGGGACTAATCCAATTAAACTCAGTAAGGCCTCCCCATCAAAAGCGCCAAAAGATTGCTGCAGTTCTTTTGAAAATACTTGTGGGAATTCCTGTTCCATCGATGTATGTCCCTGTTCACGAAATGTATCATTAGCTAATTGAATCGCCTGTTCAAAATCATCAGCCTTGAGTTGGCGGACTTCCATTACTCCCTACCCCCCCTTCGAAATATCCTTTAAATATACGCCATATGATTTCCAAGGATTAAAGTCTAGTTTTTTATAAAAGTCAACTAAAATTGTCCAATCAATAATGATTGTTTTAATATTTCGTTCTTGTAAATAAGCAATTGCTGCTTGAACAATCCCTAATCCGTACCCTTGCTTTTGTTCATTTACATCAATTCCTAATGGACCAATCCCACCGACTTCTTGTTCAAAAAGAGGACTCCAATAAACGTTTTGTGCAATGAATGGTGAGTGGCTATCATTTATTCTACAAAACCCAATGATTTGACCTTTCTTTTTGACGACAACAAATTCTCGTCCGTCCCCATTCATTTCAAAGTACTTCATCGTTTCATAGACCCATCTGCCAGGAAAACATCTTTCTAAAAATAAAATTAGGTCTGCTTCTTCCTCCTTTTTAAGAATTGAAAATGCAATTGAATTATCAGCAGGTAAGTCATATTTCATATCCAGGTGATTGATCAAATCATATGTGTCTATTCTTTTAGCGTAGCCATGTTGTTCTACCCACTTTTGGGCTTCCTTATATTGATTAGGTATCCCTGAGAAATAGTGAAAGGGATCGCCACCCAATTGCATCTCCTCAACACCATTTCCCTTTAAATGTGCTTCTACACGTTCAAGTAACAGTGTACCCATACCTTTTCCACGGTGAGCACTATCTACTAAAAGAACTTGGATCCAACCTCTTTTAGATTCCATTTTCACATCTATTTGCTCTTGCCATCGTTTAGCAACTACAAATCCAATCACACGGTCTAGATCATCTACTGCAATAAAAGAACTGTCATAGCTGACGTTCACGTCAGCGAAACTATTCTGTATAAACAACTCTTCACGCATTGGGAAATCATCGGCTAATTCTTTATTCCATAACTCTACTAGTTCTTCTAATCTATTACGATTCCAAGCAATGATTTTCATGTTGACTCCTCCATTACTGTAATGGTTATTACTTTCCGAACGTTTCTTCCATTCGTTTAATCGGATCATCCACCATATCGTCGCCCCATTCGACAACTTGATTTGCTTTTAATAATTCCTGTTTTAATTCCTCATAATCTACATCTTGGACAGCTATTTCATGTTTATAGGCAAGAGCTGCCGCCGTCCCTGCCGACTGTCCTAGAATCATAAATATCGGCTCCATTCGAATCGAACCATAAGCAATATGTGAACTTGATAAGCAAACGGGGACAAGTAAATTTGTACAATCCTCATATTTCGGGCGAATGGAACGATACGAAATTGCATAAGGGGCAATTGGCACCTGAACATCTCCCTCATTCACACATCTTCCATCAATCACGACACGTCGGCAATTATGTGAATCCATATGGAATGATGCCAACCCGATTGGATCATCAACAAATGTCTGTTTTAGGCAATTATGATCTGTCATGACATAATCAGAAATCATTCTTCTCGCTTCTCGGATATACAATTGATGTGGCCAGTGCCCCGTTTTTTCAAATTCATCTTTCGGTAACCCCCAATCAGCTACTTCCTTACGTATAGCTACTGGCACACGTAAATCATTAGCTAAAAAATACAACATCCCCAGATCATAATTTAGATGATCTTGAAAAATCTCCTCACGTCTTTGATAACTACCTTCTGGCCAGTCATAATTCATTCCAATATTGTCCGTCGATATTGCACCGTAATTATTTAAATCAGTTTTTTTGTTTGGCAACATCGTGTGAAGGTTCATTGCATCCCAAACACCCGCTTGAATATAGCGAAGTAGAAGCCGGTATCTATCTGCATCATAATGTGGCGGCTTTGGAAATGGAATACGATTCTCTGGGTCTTTCGTCAAGCAAATCCGGAAATTATAAGCTTGAATCCGATGATCTCCTTGCCCTTGAACACCCAATTTCTCTGTGTCATTTTCTGTAATTCCAGACAACAAGCCACTTTCTGGCTCCCCCACAACAACATAAGGGTCAATCCACTTTTCAAATTTATGATGCGGTGCTCCAAACTGAATTCCATTATAAATTTCTTGATACGTTGCATTCGATTCTCGTCCAACAAAATAACTAACACCTGATTTAGCCAATAAATCACCTTCATAACTGCAATCCATAAAGACTTTCCCTTTATAACGTGTGCCATTGTCCATAACAATTTCAGTGATTTCTCCATTCTCTTTACTAACTTCTGCTAAATGTTGGTTTAAATAAACCGGAATATCATAGTCTTTCATCCATTTATCAAACACGTACTTAGCCGCTTTCGGTTCAAATTTCCATTGTTTCTCCTTTCCATAGTACTTTGCAATTTCTTGATAAAACTCCCTTGAAAGACCACCTACTGCATCTTCTGCGCCAAGATCTGTAGCTCCTAATCCGCTCGCAGTCATCCCACCAATATTTCTGCTAAACTCAATAATCGCAACAGCGAGACCCATTCTAGTTGCTTGAATAGCTGCCGTTATACCGGCTGGTGTCCCTCCGTATATAATTAGATTTTTTTCAATTAACTTTGGCTTATCGACTCTTTCTGTTGGTACATAATAATATAGATTACTAAAATCCATTAGAAAAACCTCCGCATATCCTGTTAGGGTTATTGTTCATCTTTTAATGCCCATGCATCTAAATAAATTTTGGTTCCTTTTTTTAGATAATAAAAATAAATTGACATCATTTCTTTTGGTGTAAATGTATTAAAGTTATCCTTTGTCTGAATTACTAGCAATGATTCGATATCCTTCATATCCCACTTTACTAAACGCTCATACACTTCGCGTAAATAGCAAGGAATCTTTAAGTCAGTCATTGGCTCATGGACTTTTTCCGGATCGACTACTCTAGCAGGAAATAGTGGAACATTCCATTTCGTATGCTGTGAAACTAGTGTTTCTAATTCAATCAGCATCTCGTGAAATGCTGCTTTATCATCATTAAAAACGGTAAAATATTCTTCGACAATCACTACATATTTTTCACCCCAGGCAATCCTAGAGTATACGTAATTATTAAAATGGTGGATCCATTTCCAAGGATAGTTGACCTCTAACTCTGAATATTGTTGTTTTCGATGTGTCGGTACAATTAAATTTAAAACACCGTTTAACGTCAATTGTTTATAATCACGTAAATCCTGCTCTATTCTCGTAAGAAGAGGAGGGAATAACTCCGTTAACATAAAATGATCACTATAGTACTCAAGAACTGTTAACGATTTTCCACCTTTTTTGGTTTGCTCATTCCAATCTTGTAAAGCTTGATTGGCCCTAACTTGTCTAGGTTCACTTGAATCAATGGCTGATGAATAATCCCTTCCCCAATAGGCATATAGAGCATCGACTTGCGTAGATGCTTCCGTTTGCTCTTCCCTTTCCAACATGTTCCAAGATAACCCGGCATTGTACACAATATATTCTACTTCTACCTGTAAACTTTCCTTACCAAGGGCTTCTTTCAATTTTTCAGTAAATCGAATATATGTTGGTAAAAATCCACTCGCATTTTTCTCATCTATTCCGATATCTTCAGGCCACAACGAGATTCTAGTAATCACTTTGTTTTCCAAACAGCTAGCGACTATTTTTTGAATGACTTTATCCTGAAGATATGTATTTTCAGCAAAGAACTTGAGTTTCTCGTCTTGCTTAAGCGTGTTCTCATTCGTGTCTTTTTGTATCTCTCTAAGCAAGTAACTTAAACTATGACCGCCTAATGTTACGTGCACATCTCGTTTTCGTAATGCAGGCGTTACGTACGATTTAATTTCATCCCATAAGAAAAATGTGAAAAAATATTCATTTTGACCATTTTTAACTCCCCAATCAATGAGACTATTGATATAACTAGGGTCATTAATGGTTTCAATAATATTTCCACGTCTCGCAAACATTGGCTCATGGATATATAGTTCTTCTTTCGTTACTGAATGATCGTTAACGATTGTTTCTTTCTCCAAATCAATCCACTGGTAGCCAAACTGTTTTTTACAATACATATATACGCCATAGAGAATAGAACGAGGTTCATTCCCAATAATCCACATATCATTTTCTGATCTAACCAATGCAAAACCATCAGCATTTATTGTTATTGCTTTTTTCATATCCTTCAAAGAATGATATTCGTTAGTAGTTAGTAGGATAACCCTATTCGTTTTTTCATTACGTGAAGTGAATTCTGCTCGAGCTTGGATTGTACATTCATTTCCCGCTTCTCTCATTAACCTTCTTAACTCTTCAACAGCGAACAAAATCGTTTCGTGATTATTCCAGTAAATAATTTTGTCTATGATGAACAGCACCTTTCCTAAATAGATAGGTTGTTATAAACAATCCCATTGAATATGTTATGGCCCTAAGGGATACCCCTTTCCCTAGTAAGGCGCCTTCGCTCAGTTAATATAGGTATCTATTTGTTCAACATTTATAGATGGATTTTTTCATTAAACAATAAAAGGACACTACAGCTTCCTATCAAAATCGATGAAAACTAGTGCCTTTATTGTCATTTATATTCACTTAATACTCCCCGCCGTCATTCCTTCTATAAATTTCTTTTGGGCAAAGAAAAATATAATTAATAATGGTATTGTAGCTAGTGTTGTTGCACTCATTAAGTGATGCCATGCTGTACCTGTCTCATCAGTAAATAGTGACAACCCAATAGGTAATGTCATGAGTTCACGTGAATTTATGAATATTAGTGGATATAAAAACTCATCCCAATTTGCCAAAAATGTAAATATAGTCAATGTGGATAGAGCTGGAACAGATAATGGCAACATTATTCTCCAATAAATCTTAAACTTTGAACAACCATCCATTATCGCTGCCTCTTCTAATTCTTTTGGTATCATAATAAAAAACTGTCGCATTAAAAAAACACCAAAGGCTCCCGAAGCACCAAATGTAGGCAGTAATATTAATGGAAGGTGAGTATTAATAAATCCAAGTTCCCGCATGAATAAAAATAACGGAATAATAGTCACTTCTGCGGGAATCATCAGTACACTTAATAACAATAGAAAAATAACATTCCTGCCCATAAATTTTATTCTAGCAAAAGCGTAGCCAGCCATTGAGGAGAACAACAAAACCAATAGTGTTACTAATATAGATATATATATACTATTCCAATACTGCTTCAAAAAAGTTGAATTGCCTAATACTTCAGCATAATTTGCCCATCTTAGCGGATTAGGCAGGAACTGTGTGAACGTTTTGGCGGGCTCCTTTAAAGAAGTTGAAATCATCCATAACAAAGGACCAATCATTAAGGATGTTATTATCAAAAGAGTAATATACTTAAATAGATTGCTTCCTTTACTCCTCATAGAAAACCCACCTCTTTCTAACAATCCAAGATAGAATAGTAAATGCTAATAAGATAAAGAACAATACAAATGCTAACGCTGAAGCATAGCCCATATCAAAATGTTTAAACGCAGTTTCCCAAATATAGTACACTAGAACCTTCGTGCTATCGACTGGTCCTCCTCGGGTCATAACGTAGATTTGTCCAAAAACTTTCATAGCACCAATTGTAGTAATAATCATAGTTAAAAATACTGTTGGAGTAATTAGTGGCAATGTTACGCTTCTAAATTTCCTGAAATTTGATGCACCATCAAGCTCAGATGCTTCATATAATTCAACTGGAACTTGTTGCATTGCCGTTAAAAATAAAATCATATTTAGTCCAACATTTTTAAGAACACTTACAAAAATAACTACTGGTAAAGCAGTTGATACACTTAAAAGCCATGAAGGTCCTTCTATACCAATCAAAGCTAACATTTGATTGATAAATCCTAATTCAGAGGCCAATAAATACTTCCAGACAATCGACCAAACAATTAACGAAGTCACTACTGGTACAAATATAGCAGTTCTAAATAAGCCAATCCCCCAAAACTTATTTTTTAATAGTGATGCTAAAAACATTGCTAATATTATATTGAAAGGGACTAAACCTAAACTGAATAATAATGTATTAATTAAGGATTTAATAAATGTAGGATCATTAGCCAAGGATTCGTAGTTTTTCATCCCTATAAAGGTTTCTTCTCCGAGTAATGGCCAATCATTCAAACTTATAAAAAAAGCATATAGCAAAGGACCAAACATAAATATGGAAAATCCTATTAACATAGGCGAGACAAATAACCAGCCTGCTATATTGTCACTCCATTTAGAACTAAGTTTTTTTCCTTTTGTGAAGTGTCTGAGCATTTTATCTCACCCTCAATAATCATTCTATTTTTTGGTGAATCGTGAAATCTTTTCAAAAATAGACTCTACTGTACTACCAATTGTTACTGCCCCCAACATAACTGCATTTATGCCGATTTCTTGAAGAATAACCATATCATCTGGTACGAGATTTTTTTGAGAAGGTACAATAAGTGGTAGCTTTGTATTATCTCGATAGCTTTTATAAGTAATTAAGTCTTCAAAGTTCAATGGACTTCCATAATCTTCTTTTTTAACAATTGACAGCTCAACTGCCTGGATATTAAATGACTCAATCATCCGTACCTTTTCGATACAAAACTTATCATTAACTGCTACTGTCCGCTCCAAGTCATTCTGAAGTAGCATTTTCGACCCAATATCTTTTGCATATAGTGAATAATAGTTAAAGCCTAGCTCTTTTAACTGTTTCGTATTTGTACCAAGTACCTTTTCAATTTCATCACCTATGACTAAACCAATTGGTCCACTAAATTTTCGTCTTACTTCTCCAAACATCTCAAGATAATATGCTACATCTTTAAATTCATTCCCACTAGCCCGATGTGAAACATTAATATGAAATTTAAGCCCATCTACACCTGCATCGATAGCTGCTTGCGCTAAATCTATACGATTCTCTGGAAGACTTGCAATTATAGACATTTTCTCACAAAGTAACATCTTATTTAATGTAGTTTCCATTTACAATGTCCCCTTTATAAGATTAAAAGTAACGAATTAGAAACCGTTACTTTTAATCTTGTAGCATTTCTTATTTTAATAAAGGTTTTATATCTTTTTCCATTTGCTCAAGTATTACAGCTGGAGTTTCCATTTGTGCAAAAAGCTTATCAATACCTTTGATAATTTCACTTTCAATCTTTGTCCAGTCTTCATGTAATGGGTAGGTATAACCATGATTCATCTGATCAATCATCGCTAACTGAATAGATTCTCTTGACGGATTATTAGGGATATTGATAAATTCATCCGATTCTAGTACACTTTTTCTTGCTGGAACGAAGAAAACAGATTGTGCTTGAATCCCTACTTTACTAGCCAAAAATTTCAATAATTCCTTTGCCTCTTCTGGATGCTTACCACCCTCAAAAGCAACAATTCCAGCCTGCCCAAGTAATGGTACCCTTCCTTCAGGGCCTTTAGGTAGTGGGGCAATATCCCATTCGAAGTCAGTAATCTCTCTGGCATTTGTCATATAACTATACATAGCGGAGTACATTCCAACTTTTCCGCCTTCATATTCAATATTCTCACCTGGTGGTACATGTGACTTATCCTCAAACATCATCCGATTCAGCATTTCAAAGGTCTTCACCCCTTCAGAGGAATCCCACGTAAACTCTTTCATATCATCGGAAAAGATTGCCCCCCCATAAGAGATTGTATGAGAAGGTAACGTTGCAAAGTTAGTCCATTCCCTAAACAACCTTGCACCATAAGTCCTGTTGGTTCCTTCACCACTCGATAATGCTTTAGAAACTTCCTCAAATTGTTCCCATGTCCATTCATCTTTCATTGCTAGTTCTGTCGGCGTTTCTAATCCGGCCTCTTTAAACATTGTTTTGTTATAGTATAAAATCATAGGCGGTGTAGAAAACGGTAACCCTAATAGCTTTCCGTCATGTTTCCATAATTCTAAAGTCGATGGAATAAAATCATTCATATCGAAGTTGTCATCCTTACTAAACTCTGAAATATCACTTAAAATATCATTCTTGGTAAATTGAGAGACCATTGCTTCAGAAACCCAACCTACGTCTGGTAATTCATTACCTGCAGCAAGTACAGACATCTTTTGTTGATAGTCTGGAAACGGGATAAGATCAATTTTCACTTTAATGTTTGGATTTTCATCATAAAAACCTTTTAGAAGTTCCTCATACATTTCTGCGTGCTGATCGTTTCCCCATATTGAAAATGTCAATTCAACATTCTCTTTTTTATCAACACTTTTCGGTGTTCCATCATCTTTACTCTCACCTTTTGAATCATCACTACTACATGCTGCAAGAAAAATCAATATTAGACTAAAAAAAATCAATGAATACTTTTTCATATCCTTGCCCCCCCCCTTTTTCTTATTACCATAATACTAATAATGAAAGCGCTTTATAATTGGTTAACATTAAGAAAAGGTTTGTAATATTAAGATATTTCAAATCCCTTGTCTATATTGATAAGGAGTCTTCCCAACTACTTTTTTAAAAACCACAGAAAAATGTTTCGAATTCACATAACCAACTAAATGTGCAATATCATATATTTTTAGCTGAGTTTGAGTTAATAATTCTTTGGATTTATCTATTCTTTGTTGCATTATGTAATCAGATAATTTTATATTTGTTTGTTGTTTAAACAGTTGACTAATATAATTTGGATGAAGATTTAACGTGTTTGAAATGAAATTTAAAGTTATCTCTTTTTCTAAGTTCTTTTTGATAACATCTTTAATTTTACTTATATTCACAGATTCTCCAGGGTTAATAAAATCGTTATTATTAGCATGCTCTTTATCTATATTTTGAAGAATACTTGCGAGCTCACTTCGACTTATTGGTTTTAACAAATAATCCTTCACTCCTAATTTTAAAGCCTCTCTTACATAGCTAAAATCGTCATGACCACTGATTACGATTACTGAAACTAATGGATGTCTCTTTTTAAAATATGAAATGAAATCAATTCCATTCATTACAGGCATTCTAATGTCAGTAATCACAAGATCAGGTACTTCTATATTTGCAATTTCTAGAGCTTCGTAACCATTAGATGCTTCCCACATTACCTTGTAACCGGTTATAACATCCTCTAATAATTTCTTTATCCCTTTTCTTATTACTTTTTCGTCATCCACTAACAGGACATTTTTCAACCTCATCACCTACTTTCTAATGATAATTTCTACCTCAGTTCCTGTACCTACTATCGATGAAATAAACAACTTACTATTAACTCCATGAATAAGTCTTAACCGCCTATTAATATTCAATAATGCAATACCATTTTTCACTTTTCCATGATTTTTCCCATAATCATTTTTCATTACACTATATTTTAATGATTCTTGTATTTCCATTAGTTTGAAGTGGTCTATCCCATTACCATTATCACTAACTGATATAGTAAGAGCAGATCCTTCCATTTTTACTTTCACAAGTATCTCAACTCTTTTGACTCTATTACTGTACCCATACATTATCGAATTTTCAATTAGTGGTTGAATTATATATTTTGGTACCAAATGATCCACGATATCCCCCTCTACTTCCCAATTAACATCTAGGGCATCCTCCAATCTATTTTTCATAATGCTTACATAGGTTTTTGCAAATATTATTTCTTCTTGCAAAGGTATCTGTTGTTCTTCATTTTTCAAACGGTATCTAATTAATTTTCCTAATTCGGCAATCATGTCGGATATTTCAAACTGATCATTATTTATTGCCTTCATGTTAATTGATTCTAGTGTATTAAAGATAAAATGTGGGTCCATTTGGGACTGTAAAGCCTTATATTCAGCTTCAGAGTTTCTCAAATTTGTTTCATACACTTCTGCAACCAAATAATCTATATCAGATAACATTCCATCATAGGCAACACGCAGTTCTACTAATTCATTTTTAGACTGAATGCTATTACTATTTGATATCTTAGTTTCTTGAAACCATCTAATACGTGTTTTTAATAATTCCAATGGTTTTAGTAGATAGTTCGTCATATAGTAAGAAATAAGTAAAGAAATTAGTAAACAAAATCCAATTAATAAAAGTAATATGTTGTTGAATTCACTTATTTCACTGTATAAATAATCTATAGGTATAACATTACTAATTTTCAGACCAGTCTTACTTGATGTATGTGTAACACAAAAATACTTTTGATTAGATTGCTCACTCTTTATCCAACTTTGATTTGTCTGGCAACTAGACAATAGATAGTCACTCTTGCTTCCTATTAGTGGCTCATTATGTACCGTGGTTATTTGCCAGTTCTCGCTTCCAAGTTGCTCAGTGATCTCCTTTATATACTTTGGTGCAAAGTCAATTCTTACTACCCCTAATTCATTGTGATTCTCTGGATCTCTTAGTAACCTTAAGAAACTTACATACTTTTCACTGTTATTTTTATAATAAATAGGATTTTCATCATAAAATGTGATCCATCCGCCTTCTTGCTCCTTTACTTTCGGATACCATTCCTGTTCTTCTAAATTAATATGATCTTCAATTCTGTAATTATCCATATGACTAAATAATTGACCATTTTTTGCGAATATATGTATCCCGTATATTTGATCTTTATTAAAGGTCATACTCGACAAATGCAATGAAAGTAATTTAATATGGCTATACTTTTTATGGATTACGGGGGTATTCAAATCATATTCCCTTAAAACATCAACTAGTTCTTTGTTGTATAAGATTGATATTGTAGACCTTGATGCATCTTCTAACATTAAATCTAAATTATAATTTAGTTGTATAATCGTATTTTCAACTTTAGTAATAGCTTCTTCACTTTTAGAAGACATAAATATATTTTGTACAACTATTCCAACTACTATAAGGGGAAGTAATAGTAATAAGGAAAAGGTAATGAAAATCTTATTTCTTAAAGTCATTTTAGTTAATCCCCCTAATCTACTAATTTTGGAGTTACCAAAAATATATCTTTGCTAAAGCAAAAACAGATTCATCCAGCTTTACAGCATATAGTTAGTTAACTACTGCGTCCTCTTTCGCTATCAATTAAACCGCGAATAAGTTTTTACTTAAATCGATTTCACAATTACTTATTTCATGTGTAAAGTCGAATGATATAATTCATCTATCAATTCAATGTCCGTCAATTTCCCGGACTAATTTCGTTGATTATAGCGGAAGGTGGCGACTCCTGCGGGAACAGCGCGAGCTGAAGCCCCCCCAGGAAGAGACGTCAGGTAGGACAGCTTTTGCGACCAAAAGCGAAGTGTTGGGAGCAGTGGATGTAATATTTCTGCGAAAGACGTAGAAATTCACAAATCGTACCCTGCGCTGTTCGATTGGCTGAAGCCGTGCCTACGGAAAGCGTCTACCTGAAGCGGCAATCAACTTTGTTCAAATTTTTATGGCTGATTCCTCAATTATGAAATTGACTCACTTATATTCCGAAAACAGAATATTCACCTAGCGACATTATAATCCAAGCACTTCTCCAATGACTACCACAAAAAGCAATTTAACACTTTTTTCTAAATGATATCCCCATATTAAAAATCAAACAATAAAAGGACACTACAGCTTCCTATCAAAATCGATGAAAACTAGTGCCTTTATTAGTGTTTATAACCTAATCGCCTTTTTAAGTTTACTTGATTCATATGCTGCCAATGAAACCTCCAATGATTTCAGTCCGTCATAACCTGTGATAGACGGTTCTCTTCCTTCTTTCACACAGTTGATAAAATCACGAATCAATCCCAAGTCCATGTCGTTTCCATAAAAAACGTGCTCCAATGATTTTTTTACACTGCTGAACATCCTCACATGCTCTTTTAATGCATCGACTTTCACAGTTTGCTTCGTCCCAATCACTTCAATCGTCACATCTCCCCATGTTGGATACTCTGTAAAACGAGACCAACTTGCATCATGTGAAGCAATTACGCCATTAGCGAATTCTAATGTGAGAAGTCCAGCATCATCAATCGCTATATCATGAAAATAGGAATCAATAATTGCCTTTACCTCTATGACTTCTTCATTTAAATACCATCTCATGATATCAACCATATGTACGGTATGATCTAATACAGCACCACCACCAGATTGTTCTTCATCTATAAACCAGCCCCCAGGATTTTGCCCTCGATTGGTCGTCCGAAAAGCTATAATTTCACCCAGATCTCCGTTATCAATCATTTCTTTTACTTGTTGAATTGGCGAGCTGAATCGTACAGGATATGCAATTTGCAAAATAACAGCATGATCTTTACATACTTGGATCATTTCTTTAGCGTCTGTAAGGTTTGTTGCAATTGGTTTTTCACAAAGGATATGTTTCTTTGCTTTCGCAGCATTTACAACCATTTCTTTGTGTCGATTGTTTTCACTGCAAATAATGACAGCATCCATTTCCAATTCTAGAAATTCTACTTGATCACTGTAGTGGACCGTATTATATGTTTTCGCAACTAGTTGTCCTCTTTCAACGTTTTCATCAAAGATGCCTACTAACTCAACGTTTGGTATTCTCTTTACACTATCCGCATAACTGTATGCATGCATATGCGCAAAACTCATCATGCCGGCCTTCATAAATGATCTCCCCCATTTATTAGCTTACTAAAATAATTCATTTGATTTACTAGCTCCTGATCTACTTTCTGTGCTGATGCTAAAATGGCATCGACCGAATAGGCTAATGGTAGAGGCGGCTGACTTCCTCGCTGAATTGGTCTCATCTGATCACTATCAAATTCGATAATCGTTTTAATCCCGCTCCATTCAAACTCAATTCGCTCTTGCTCAGCCACTGTATATTCAATATGTGCCATTGTTCCCTCACCAAAATCCATTAAAATAATCGTATGTGTGGGTATTACAGATTGATCCGTTTTTTTCACTTGAATACCTTGCGCCTTCCCAAGTAATGACGATAATACATATAAATCACCCGTGAGTATCGAATTGTTTTCATATTGATTCACCATGCGTCTAAAACGGAGAACCCCTTTAGGTTTATCATCTTTTTCGACCATCTCTTTTACCTTTTGATAAAACGGGTAATTTTCTAAATCAAAATAGACATGCCAACCTAGTCTTTGATAGTCAGCTGTTAACTCAGTGAATGGAATATATACTGCATTTTTGCTATCGCCCACAATTTTTAAATACTCTTCAGATTCCGCTAACACATATGTTGTATCTTCATTAGTAGCATTTTTTAGTTGTTCAACAGACTCTATTAGACTTACATTTTCTAATGTATTACGAAAGTCGAGTTTCTCTAAGCTAGCAAATACGATTTTCATGTTTACTTTCAACTCCCTATCTCAATAGGTTTCTTAAACGGTTAACCGCTTCTTTATTTGCCATTTTAGCGTCGTCATATCCTTCATATTCAATTGATAACCAGCCATCATACTTACTACTTTTTAATCCATTTACAATATAAGCAAGATCTACTTCTCCATCACCAGGAATAACCCCGATTAACTCAACCCCTTCTGTTGAAAGAAACCCATGGAGTGACTCATTTTCTACTTTTTCACGAAAATCTTTAAAATGAACATGAACAATTTCATTTTTCAACTGCTCAAATGCTTGTGACGGTTTTTCATGGACAAGCAAAAAGTTTCCAGTATCAAACGTTGATTTTACAAAAGGACTATTCACTGCCTTTATAATCTCGCTTACTTGCTTACTCTTACCGGCTAATAAGCCGTGATTTTCAATAGCTAAATAGACTTGCTCTTTTTCAGCTGTTTCGGCACATTTCTTCAAACCTTCGATAATCCAGGCTGAACCATTTTCATATGTTTTGTCACGTTGGATATCGCCACAAAATATGCGCACAATATTCGTGCCAAGTTTTTTTGCAATCTGAATACCATTCAAAACCTTTACCACTTCTTCAGCACGTTCTTGGACTTATTCTTTCACAAAGTTATTCATGATATCGTATGCAGACACTTGTAATTGACAGCTTTTCAATGCGGTTAGTACTTCACCGATTTCTTCGTATTTATCTTCTTTATTCGTCCAATAAATATCGAGCAATTCCACCCAATCCGATGAAATACTGCTTGCATAGTCAATAAAATCGACGATCGACCAGTTCTCTTTTCTGATAGTCGATGCCAAGCTATACATACTCACACTAATTTTCATACTACTCCTCCAATTCAATTGTCCTTTACTCACAATAAAATTCTGCAGGCCACTCTAATTCAAAACCGTCTGCTCTTAACATATCTTGAAACCTTTTTACTATCAGATTATTTTCTCGAACTGTTTTTGGATCAGTTTTGTTTGTTATACAAAAAGCCACTAAGGCACCGCATGCCTCACCTATATTCCACTCTGTTGGATGAAGACGATAGCAGCCGTTTGTTATATGTGTTGTGCCAATATTTTTACTGCCTGCTAACAGATTAGCTGTATCTTTCGGGATCAGCGCACCTAATGGGATATGAAATGGTAATGCTTTTATATCCAGATAGGTTCTCCCTGACATACTTGGATGTAAATCGATGCTATATGATCCAATCCCTATCCGGTCAACATATACCTTCCCTGTCTTTCCTTCATTAAAATCAGCTGAAACATCCTGCTCTACTATGGTGTACTCTGCTTTGATCCGTCTCGCTTCTCTTATATAGGCTGCTTTTGCTAAGCCATCTTCAGTTACAAATAGATCTTTACGAAGTTTCAACCCTGGATATCCTTTTTCCCCATTAGGCCGTGGTGCTTCGGTTTGTAACCAATACAATAGCGACAAACTTAACTGTTTAGCTTGATAGAGATGTTTCTCTTTTTCTACGTCGGACACATCGTAAATATTACCTAAGAAGTAATCACTTTGTGGCCAATTCATTAGGCTGACATCACCAGCATCGACCGGTGCATTAAACTGTTCTTTATCAAAGCAACGTCGGTAATCCCAGAGAGGAAAGCCTGTCTCTTCGCGAAACAGCGTATATTCTCTTATCTCTTTCGTAATCGGATGTGGCGCAAAAAAGCTTAAATAGTTATCAGGCCATATAGCTGGATGAAATTCTTTCCAAAACTCGTACATCTTCGGCTCAGGTATCGTATGATTTTCTCCTTGTCGGTATTCCATTCCAAGTACATATGTGAAAGCTTGAATATCATTCGGGTCCGCGACTTCTAATGCATGCGGTTCATGTGTGTCAGCTTTTGCTTCCGCACCTGTTACATAGCCAACACCAGCTAATGGTAATAGATCTCCAGCCTCTGTAGCATCGATGAAATAGGGTGCAGTAGCCATTTCTTCTATACCAGTCACTGCATTTTTATAAGTTACGCTAGTTACTGTTCTTTCATTTCTATTAACCTTGGTAACTATCGTGTTCAATAGAATCGTAAGTTGGTTTGTTAAGACATATGGCAGGAGCATTTCATTCAATACATGCAGACTAACTCTCGGATCATGACAAATGCTACTTACCAAACCATTCCCCGGATTAAATGGTGTTTTAGTAATTTTTACATCCATTGTTCGTAAATAAAATTCTCGTACCTTTCTTCGATACGTTTGGTACCTCCGTGTTGAACCAAATTCTTCGATCCACTGATGTTCGTCAGGTGGAACCCCTTGTGAAGTAACTTGACCACCTATCCAATCGGTTTCTTCAGTTAATAAGACGTGTAAGCCATTGGCACATGCTGATAACGCTGCTGCACAACCACCAAGTCCACCACCTATAATGACAACATCTTTATCCACCGTTTTCATTTATACATAAACTTCTTTGCCCGTTTTTGCTGACTCATAGACGGCATTCAACATTTTCATAACTTGCACACCATCAGCGACAGGTGCAATCGATTCTTTTCCTTTTGAACAACAGTCAACGAAATGATTGATTTCGTTTCTAAAGGCTTTTTCAAAATCGAAGCTTAGATTATCAATTTGTGGTGTAATATTTAAAATCGTATTATTTTTCTCAGTCACCATTGCTAATTCCGGTTCAATTTCTGCGCCACCTTTTTCTCCAAACAATTTAACGTATAACTCATCCTCTTTGGCGTGAAGTGTAAAGCTAACATCTACGAACAAAGATGCACCATTGTCAAACCGAATGAGCGCATTTGCCAAATCTTCCACATCATTTAAGGCTGGATCATAGTCAGCCGCTTGGTAGAATGATAGGTTTTGTATATGGCTCCGATTGCCTAACTTTGAATATGTATTCCCACTAACCGAGACAGGTCGTGGTTTCCCCATCAGATACCAACAGATATCAATCATGTGAACACCTAAATCAATAAGCGGTCCCCCACCTGATTTCGACTGATCACTAAACCAGCCACCAGGATTACCAAGCCTTCTTAAACAAGAAGCCTTTGCATAATAAATTTCACCAAGTTCATCTTGATCGATAAATTGCTTGAGTAGCTTTGTATTATCTCCATGACGCCTGACAAAACCAACCTGTAGTATTTTACCTGATTTCTTAACTGCCGATTCTACAGCTTCTGCTTGTTCGACAGTCATACATAATGGCTTCTCAACCAATACATGCTTTCCTGCTTCCAATGCTGCAATTGCAATCACTGCATGCGTGTTATTCCACGTACAAATACTAACCGCATCGATTTCCGAATTTCGCAATAACTCTTCATAGTTGCTATACAATTCAGTTACACTATAGCGTTCACCAACTTTGACTAGTCGCTGTTCATTGCTATCACATAACGCAACTAACTCTACTTCATCATTTTTCATATACGGATTAATATGGAACTCAGAAATAGAACCCCCTCCAATAACACCAACTTTCAACATACACATAACTCCCTTCTATATAATAGGAATAGTAGGCGACACTCTAGTTAAAGGTTTTAATATACTCATTTGAATCAATTTCATAATAGGATTATTAAACGGGAAAAACGAACAATGTTGATTTCCGCTCCAGGTGGACGCTTTCCGCGGGCACGGCTTCAGCCAATCGAACAGCGCAGGGTTCGATTTGTAATAATTTCTGCGCCTTTTGCAGAAATTTTACATCCATTGCTCCCACTGCTCCCAACGCTTCGCTTTTGGTCGCAAAAGCCGTCCTACGTGACGTCTCTTCCTGCGGGGTCTTCAGCTCGCGCTGTTCCCGCAGGAGTCGCCACCTTGCGCTACAATCAACGAGAGTAGTTCGGAAAATTGACGGACAATGAATAGGTAGATGAATTATATCGTTCGTCTTTATACATGAAATAAGTAATTGTGAAATCGATTCATTTCTATAAACATTGAACAAATGAATACCAATATATACTGAGCGAATGCGCTTTACAGCGTCCAGTAACAGGACACTGGGTAGCCGAAGCGAATTCAATTGGGTTCTTTATTTCAAACTATATAGTTAATAATTTTCGTCAATGACATTGACTTTTTATTAATCAACTCTTCATAAGCAGCTGGCGCATCCTTAAAACCAACTTGATCCGTTAGAAATGGTTGGACATTAATTCGTTTGTCTTTTACTAAACGTAGGTACTCTGCTACATTTCTTCCCTCTGTCCAGCGTACATAGCCATATGGATAGTCGATTGCCTGTTTTTCATACGCTTCGTCATATCGCCCTGGTCCACCAGCACGTGAAATAAGAATTTGTGCTTCCTTCGCAAACAGTAGATTTCGAGGGAAGTCTGGTTCTATATCACCTACAATTACAACTTTACCTTGTTGTCGAACCCACTCTAAACTCTGATTTGTCAGTGATGAACGTTTACCGCCTGCACATAAAAGAACCGCATCTGCACCATATTTTCTCGTGCAATTCTCTATTTCACTTTCCATCTCCGGGATAGTAGAAAAAGAACGAATACTGGTTTCTTCATGAAGCATTGCTGCCCGTTCTGCTTGAATATCGAAGGCAACCACATTATATGCAGCGGCATTGGCTATTTTAGCAATCATTTGACCAAGTAATCCTAAGCCAACAATAACAACCGTTTCCCCGAATTCGAGTTTTGCAATCCTAAGTGCGTGAATCGCAATCGCGCCAATTCCTGCTAAAGCCGCTTCCTCCGGCTCTACGCCAGACGGGACCTTCGCACATAATGTGGTTGGAACTAGTAGACAGTCAGAATGACCTACATAGGGAGCCCCATAACAGGCAACAATATCCCCTTTTTGATAGTCATCTACACCCTCACCACATTCCATAACAACCCCAACCGCACTGTAGCCTAATGTGATTTCTCTCTCCTCACTAATTCCAATCAAGCTTAGTTCAGTCCCAGGTGAAATGACCGAGTGCAGTGTTTTAATTAATAGATAGGAAGGTTTAATCATGGGTTTCGTGCGCTCGATAATATGGACTTTTTGACTTCTTGCAACAATTGACTTCATTTCATTCACTCCTTACTCTTTGAACCATTTGGCTAAGTTCTCTTTCACAAATGCATCATCATGCAAATGCGGATAGTCGACATACACACGATCTATTTCTGCTAGTTGATTTGGGCTTAATTGTTCTTTATCAAGTAAACACCAACGACCTTTCAAAAGTCCTTGTCTCGCCAATACTTCATTAATACCTGCAATGCTCCCTTTAAATTGATTATTCGGGTCGAAGAAAGCGGCGTTTGCATCGGTTATTTCTTGCCCTAATGTTAGTAATTCATTTGGAATCTCGCCTTTTGCTCGAACCCTTTTTATTTCATTAAAAATAGCCACTGTTGTTTTCGTCCAGACTGACCAGTGACCAAGTAGGCCACCCACTATTTGCTTTTCTATCTTTTCCCCGTCCACATTGATTCGATATATTGTTAACAAGTCATTAACAATATTGTCATCATTGCCGGTATAAATAGCGATTTCTTCATTTCTTTTTGAATGGCAAACCGCCCGAATCACGTCAAGAGATTGATATCTATTAAAAGGTGCTATCTTTATGCCATAAACATTCGGTATATCAGCAAGCCTTCTCCAAAAATCATAGGAAAGAATGCGCCCTCCTACTGCCGGCTGTAAGTAAAATCCTATAACTGGAATAATCTCCGCTATTTTTTCAGTCCGATTAAGTAGATCTTCCTCAGTAGCATTGTGTAATCCCCCCATACTTAACAGCCCGAGGTCATATCCGATCGCTTTTATAAATTTCGCCTCTTCTAACGCCTGTTCTATGGGGCCACTTATTCCACCAATTTTTATGAATGAATCAGGAACTTGTGCCTTTCTCATCTCTTCAATCGCAAGGGTTAATACTTTTTCAAATAAATTAAACTGCGGATCACGAATTTCAAACTGGGTTGTATGGACACCAACTGCAACCCCCCCCACACCTGCATCAATATAATAGCGAGTAAGTGCACGTTGACCCGCTTCATCAAGTTGCCGATTTTCGGTTAGAGCAAGAGGATGAGCTGGAATTACAGTTCCCTCGTGTAATTGTTTTTTCACTGCAGGACTCAACATTTAAAAAGCTCCTTTTCGCTCTTGGAAATGGGTTGGTTTATTATACGTTTCCCCGTTATTCACCAGCCAGTCTGCTGTCATATCAATCATTTGTTGAAGTGATACTTTTGGATAGCCGAATAATTGATGCGCTTTGGAAGCATTATTTAATAATGCTGTCGGCTGCTCTTCATTGACAAACAGAGGCTTCTTTTCAAATCTAGCCCCAAATTCTTCAGCCAACCAACGGACTGAAATAGTTTCTGGTCCAGTCACATTCAATATTTTCGGAGGTGTATTACATTGTAGTAATGACCTTACTGCGTATTCGTTTGCATCTCCTTGCCAAATTACATTTACACTCCCCATTTTTAAATCAATGGCTTTACCCTCTAAAACATGTTGAGCGATTTCGACTAACACTCCGTATCGCATGTCAATTGCATAATTTAGTCGGAATATGAGCATTGGAGTTTCGTTATTACGTGAAAAGTTTGTAAGGACACGCTCTCTTCCTAAACATGATTGTGCATACTCCCCTATTGGATTAGCGGCTGTCTCCTCAGAACAATTACCACCCACCACATTCGTTAACGGATAAATATTACCTGATGAAAATGCAATAATCCGGGAGTTTTTAAATTTCTCTGCAATCCTACCCGGTAAATAAGCATTCATTGCCCATGTAAAATGTTCATTGCCGGCAGTTCCAAATTTATTGCCTGCCATTAAAATAATGTTTTTAACATTAGGGAGTGATTGTAGTTGCTCATCATTTAATAAATCAACAGCAATTGTTTCAATTCCAAAGTCCTCTAACTCTTCTTTTAAACTGCCAGTTGAAAACCGAGAAACCCCAATCACCTTCTTATCTAACCCAGCTTCATCAATTGCTCGTTTCGTCATCTTCGCTAATGTCGGTCCCATTTTTCCACCAACACCTAAAATTAAGATATCACCATCTACTAATCTAAGATCATTGATTAGTTCTGATGATGGTTTTGTCATAAAGTCTTCAAGCTCTGCAAGTGTCTTCATATCATCACTCCCTTTTTGTTTTAACACAACCAGTTATCAGATATATCTAAATTGTTATTCAGTAGTATTGTATGTAGACCTCCACTAAAAGACAAGTCTTAATTAAGTCCTTTTATACCATTTAACTTTCGTAATGAATTAGCGCCATCATCACTTGTTTTTGACATAATTACCAGAAGTAAGTATTATAAACAAAACATTAGATTAAGAGACACTAGCCCGTTATCTTACATTCTCATGATGATAAGGAGGAAAAATTTATGCTTAGAAAAAGTATTGTACAAGATAATTCAGATATTAATATCGGAATCATCGGACCAAAAGCACTCGTCGATCAAACACGGGAAACGCTGAAAACATTTCCAAACTTTAAACCTGTTTTCAGAATCATAGAACCTACTAGTCTTATCACAGAAATAACAACGGAATTAATGGATGACGTCGAAGTTTTAATGTTTACAGAATATCACTCATACAATATCGTCAAACAAGTTGTAGATTTTATAATCCCTGTGCATCATATGCCATTAATGGGCACTGGACTTTATAGGTCATTATTTATTATTAAAAGTAGGTACAATTTAAAGTGCCTGTCCATTGATACGGTTGAAGAAAAGTATGTTGAACAAATTTTATCAGAGCTTGAAGAAGTTAATTATGAACTCCTTATCTATAAAAGCCCTTTACAAAATACAATCATCGAGGAAATAGTACAATTCCATATAGATAATTATCAAAGCCATAATGCAATTGCGCTTACAGGGATTCAGGACGTAGCTATTCAATTATCTGCACTCCAAATTCCCCATGAATGGGTAACTCCTACACAACAGGATATGATCGTTTCATTGGAACGAGCGCTCTTAGCAACAAATACACGAAGAAATAAAGAGTCGCAAATTGTCTTCGGTTTAATTAATATCGATAATTTTAAAGGGGTAACAGAAAAATATTCTTCTGAGCATGATGTTCAATTATTAAAATTAACGATCCAACAAATGCTTCTCGATTATATTAAACTGCTTGATGGACATCTGATCAATTTAGGCGGTGAAGAATATTCATTCATTACTACTCGCGGTATTTTCGAACGTGAAACAAGGGGGTATAAATTCATCCCCTTACTCCAAGATGTTAAAAATGAACTAGGCATTACGATAAGTCTTGGTGTTGGCTTTGGCCGTACGGCTGCCGAAGCAGGCAATCACGCCCGATTAGCACTTCGTCAATCAAAAGATTTAGGTGGCAACGTTTGTTATATTGTTCGCGAAGATCGCAGCGTCCTGGGGCCTGTCGATATAACAAGTCATAAACAATATGAAAGATACAATTTAGCCATTACAGATCCACTTCTGTTAGATAAAGCTGAAATGGCAGGAATGTCAGCATCCTATATGACAAAATTAATGGCACGCGTTTCTAGACATAAAAAAATTGATTATACTGCCCAAGAATTAGCTTCAACACTCAATGTAACCATTAGAAGCGCCAATCGAATTCTTTTAAAATGGATGGATGCTGAACTAGTTGATATCATTGGTGAAGAAAAATTAGCACATAAAGGAAGACCCCGCCGCATTTATCGACTAAGCTTTATTGAGGAAGAGCAAACATAATGATCACCTTTATTCGCCGATGGGAGAATCGCTGTATTTTTCATCGGCTTGCATTCCACTACAAAACACTCCGGCTCTAAAACATGAATTTTTTTAACTTATTGTTACATAATTATCGTTTTTCCATAATGGCTACTTTCGTTAGACGCCTCAACGAAACGGATAACCTCTTTTGTTTCACTTAAAGGCACCCTCGAAATTCCGTCACGAAAAAAATCCATAATCTGCTCCAATAAACTAGCATAATAAGGTCTTTGATTTAAATTTATATCGACATATTCCGAACCTTGTTCAAAGTGAATCATTGCACCAAACTGAGAGTTTCCTTTTCGATTACCTCTAACCGTTCCTATGCGCCCATCCTCCCAAACGCCCGTAATAACGTCATGTTCATTGTTCGTTATGGCCGTTACTGACTTTGATCCTTCACCTAGAATAGTGAAAAGCATTTCTATCATATGAATTCCATACCAAAAGAAACCTTGTTGTTTATCCTGTAGCTCCATTGGACCAAAGCAATCAGCACCTATAACTCTTCCCCTATCGGAAATTTTAAGGACATTCGTCAAACTTTCTGCATAACGAAGCGCGGATGTACTCATAATAGGAGTCTGATTGTCCGCAGCTAATCGAATCATTTCGACTGCAACTTTCGAACTTAGACTAAATGGTTTATCGATGAATATAGGTTTTTTAAACGCAACAAGCTTTCGTAATTGCTCATGATGGACTGCCCCATCGACTGATTCTACTAATATCGCATCACTTTCATTGGCAACTTCCTCAATAGAATTCACAATTTTAACTTCAAAATTATCCCTAAGCTCTCTTGTAAAGCCTTCAACTCGAGACATGCTAAGCTCAAAATCAGGTGATCCCCCGGAAAAAGCAACAACTATTTTTCCACCTTGCACATGGTATCTTTCACTCGGATCATTTAATAACTTAGTAAAAGCCACTACATGCGTTGTATCTAACCCAATAATGCCGATCTTTAAAGTACAAACGGTGCCCTCCACTCCTTTCTATATATTGAACATATATATACCTATATGAACTAAGCGTAGACATACCCTAGCGAATTCGATGGAATTCTTTATTTCAATCCTGACATTTGAATTCCTTCCGTAAAGTAACGCTGGAAGAACAAGAATATTAGGAAAGTCGGTATAAATGAAACTGTCGAACCAGCCATTTCGATGCCAAAGTTCCCTTCTTTCCCAAGCATTGAAGCTAAACCGAGCGTTACTGGGAACATTTTCTCCTGCGTTAAGTAAATTAGCGGTTGGAATAGATCATTCCAGTTTGATATAAATGAAAATGTTCCCACTGTTGCAACAACCGGTATCGAAAGTGGTAAAATGACTTTAAAAAATATTTGTATATCATTTGCACCATCAATATATGCAGCTTCCTCCAAATCATTCGGTATATTTTGCAGAAATTGCCTTACTAAAAACACACCCATAATCCCCCATAACTCTGGGATGATCAACGCCCAATATGTGTTTATCCAACCGAAATCGGAAAACATAATGAACTTAGGGATAATTAATAGCTGTTGTGGAATCATGATAACCGCCATGAAAATCCAAAATACGATTTCTCGCCCTGGGAATTGTTTCTTTGCAAAAATGTAACCTAAAACCGCACAAAATATCATCTGACTCGCTACCGGAATGACAGTAATAATAACCGAGTTGAAAATCCATCTGACGAATATTCCGTCTCTCATTATATATAAATAGTTTTTCATTGTAGGATGATCTGGAATCCAAAATAGCGGATCTAATTGTGCATATTGAACATCCTTAAAAGATCCTAAAATCATAATAAGAAAGGGCAATAGGAAACAAAATCCCAAAACAATTAATGCTATATATGAGATCACTTTTTTCAGCATTTTTTCAATCTCCTTTCTGCGGGCATCTACAGATTAGTAATTATTAGATTCCTGTCCTAGGTATTTTCGCTGTATTAGCGAGATAACTAGGATAATAAAAAATAATACATAAGAAAGTACAGCAGCATAGCTTAAGTTGAGACTCGTAAATCCTTGTTCATACAAATAATATACTATGGTTGTCGTAGCATAATTCGGACCCCCACCCGTTAATAAATAGGCCGAATCGAATATTTGGAAAGAACCGATCGTTGTTGTAATCGCGACAAAAAAGTGAATGGGTTTTAATAACGGAAATGTTATCGTCCAAAATATTTTAAATGATGAAGCCCCATCAATCCGTGCCGCCTCATACAATTGTCGATCAATTGACTGCAGTCCCGCAAAATAATAAATCATCGTACTTCCAGCAACTTTAAATATACTCAAACCTGCTAAAACCGCTAAGGCTTGGCTAGAATCAGAGAGAAATAATTGCGGTTCGATGCCTACAAAACTAAGTAAGTAGTTGATCATTCCAGCCTCTGTACCTCTAAATAACCAGCCCCAGATCCCCGCTATGATTACAAATGAAGTGACCACTGGTAAGAAAAAGATTCCTTTAAAGAATCCTGCTGATTTAACACCAGAATTAATAATTAACGCTAAAAGTAATCCTAAGGCCATTGTTGGCACGATATAATAAACTGAAAATTTCACCGTATTCCAAATAGCTTTCCAAGCCAATGTATCGGTTAGGAAATACTTCCAATGTTTAAGTCCTACAAATTCCGGATCGCCAATTACCTTCCAATCCATAAACGTTAAATAAAAGCTCAATGCAAAAGGATATATCTGAAAAATAATGAAGTGAACTAAAACAGGGATTAGAAAGATATATACGATAGCATTACGGTTCCATTCACGCTTCACTCTTTCTCCGAGTGGCAACTTACTCTTTTTAGAAGTTACTGCTTTACTCAGTGTAATCACCCTTTCCTATGTAAGTTAGTAACAGAGAGCTTGATCGTGTATTGATCAAGCTCTCTGCTTTACTAACATTTTATTTGCCTATCTTGCCTTCAATCGCTTTTGCAGCGGCATCTGCTGCTTCTTTTGGTGTTTTCTTTCCTTCCATCATTGTTTGAAGTTCAGCTTGAATTAACGGCATGATTGTGCGTCCCTCTGGATGGATAACTCCCGGTAATGCAAATTGAGTGTAATCCGCTAACTGTGCCAAATATTTTTGCTCTCCAAAGATATCTTTTGCAGATTCTCGAGTAGGTATATACTGTGTGACTGTATTAAACTTCTTCTGATTATCCGAACTCGTTACTACTTTGATGAATTCTGCTGCTGCCGCAGGGTTATCCGTGTTAATTGGGGCTACAAACATCCCTGTTGTCCCATACGTTAGTTGCTCTTTGTTTTTCATTGGTGGCGCAATAACGAATTCAAAAAGATTTTGACTTAGCATACGGCTTACTGAAATACCTGAACCTTGAACTGCTAACATTTTTCCGCTTTCCCATAGCGCATCATGTTCTAATGCAGTAATTGAATCTTTCGGGATCCAGCCTTCTTTATACATCTTGTTAATAAATTCAAATGCTTCTACTCCTGCTTCGTTATTAATTAATACGTCATTATCTGCCGTAATAACTTCTCCGCCTGCTTGCCATAGGAATGGATATAATGTTCCATTCATTGATCCTCCACCTTGGAAACTTGTTGCATAAAAGCCCTTATCCTTTGCTTTTTCAGCCCATTTCTCAAACTCTTCCCATGTTGCAGGTAATTTTGCAGGATCTTCACCAATTGCTTTGATTACATCGGCATTATATAAATACGTGTACGCTTCTTGTAAGATTGGTAGTCCATACAACTCATCTTTCCATGTTGTAGAAACTAACGCTGTATCTACAAAATCATCAATATCAAAGCCTTCTAAATAGGGATCTAGTGCTAGTAACATACCCGCGTCTGCGTATTGTGGCATCTGATCTGGTATTACGTAAAACACATCGGGTCCATTGTTTGCCGCTAGAGCTGTAAGTACTTTTTGGTCACGATTAGCCCATGGTATTTGTTCGAAGTTGACTTTTACCCCAGTTTGCTCTTCATAAGAAGCAATAACCTCTTTCCACATCGCTCCTTCAGTTTCTTGATCACCTGTAAATGGATGTGCCCAAACTGTTATTTCTCCAGAGAGTCCCGCTTCTTTTTCAGTTTCTCCTACTACTTCTTCTGCTGGTTTTTCTCCACCAGTTTCTTCTTTTTCTGTGCCAGTATCAGTGTCACTTGCGCTACATCCCACAATTAAAGCCCCAAGTAAAAGTAGTAATAGAAAAAATCCAATTCTTCTCATCTAAATGACCCCTCTCAAATTTTACTGATTAGTTATCATTTGCTATTCAACTACTATATGATTTACACCCCCTTTACAATTTGACAGCTACTTCCTCTGCACACTATACTTTTCTCGGTGTCTCAACCGATTGGGTAATAACCTTTTAGTACTCTTTCAAATGACACTACTGCAATTAACAAAAATACGTGTGATTACCTTTTCAAATCCATCGAATAGACTGAAGTAATTGAATTGTTCGCCCGTTTTTATCAGATTACATTATTTCTCATCAAGAGACAAGTCTCTAAAGCGTCTTTAATTGGAGGCTTGAGATTAATATTTTTTTGGAAACAACCTATTAATTATGCATAATAATGGTTGCTACTTTCTTTGTTATTAATATATAGTTAACATCGAGAGGTGATTAATTTGATTGGATGGGAGAAATTTAATAGAATTTCTTATAGAATGATTGAATTAGCGTATATTAATTTGCTTTGGGTTTTTTTCACATTAGTAGGGTTAGTTGCTTTTGGAATCTTTCCGGCTACAGCCGCTATGTTTGCAGTCGTCCGCAAATTAATTCGAGACGAAGAGAAATTCAAAATACTTCCTTCGTTCTGGGCTTTATTTCGGGCTGACTTTTTAAAGACAAATGGTTTTGGCCTTATTTTTCTAGTTATCAGCTACTGCTTTTATTTCAATTTCTCTTTCTTACAGTTGAATCGTGGTGAATTGCAATTTTTATACCCCGTATTAATTTTCATACTTATTTCAAGCATCATCACATTATTCTTTTTCTTCCCAGTCTACGTACATTTCAACTTAAAGTTCTTTCAATACCTCAAACAGTCTTTCTTAATCGCAATTACATCTCCGATTGAAGTCATCACGATTGGCGCTTTAGCTGGAAGTATCTACTTTGTTGCTACACTATATCCTGGGATTATCCCGTTATTTACTGGAAGCGTTTTTGCATATGTAGCTACACTAATAAGTTTCAGGTCATTTGCGCGGATAGAGAAGAAAAAAGGAGCACTAACATAACATTTCCCCTAGGTATATTACATACTAATACGTCTGTTGATTAACAAAAAGAAACCAGTAAATAACTTGATCACCCACTGCCCACTACTTGTATAGTTACGCTTTGGATTGAATGACTTCTATTACGATTAACGTGATGTCTGGATATGTAGGGATGCTACTTCGTCGTATCCCTACATATTTTCCCGGTAATCGTATGGTAGTTCTTCATCCATCGCTCTCCACATGCATAAGTACACGAAGTGCTAAAGCTTTTTGGGACGAAAGAATAGAGGGGCATCTACATGAATAAAAGCCGCCAAAGATACAATTTTGGCGGCTGATGCTTTCATTATGTTTTTTTCTTATTTATTTTAAAGAAGTGTCACTTTCTATTTGGCATCACATGAATACATGCCTAATATTTGCAGAAAGTAAACAAGGCGCAGCGCTATTCACCAGTATTATGTGCAAATAAATGGCTACTTAACTGACGTGACATGGTAATTTACTATTAAATACGCTAGGAACACCAGTCGCAGAATTACAGCTGGATAATGCATTAAGAGGACACGCTATTAAGATATGTTCTACTGACGAATGCCATTTCATTTTCTATATTCATAAGAAATTCTAAACTATATGTTGCAAGGTGTCGCATTATATGAGCCTTGCGTACTTCATCAAAAAAACTGACGCCCCCTTTATAGGTCGTCAGTTTGATCTTCCAAGACATTCTCTATATAATCCTTCCCCCATTCATACATACTCTCCAATATCGGCATAAGACTTCTCCCATGTTCAGTAAGTGAATACTCAACTTTTGGAGGGACAACTGGATATACTTCCCGATGGACAATCAAATGGTCTTCAAGTTCACGTAATTGATTCACAAGCATTCGTTGCGTAATACCGGGAATAAGGTTCTTTAGTTCACCAAAACGTTTGGTTCCTTCCTTGCCAAGATGCCATAATACAAGCATTTTCCACTTACCGCCAATAATAGCAAGCGTCAATTCTTTTTCACAATTAAACGCTTTCTGCCCTAAATTCGGAATTTACTCCGCCTCCTTTCCTGATCAATGTACGTATTTTCTCCACCACTATATATTTGTAATTTAAAAAATAAACCATCAACTATGTCCTATTAGATAATTACGCTATTTGGCTCCAAAACGAACTTTTCTATAACATGTAGTACTCCCTCTTCATTGTTAGTAAGTGAGATGTAATCAGCACTATCTTTCAATTCCTTTACTGCATTACCCATTGCAATACCTAAACCCGCTGTTTTAATCAATTCTAAATCATTGTGGTTGTCCCCTATCCCAATAATTTCGGAACGGTCAATGCCCAGTTTTTCTGCTAGATGTAACAGCGCACTCCCTTTGTTTGCTTCTGGGTGTGTAACCTCGAGATAGTCTACTTTTGATTTCGCGATATGAGCCCGCTCTCCGAACAGTGTTCGTAATTCTCCTTGTAATTTGTCAAGGTATTCAGGTTTTTCAATAAAGAGAGCTTTCGTAAATCCATGTTTAGCAAGCTTGGCAAGATTCGGTTCTATTGTATATGGGACCTTAACTGCTTCGGCATAAGAAATAAGCTTATCATTTTCTGACGCGCCATAGAGAATATCATCTTGATACACTTGTAAATGTATTTTTTTCTCGCAAGCAATGTCAACTAACTTTTGTGCAATATCTGGTGGAATTATGCGCTCATACATTACTTCTTTTTCTTCGGTATCCTTGATAATTGCCCCCTGATAAGTAATAAGTGGTACATTTATACCTAACTGCTGCGCAAACTGTTTTGCTGAAGGGAACATGCGACCGGTAGCAATCGTTACAATCACTCCTATTTCTACCGCTTTTTGAATTGCCTTGACTGTATCTGGCGAAATCATAAAATCGTCTGTGAGCAACGTACCATCAAGGTCGATGGCAATCATTTTATACATAGAATCTCTCCTTTTATTATGAATTGCGAAACTGCACTTATCTTAGCCCTTCGTTCACAATACTCTTGCAGGTGCAGCAACCATAAAACAGTCTCCATGATCAATTCTCTTTAAACGAACTCCCGCTATTCTTTTCTCGATTCAACTTTGGTTGTTTTTTCGTATATATAGCCATACCTTCATAAATGGTAGGTGTTACATCATACTTTTTAATTGTAACAACTCCCCCTTTATTCTTTTCTAGCTATAAAGCTATCCTCGCATGTTATTTAGGAAGCTGTCTAGTAAAGCCACTTTTGACATACGATAGCTACACCAAAAATTGCAACGATAATATGAAAGAACCTAAGAAACTGATTTCCTTTTCTAAAAGGGAAATCAGTTCTTTTTTATTCTTTAAACCAACTTAGATTCGGTTATATGATCAGCTCACAAAAAGTATACACACTTTAAAATCTATATAAATATGTACTTAAATGGCCTGCAGAATACCCTGAAATCTTCGTAAATAGGAAAGAGATTTCATTCCAAATTAGCATGTCGTCCATACATCATTTCAGAATTCAGCCCTTTTTTCTCCATAACTCTCAAAATAACTGCATCAAAATATAGGAGTAGCGATTGTTCGAACAGTGATCCCATCGGTTGAATTGACTTCCCACTGTTGCCATCCCCTTTTACTTGGGCAGGTATTTCAATCTTAATGTCAGCTAACTTTCCTATTGTAGAATCAGGATTAATGGTAACTGCTACCACTGTTGCACCAATGCTCTTCGCTTTTTTAGTCATAGCGACCAAACTTTGGGTCTCACCGGATCCAGAACCGACAATGAAAATATCATCCAGTTCTAAATTCGGCGTTACCGTCTCACCTACAATGTATGAATCAAGACCAACGTGCATCATACGCATTACAAATGCCTTAGCCATGAAGCCAGAGCGGCCTCCACCTGCAACAAATACCTTTTTCGCATGTAAAATTCCTTCTACTAATTTTTCGGTTTCTTCACTATTAATTAGATTAATGGTTCGCTTTAGCTCGGCCAAAATTTCATCTGCGTAACCTATCGTGTTCATGTTACACGATCACGCTTTCTTTGATTAACTTTTGAATTTTTGAAGCTTCAGCTTTTTTGTCGACTTTACTTGTGATTCCACCACCAACAATGATTAAATCTGGTTGTACTTTAATCACTTCAGCTAACGTTTCAAGCTTAATTCCACCTGCAATTGCTGTTTTAGCATTTTTCACAACGCTTTTGATTGTACGCAGGTCTTCTAATGAATCCTTACCTTCGGCTTGTAAATCATAACCTGTGTGAACACAGATGTAATCAGCACCAAGCTGATCAAGTTCTGCTGCACGTTTTTTGATGTCTTTTACAGCAATCATATCTATCAATATTTGTTTACCTAGTTTTTTCGCTTCTTCAACAGCACCTTTGATTGAAGAATCTTCAGCTTGTGCAAGAATAGTTATTATGTCAGCACCTGCTGTAGAAGCTTGAGATACTTCATAACCTGCAGCATCCATGATTTTAACGTCTGCAAGAACTTCTAAGTTAGGGAATGCAGCTTTAATTTCTGTAACAGCTTTAAGACCTTCTTTGTTGATAACGGGCGTTCCGATTTCAACTATATCGATATGCTCCCCTATTTCTTTTATGATTTCAATGGCTTCTGGAATGTTAACAAGATCTAACGCTAATTGTAATTTCATTTTTTCATTCTCCTTTTGTTCGTTTTTTTGGTGCAAACTAAGTATATATTTCATAATCACACTTGTGAAGTACGCACTTTTAAATCACATACAGACAAATAGTATACTGTGAATATCCTTTAAAGTAATGGAGTTACAAAATCATATATCATTATTTCATTACTGTACCTTAGTTAATATCTTAGTTACAAAAAAGTTAAATTACTTTTTAAAAAAGTGAACTCATAGTCAGTTGAAACTGAGGACATTCGTGGTATGTTCTACCGTAAGAGTTGATGCTTATTTCCGAGAGATAGTAGGTGTCTATCAGAATGCACTTCGACAAGTAGTAATTGTCGTCATTCAACTTGGAGTTCAAATTCATTCTTTTCAAATACATTGGCTTACTGTGATAGTAATCGTACTGAGTCATCGCCAACAACCTAATCTAGATACAGCGTGATTATTTTGGTGCACATACCTAAAGAGGGCAATTTTCATACGGAATAGTCGTCCAAAGTAGCTACAAAAAAATACCAGGGAACAAAACGACTCGAAATCGTTTTGGTCCCCAGTACTTTTCACCATGATTTCAAAAATTTAAGCGTACTGTTACGTCCTGCATCCATTAGCGACTCTTTTGTTTCTTCATCCATATCAAACTGAGTTGCGCTATAATCATCCACCGGTATGAAAATAATATTTCTTTCATGCTTTCGAGAAATATACCTTTCATCATGCGCATTCTTCATCGTTGAAAAAAGGGCCTCAAATAAGTCTAAGGCATTGTCGATATTATGTCCTGGCATTTCTTCTTGGCTACGACTAAGTCTCAATCCAAGGACAGGTCGTTCTGTATTTCCATTTTCGTCGTTAAATATCCACATTGGAAAGTTGCTTAATACCCCACCATCTACAACAATTGTCTCACCTTTTCCTACTTTTAACCGTACCGGTTCGAAGAAAAATGGAATTCCGCAACTCATGCGTAAAGCACGAGCAATTGGAAAGGTATCTGCTGATAATCCATAACCCTCTAAATCGTCTGGAAGAACCATCATCTTACCGTTCGTTAAATCCGAAGCAACAAGTTTTAATTTCCCTGGCGGTAAATCCGAAAATGTATAAACTCCTTTTGCCGCTAACTTTTCTAAAAACCAATTTTCTAAAGCTTTCCCCTGGTATAAACCAAGTCTCCAGTACAGTAGAAACCATTTCATTAAAGGTAAGGGAATAATTGTTTTCCTTGGGTCAAGAAGCACCTGGAAATCTTGTTCATCTAGCATCATTTCGATTTCCTTAGCTGTATAGCCAGCCGCTATGAAACTAGCAAGAATAGCACCCGCACTTGTTCCAGCTACTCGATGAAAACGATACCCTTTTTCTTCGAGCACTTGATAAGCACCTACTAACGCAAACCCCTTCAAACCCCCTCCTGAAAAGACCCCATCTATTAGCATTAATAATCCCTCCCAATTTCATGCCTTGTTACACTGTAGGAGCAACGAGAAGAAATTAGAACGAACTTCTGAATTCATAAGCAAGGTAATGGGGAGTTTTTTGAGGTTATGATTGATTGAACAATATTTATGATTGGGCAACGCCGATTTATGTTTGGTCAAAAACCTTATATGATCGGTCGACTCTGATTTATGCTTGGTCAAGAATTTTATATGATCGGTCAACTCTGATTTATGCTTGGTCAAGAATTTTATATGATCGGTCAACTCTGATTTATGCTTGGTCAAGAATCTAATATGATCGGTCAACTCTGATTTATGCTTGGGCAAAAACCTTATATGATCGGTCGACTCCGATATATGCTTGGGCAAGTCCCTTATATGCTCTGATCCCAATGCAAAAAAGAAGAGACAAATGCCTCTCCTACTGATTACTTTTTTAACAGCCTTATATTTCAACTGCGTTCTTGCCGACAATCTGTTGGATTTCTGAACCGTCCAGTGTTTCCTTTTGCATTAATAGATCCACCAACTGTTCAAATTCTGACGCGTGTCCTTGAATGAGACTTTCTGTTTTGCGAAGTGCTTTATCAAAAAGAATTTGCATCTTTGCTTCTTTCTCGCTTTTATTGAAAGTTAACGTGAACCCGTCTTGTAATAAACCCGTGTCAACCATACGCTCAATGATTTCTTTCGCTTGTTGTACATCGCCACTTACACCGATACTGTGCTCGCCAAGATAGACACGTTCAGCAACGCCACCAGCAAGAATCATGCTAACTTGATCCAATAATTCACTATACGTAGACAAGTGAAGCTCTTTCTGAATTGGCGCAACATATCCAAGTGCTTGGCCGCGTGGAATAATCGTTGCTTTCCTTACTGACCCGGGTTTTGTTATTGCAGCGACTAGCGCGTGCCCGGATTCATGTATGGCTACTCTTCTTTTTGTCTCTGGGTCGTTCATTGAACGGGAGGCACTTCCAAGAATGGTGCGGTCAATTGCAAAATCAAGATCACTCTTTGCAATTTTTTCACGCCCGTCTCGGATTGCTCTTCTGCTCGCTGTTTTAAAGAGAGAACTCAGTTCAGCCCCTGAAAACCCTGATGTACTTTCGGCAAGAGTATCTAACGAAGCAAAGACTTCATCAGCCAACAGCTTGCCTCTCGTATGAATATCGATGATTTCTCTTCTTCCAGTCGTATCGGGCAGAGGAACTTGGAAAGAATAATCAATCCGACCTGGGCGAAGAAATGCTTCATCTAGCATGTCTTTACGGTTCGTTGCTGCGATGAATAGCACACCATCGTTATTATTTCCACCATCAAGCTGAACGAGCAGTTCAGTTAATGTTTTTTCCGCTTCTTCCCCGCCATGTGTTTTCCGTTTAGCTGCAAGCGCATCAACTTCGTCAATAAAAATGACTGCTGGTCGCTGCTTTCTTGCATTTTCAAACAGCGAACGTACACGGGAGGCTCCTACTCCTACAAATAATTCTGTAAAAGCTGACCCACTGGCTGAATAAAAAGTTGCTCCTATTTCACGCGCGATGGCTTGAGCCAGTAACGTTTTCCCTGTACCAGGTGGTCCATATAAAAGAATCCCTTTCGGTGGCTGAATTCCAACTTGGGCGGACCGTTTCGGATTTTTCACAATGGATAACGTTTGTAAAATCTCTTCCTTCATTTCTTCTGGAAGCCCACCAATATCTTGCATTGTTATTTCGGGCAAAGGTGTCGATTTGGATGCGCTATTTTTCATAGTCGATGCACCGACACCAATCTTTCCTTTTTTATGAAGCACAATTAATGTAACTAGTAGCGTAATGAACACTCCTCCGAACAATAAACTACCATATTGGCTTTGATCGGAATAGTTATATGAGATATTATATTTTTCGACTAATTGTTCGACTAACTGGCTTTCGGGACGAACTTGAGTTACGTATTGCTCGTCTTTCGTCTGTAAGTACACTGTTCCATTAGACGTTTCTTTAAGCGATACAACTCGATCGTTTTGTGCTTGGATTGTTTTTTCTAATTCGGAAAAAGATACTGCGATTCCTTTATTTGCATCAAAGAAGTACCACCCTACACTTGCTACTATTCCAGTGACTAAGAGGACGAGAACTATAATCTTTGTTGCAAACTTCGAAATAAGCTTCAAGCTTACGACAACTCCTTTTAGAATATACTTCTATTATAAATGCTAACTGACTATTAAAACAGGTTAAATTATTGGGAGTTTTTGTAGAAAGAATGAACGTTTGATTATTTACATGAAGTTTTAATAATAATATTATCCAAAGTGACTATGTCTGCTACACTATACTATATATGATGAACAATTGAGTACTTAAACGAACTGAGCGAAGTCGCCTTAGAATGTCCAGTAACTGGACGGCGGGTAGGCGCAGCGAGTTCAACGGGATTCTTTCTCTCAACATATATAATAAGAAAATAACCACATGATAGAGGAGAAAAAATGATTAAAAAAATCTTCACCAGTCTTTATTTATTCGCAGGTCTACTTATTTTTGCAGGCTGTGGGCAAGGTACTACACAGCCGACCATACCTGACAATGTAAATGATGATCTTGAGTTAGTAGAGGAAGAAACAAAAGATGAACAGAGAGAAGTTGTTGAAGTAGATGTCTCAGATCCTGTTGAACAGCAGAAACTTCCGTTCTCGAAAATGAAAGTCCATTACATAGATGTTGGGCAGGCGGACGCCACATTGATTGAATACAGTCAGGGTGAAGAAGCATTTGCAGTACTCATCGATACCGGGGATTGGAACTCAACAGAGGTGGTATCCTATCTTCAAGATCAGAACATAACAGACATTGATATTGTCGCGGTTACGCATCCTCATGCAGATCATATTGGGCAACTGGATAAAATCATCAATACATTTAATGTAGCAGAAGTTTGGATGAATGGTGAAACATCGGAATCGCAAGTTTTCGCACAATCACTTGCTGTAATCGAAGACAATAATGTAGATTACTATGAGCCGGAAGTTGGAGATGTTTTCGACATAGGCCCGCTTGAGCTTGCGGTTCTTCATCCACAATCGCTAGCAGGCGATACCAATAACAACTCGCTTGCGATTCGTTTGCAATACGGCGACGTTTCCTTCCTCTTTACTGGTGACAGTGAAGAAGATGCAGAAAGTGAAATGCTTAGTCGTGGTGCAAATCTGCAGGCAGACATCTTACAAGTGGGTCACCACGGATCGAAAACATCAACAACAGACAGATTTTTAAACGCTGTTAAACCAGATATAGCAATTTATTCGGCAAGTGTTGACAATCAATACGGACATCCTCATATCGAAACGATTAATCGACTTAAAAAAAGCGGTGCTCTCGTTTATGGAACAGATGCCCACGGAACAGTTATTGTAGAAACAGATGGCGAGACATTTAATGTCCAGACAAATAACCAAGGGACTATAAAACACACGCCTCCAGAAATAGAAACTGAAGTTGCCCCTACACCTGAACCCAAAAAAGAAGTGCAACCCGTTTCAAGTGGAACTTGTGTGGATATCAACTCAGCGAGTGAAGCGGAGATACAGCGGATTATCCATATTGGTCCTGCTCGTTCACAAGACTTAATCCAGCTCCGTCCTTACCAATCAGTTGACGACCTTAGTAAAATCAAAGGCATTGGACCTGCCCGCATTGCCGACATTCTTGCGCAAGGAATTGCGTGCATAGGAGGCTAATTATGTATTCAGCATATCTTGATCGGTTTACAGACAACGAAAAAGCACTTCTTTTAGTTGAAGAACTGCAGAAAGAATTCCATGTCGACATTTCTACAATACCTTCCAGCAGTGCACCCGGCACATGGTTTTTAGTCGAAATCCAAGGGGATGAAATCACTTCATTCCAAATAGACGAAGGAAAAACTGCGGAAATGAAACAAGAAGTAAATGACAGATTGCACCGACTGAAATCAAAAAAAAACAGTCGTTTTAAGCGAAGCTAATTAAAGTAGCAACTGAATAAACCTTAGAAAAAAGCTGTCACATCCATTGTGAAATGGATGTGACAGCTTTTTTGCTTTACTGTTTTTTAGTTACATCTAATCTCTCATTTCCCATATAGAAAACGGCAATAACTGCAATTCCTACTGGAATAAGTGACCATAGATAAGTAGCCGAGATGGATGTGGACATTGCGTTTACAATCACATCCAATATATCTGGCGGGATGTTTGCGCGAGTTTCAGGCTGAAATACAGTTTGGATATTACCAAGTGATTCCGGCCCTCCTTGCCCGCTTCCACCAAGTTTTGCAAAACCAGTGGTCATTTCGCTTGTTAGCAATTTTGTTTGAATCGCACCGAAAATTGTAATACCTAATGCAAGACCTAACGAACGGAAAAATGAGTTCGTTGCGTTTGCTGATCCTCTATAGCGATAGTCCATTTCATGCATCGATGCTGCAGGTAGTAATGAAAATGAAAAACCTACACCAAAGCCGACAAGTACCATAAATAGGGATAAGGCTATTCGCGACGTCTCAGGTGAAATCGTACTCATTAACACCATACCGATTGAATAAGCAATAACCGAAATCACCATGATGTTGCGATACGATGTTTTCGTCTGCAATATTCCTCCAAGTGCACTCCCAGCGACCGAGCCAAGAAGCATAGGCATAAGAATGATTCCCGCATTTGTGGCAGATCCACCGTATACGGCCTGCACAAAAAGAGGTATGAAAATCGTCAAGCCAATAAATGTAGCTCCATATAAGAAAGCCAGCGCCTGGGATGATGCAAAAAGTCTGTTCTTGAACATCCAAAACGAAATAATTGGTTCTTTCGCTTTGGTTTCAGCCCATATGAAGACAATGAAAAAGAGGGCAAATATACTAAAAAGCGAAATAATCTGCCATGATGACCACTCAAACGTTTTTCCACCCAACTCCAGTCCGAACATCAAGCTGACGACGGCCGTAACAAGTGTAATTGCACCAAGCCAGTCTATCTTTTGCTTGATTGGTTGTGCAGCTTCCTTATAATAACGAATGATTAAGAATAATGAAATCGCACCAATTGGAATATTGACGTAAAATACCCAGTGCCAGCTAATTGATTCGGTAATCCAAGCTCCAAGCAAAGGTCCCAGAACACTTGAAGCGCCAAATACTGCGCCAAGAAGCCCTGTCATTTTCCCACGCTGTTCAGGAGGGAATACATCGAAAACAATCGTGAATGCGATTGGCAATAAAGCCCCTCCCCCAATACCTTGGATCGCACGGAATACAGCAAGCTGCGGAACCGTTTGCGCCAATCCACAAAGAGCAGAACCGATTAAGAAAACAATGATACCAAATAAAAAGAACCGTTTTCGTCCATACATATCGGATAATTTCCCGAAAATCGGCATCCCTGCAAGAACAGCTACCGCATAAGCAGATGTAATCCAAATGTAGCTGTCCACACCGCCCAAATCTCCCAATATCGAACCGAGCGCTGTCGCTACAATCGTGTTATCCATTGCAGCCATCAATATCCCCAATAATATCCCTGTCAATACCAGGCGTAATCGTATTTTATCTCCCAATGAAGTACCTCCTGAAGTCGTTTCCAAATATTATAATCGAATTCTTATTAATGAAGTATCGCCATCTACACCGTGTAATTGTTTAGTTAAAGATTCGATTTCAATAGAAGTGTCGTGTAGTGAGATATCGGATGACTCAAGTAAATCTCGATAGTCATTTTCACTGATGACAATATCACTGCCCTCACTTTGCTGTTGGATTCGTGCAGCCATATTCACTGTACGCCCAAAATAATCGAGGATTTCATTTGCGTTTACAGCGATAACAGGACCAGTGTGAAACCCAATTTTCACTTGCACGGCTTGTGATATATTTTCATTTAACAAATGAATGTTTTTCTGTATCGTAATGGCAGCATTAAAAGCATCCTTATCTCGAATGAATGCAGCCATAACAGAATCGCCAATTGTTTTAACAACAGTGCCATTATTATCTTGAATATATTTTTTCAAAAAATCAAAATGCTTTTTCACATCTGAATAAGCAAGTGCATCTCCAATAGATTCATAAAGTAGGGTTGACCCTTTTAAATCTGTAAATAAAATGGTCATTTTTCCAATGCCAATCTGCTGGTCGGGCGATAACACTTCTTTCGCAAACAAATCTCGAAACAGTTGAAGAGAAGTTACTTCAGTTGCTGTCAGTGCAAATCGGTCCCACTCCACTTCTTCTATTACCAAAACAAGTTCTTGACTAGTACGATTTTCTACTTGCATGAAACGTGTTTTAGCGACTTCTTTTTCAGCGATTCCCGATTCTGTAATTGTCAATTGTGACTTGGTGTCATCCGTTTCTTCATAAATGATAGCTGTATAATTAAACTTCAATACGCGTAAGCGCAGTTTTTGATCCCAATCGGGCAATTTCAGTTCCTTTGACGAGTTACCCGGAATTCGAAATTGAGCGACTATATGCGGAGAGTTCATTGGCCCATTTATACAGAATAACTCCTGACTCGCTTGCCGTATACTCGGGTTAACAGTAAAGCGCATCTCGACATAGCGATCAAAATCGATTTCATAATCAACTCCACATAGATCACAATGCACTGTATCATCTAGTTGTCTAAGCGTATTCGTCTGACTTTTTGGTACTCGGCAATTGGGGCACATTAGACTCCACTCTTGATCCAGAATCCCTACTTTTGTAGCGACAAGAAAAAGTTCGACTGTCTGCCTTCGATCATATTGATGAGTCTCTGCCCATAGTAGAGGCTTCATACTCGTCACATCATTATCATTGCCCATCTCAATTGTTTGTATAAATTCTTCAACCATTTTCTTATTACTGATGGCGGAGTAAAGCTTTGCGGTTAATCTCCCCAAATGTTCCTTCTGTACAATAGCTGTCCGCCTAGCTTGTGGCAAAATTGTTGTGACTTCACTTTTCCCCTCCAATTTCAACGCATAAAGGAAAGTCCTCCTTAATTGAGGAATTGTATTCACTTTCATGATAAGCCGGCCCAGTAGATTGCGGTATGTAAACTCGCCTTTCAGTCTTAACAAAGTTCTACTTTCACCTTGTGGTTCTAAAATAACCTTCCAAAGCACACGCTCGGCTGGGCCTGTTATATACACACGTTCTATTGAATAGGATTGCTGTTTGATCCATTCAAATACATTTTCACGCCAGGCTATCTCTATCACTCCAAATACTTTTGCCCGTGACTGTCGAACGAGAGATCCATTTTCATGGGTAAAAGGGGAAAATCGGACTGGAAACAAACCTATATATTTATTCAACTGATTGGTGTCTTCAAGCAAGGACCACATTTGCTCAATTGGTATGTTAAATACTCTTTCTTCTTGAAAACAGATTGTTTTTCGCATTAATTTCTCCTATCCACATCACTGTGCTGGTCCCGAATTGCGATAAATAATTTAAGATTGTTAAGAAACAGTTGCGTCAATATCGGATCGAAAAACTTCCCCTGTTGCTCGGACATATACGCAACAATCTGTTCAATTTTCCAAGCTTTTTTATAAACACGGTCGCTGCCCAGTGCATCAAAAACATCTGCAACTGCAGTAATTCGTCCAAAAATATGAATCGCTTCACCCTTTAAGCCATTTGGATATCCTGTGCCATCCCATTTTTCATGGTGCTCATACGCAATAATTGCCGCAGTGCGAAGTAAATCGCGTTGAGAATTTTTAAAAATATTGTAACCTATGATCGTATGTTGTTTCATGATTTCGAATTCTTCCACTGTTAACTTGCCTGGTTTTAGCAATATGCTGTCAGGGATCGCTACTTTACCAATGTCATGCATAGGTGATGCATCTCTCAAAAGGTTGGCTTTTTCTTCAGAAATGCCAGCTAGTTTAGCTAGTAAATAAGAATATAATGCAACACGCTTCACATGATTTCCCGTTTCCTGGGAACGACTTTCCCCGATTTCGCCCAAAGTCTCAAGCATTTCTTTTTGCGTTTCGATAATTTCTTTTAACAGAATTGCAGACTCAAGGGACTTACCGGCATACGTAGCAGCTAAACCTAATATTTCACTATCTTTTTCACTAAAAGTACCTTGAGCAGTCATTTCATTTATCGCTTGAAATGCACCAATTACAGTTCCATTGCTGTTATGGAAAGGAATACAGAGGACTGAACACGTTCTATATCCCGTTTCAATATCAATTTCCTGGTTAAATCGCTCATCCAAATAGGCATCCTCAACGATGATGATTTTTCCGGTTGCTATACTATGACCGACAAATCCGCTTTCCTGCGGAATAATTACTTTTTCAATGCCATGCGCTGCGACGGTCCATATCGTTTGTTTCGAAGTGTCATACAACCAGACAGAGCAACGATCGGCTACCACAAGTTTTTTTCCTAAATCGGCTAATATCATCAATGATTTTTCTAAATCATTTTCCATTGATACTTTTGCCATGTATTCAAATATGACACCCAGTATCCGATCTGATTGCAGGTCTTTGTGAACTTTATTATTTAATATTTCCCTTTGGTTATTCATCGTTAATTCCCTTCTACAAACATCGTTTAGTATCATTTTCCAAGTCTTTGATTTGATAACGGATACTGTTTTATCAAACACTAAAACCCCAAGTATGTTTTGACTACCTGGGGCAGTGATATTCGTTCATCCAATAGAAACTATATTTCTGCCCGCATTCTTAGATGCATAAAGGGTAGCGTCTGTTCTTCTAATTATTGTTGTAGTCGTATCTCCTTGCCTAACCATTGTCACCCCTGAACTGATTGTTAAAGGAGTATAAGACCATTCAAACAGTTCAAATCTTTTCCTTGTCAATTCTGCAATGTCAAAGGCTTTTTCTAGATTTGTTTCCGGCAATAATATGATGAATTCTTCTCCGCCTATCCTAGCGACTATATCGTGAGGCCGTTTCGACTCTTGTAAAATTAACGAAACTTCTTGTAAGACAAGATCTCCAATTGGATGACCAAAAGTATCATTTATACGTTTGAAATGATCAATATCTATGGCCAATAGTGAAAAAGGTATGTGGGAAGTTGTGTATGACTCGATGAATAGCAATAACTGTTCTTCAAAGTATCTTCTATTCTTTAATCCTGTGAGTGAATCTGTTAAAGCGAGCACTTTTAGTTTTTCATTGATGGTCTCAAGCTCATTTTTTTTACACTCTACTTCTTTTAATAATTGCTGTAAGCCCTCATAGGCTTTGTCTGTCTTCTGAACAACACTTTCAGCATTACGTCTTTCTTGAATAAGTTCATTTTCATATTCATCTCTAATTTTCATTTCTACAATAACGCACTCAATTCGCGTTTCGTGTTCTATTTTACGTTCAATGGCATTCATAAGAACTGGAATTTTCCCCGTTGTACTTTTCAATGTCAAATAGATTTCATTTACATCTCCATTAATATCTAATAATGGTAGGAAATAAGTTTGATAATAAATACGAGATGGCGTCGTTAATAGCGAGTGAATATGTTGTCCATTCCATTCTAATTCTTGTTGTCCCAACATTTTTTGGAGCGTGGCATTCATCTCAAATATATAACCATTACGGTCCATAGTTAGATAGCCACACGGGGCGAAATTTAGCTGATCATCCATTTTTCAACCTCCTGCACCATTCCTAAGCTGTCTTTATCCCTTAATAAAATGTTTAATATGCTGAATTGTTTCAGTAGGAGCGCTTAAATGCGGATTATGGCCAGTAGCCTCCATTAATATATAGTTGCTGTTAGCGATATGCGAATGCAAATACTCACCAATCTCAATAGGTACTATAGAATCTTCTTTTGTCTGAAGAATGAGTGATGGTCTGACTACTTTAGTTAGTTCACTTCGGACATCAATGTTAAAGGTCATTTCACAAAATTGCCTAACGATTAATTGATCATTTGACATTAACATAACTTCGAATTCTTCCGTTAACTCTGGCCGACTAGGATTTTTTGAAGCAACAGGCGCCAAATATTTCACCCATTCCTTGTAGTTTTTCTCCATCATTTCCAGTAATTCGTTAATATCCTCTATTTCAAAACCACCCGGATAACCCGGTTCGTTTATGTAACGCGGTGATGGGCTTATAAGACAAAGCCTGTCAAACAACTCGGGCTTCTGGATAGATGCCAGTAATCCAATCATCCCGCTAATGGAATGACCGACAAATATGATATTGGTTAACTCAAAAGCTTCACAAATTTCTAGTATATCTGAAGCATACCCTGCAGGATTGCTATATCTTTCACTCTTATACGCACTTTTATCTGAATGGCCAGATCCAACGTAATCAAAAAGAACTATTTTAAAGTCCTGTTCAAATGCAGGTGTGATTCTGTTCCAAACTTGCTGATCACAGCCAAATCCGTGTGCAAACATTATCGTTTTTGTTCCCTCACCGTATATTTTTACGTTATTTCGAAATTCAATTGATTCTTTTAGCATAGGTATCATCCATTCTATTTTAAGTATAATATATCTAGTAATTATATACATGAATAACTTGACATTCAATCTAAATAATTGAAATAGAAAATTTGATTGAAATATTTATCGGCAATATAGTAACAAAATTCCGCATTTTATATTCTTTTATTGCCAATGAAACTTGTTCGCAGGAATAACGTCTAAAACAGAGTGCTTTTGAGACACTTTTTTTGATTGACAACAACTGGAGGAAATATAATGAAACGTACAGATAGTAAGAAAATAAAAAAACGTAAAAAATGGCCTTGGATTATTGCGGTGATCGGCCTTATTATCGGTTGCTTTGCATTTAGTGTCTTTTTTGACTTGACGTCAACGTTGAAAGGTATGTATAAACCTATAGACCGGGAATCGTCCGAGAAGCGAGAAGAAGAAGTTGTTTTCCGTAATCAGGACCCATTCTCTGTGCTTATTTTAGGTGTTGATGAACGCGAAGGGGATAAAGGTCGTTCGGATACAATGATTGTAATGGCAGTCAATCCTAAGTTGAAGTCGACAAAGATGGTTAGTATTCCACGAGATACGTATACAGAAATTGTCGGTCATGGTACCACAGATAAACTGAATCATGCGTATGCATTTGGTGGTATTCAAATGTCGATGGATTCGGTTGAGAATTTATTGGATATTCCAATTGACTATGTTATGGAAGTCAATATGGAAGGTTTCCAATCAATTGTGGATGCTGTAGGTGGTGTTAGCGTTAACAATCCTTTTGAATTTACACAGGATTCTATTCAATACGCTGCTGGTAATATCACATTGACCGGTAAAGAAGCATTGTCCTATGTACGGATGCGTAAAGATGATCCGAGTGGTGATTTTGGCCGTCAAGACCGCCAGAAACAGGTGATTGAAGGCGTACTGCGCGAAGGAACCTCTGTGAAAAGTCTCTTGAAATACCGCAGTGTTTTCAATGCATTAGGTGATAATGTGACAACGAATATGACGTTTGATGAAATGGTAGACATCCAGAAGGACTACCGTGACGCAGCTGATAAAGTTGAACAACTTCATTTTGAAAAAGGTGAAGGCACGCGAATGAACGACGGTATATGGTATTACATTATGGATGATACTGAATTATTGGAAATTACCAGTGCTATGAAACAGCATTTGGAATTGAATTAAAGGGAGCCGCGGAGTGATTGATCTCCGTGGCTTTTTTTATGTTGTTCACTGTGAATGATAGGGGTTACCCGTTTGTCGAGGAGTATACCCGCGAACCTATCAACCTCCCTATACTCGCACTTGCCCGTTCCCACGGATGACATACTTTATTGTCGTCAACGCTTTTAACCCCATTGGACCTCGCGCATGTAATTTCTGTGTGCTGATTCCAATTTCCGCGCCATAACCGAATTCAAAACCGTCCGTAAATCGCGTAGAAGCATTATGATATACTGCAGCAGCATCGATGTAATTCAGGAAAATTGTCGCATTCAATTCGTCACTTGTAATAATGGCTTCAGAATGTTTTGTTCCGTACTTCGTGATATGCTCAATCGCCTCAGATATCCCTGAAACTATTTTTATACTGACAGCTAACCCAAGGTATTCCGTTGACCAATCTGATTCGGTTGCAGCTGGCACATTTCCACATTCTCGAACGACTGTTTCATCCCCAAAAATCTGCACATTACTTTCCTGCAATTTTTCAATAAGTCCCTTTCCATTCAGTGCAAACCACTTATCATGGACTAAGATTGTCTCAATCGCATTGCAGACAGATGGGCGCTGGATTTTAGCATTTAATGCGATTTCTATAGCCATTTCTTGTTCTGCTGTTTCGTCAATATAGATATGACAATTCCCCGCTCCTGTTTGAATAACTGGAACTGTCGCTTCACGAACTACTGTTTCAATAAGTGTTTTACCACCCCTTGGTATAAGGACGTCCAAGTATTCGTTGAGCCGGAACAGTTCTTTTGCAGTTTCCCTGCTTGTATCTTCAATTAATTGGATGGATACCTTCGGGATATCGCTTTTATCAAGAGCCTCGTGAATTGCCTTTATAAGAGCCATATTCGAATATTTTGCGGAGGAACTTCCTCGTAAAATGACGGCATTTCCCGTCTTGAGAGCGAGCGTCGCTGCGTCAACAGTCACATTCGGTCTTGCTTCATAAATCATACCGATAACGCCAATTGGTACCCGTTTCACTTCAATTAGCAATCCATTATCTTTTTCGATGGTTTCCACTATCTCCCCAATCGGATCCTGTAATCCCATTAACAGACGGATGGCACAGGCCATGTCTTCGATCCGTTTTGCAGTGAGCAGAATGCGGTCAAGAATTGCGTCAGTTAGCCCTTTCGCTTTTCCATCGTCCAAGTCTTTCTGATTTTCTGTCAGAATGGCCGTTTGATCGGCCATTAATTGGTCTGCAATTAATGCCAGTGCTTTGTTCTTTTGGTCGGTTGTAATGTTCACTAACGAATAACTTACTTCCTTAGCAACTTTCCCTTTTAGTTGTACTTCGCTCATTCTAAATCCCCCTTTATCAAATGTGCCTCAGCGTATTTGCGTCCAGATTTTGAACCCCACTGCATTGTATGCACACTTTATGTTTCACCCCGCTACTTATTGATGAGGTGCTACTGCTGAGTAAAGTTAAAATTGTGCCCAGCGGTCCCGGTGAATGACTTCAATGGTCGATGAAAATAACTCCTCAATTTTTTCCTTGTTTCGATTTTCAATCTTGTTTCTTAATTCATCCGACGAATAGCTGACTTCCCCTTTTCCTAAAATCCCATTGATGCCAAACACTTCAACGACCTCGCCTTTGTGAAAGTCCCCCTTTACATTAACAACACCGGCAGGTAATAGGCTTTTTCCGTTATATAAAATGGCCTCTTCCGCCCCTTGATCCACGTATAGTTTGCCTGTCGATTCGGAATGCAACACGATCCACTGTCTACTCGTTTTAATCTTCGCGGTAACCGGATTGGAAATATAGGTGCCGTCCCCTCCGCCCTGTAAAATCGTCAGCAGTTTATGCGAACCTTCTCCGGTCCCAATGAAAACGGAGACGCCAAGTGATGTTGCAGTTTTGGCAGCAAGTAGTTTTGACTTCATGCCTCCAGTTCCGACTTTGGATCCCGTATTTTCAGCTCCTTTTAGTAAGTCATCTGTAATCTGTTCAAGAAAATCAAGTCGTTTTGCTAATGGATATTTGCGTGGATTTGATTCATAAAGACCATTAATATCCGTTAAAATAATAAGCTGGTCTGCATGTAGAATGCCGCTGACAAGCGCTGATAGCATATCATTGTCACCGAAAGTAAGTTCTTCAACAGAGACGGTATCATTTTCATTAATAATGGGCAAGATGCCCCGTTCCAATAGTTCCGTCATCGTCGCAAATGCATTCCTATAGCGCTCTCGATTCGAAAAATCGATTCTTGTCAATAAAATCTGAGCTGGCACGATTCCATGAGCACTAAACTTTTCAATATATGATTGCATTAACAATCCCTGGCCCACCGCCGCAGCCGCCTGTTTCCCTTTGATCGTTATTGGTCGTGATGAATAGCCTAGCCCTGCAAACCCAGCCGCCACTGCACCAGAAGAAACAAGAATCACTTCATGCCCAGCTTTACGCAGTATGGCAAGCGCTTCAATATGATCATTGAATTTAGCTTGATCGATTTCACCTTTAACATTTGTTAAAGAACTGCTTCCTATCTTTACGACAATCCGCTGTTTTTTCATCCCAATACCCCATTTCTTCTTGTGGCGGAAAACAAAAAAAGCCCACTCGTCCTACTATTAAGGACGAAAGAGCTTAGCTTCCGCGGTACCACCATAATTGGATGCATGTGAACACATCCCACTTATCCTCATAACGCCGAGGGTCGCGCCTATGTTTGCATAAGACTACGAAGGTAGGTTCTGCGATTGTCGTGACGGAATCTTCCAGCTGATAAATTCCGCTCTCTTTCACAACTTCTAAACGCATAATAATCCTTCATCATCGTTCAAGTTTTAGAATATTATAAACAATCATACAACAGAAGATTTAATTGTCAAGTTTATAATGAGGGAACTACTTTTACTTCAGACGGTACGAACGGACAATAAATAACACTGTTACCCCTACTGAAGTAACGAGAAACAATACCATTTCCCAGTTTTCAATGTCGAAAAATACCTTCTTGAAATAGTCTATTTTCTATCAATTAGCTTTAAACTGCGTATGTTCTACAGTGTATGAATCCATAGCTTCTATATTCGGCTCATACCCAATACCATACGCGGTTGGAACGGTGATATAGCCGTCATTCACGATGACTTCCGGGCTGATAATATCTTGTTCCCAGTAGCGGGAAGATCCAGCTGTGTCGCCGGGGAGAATGAAATTCGGAAGGGTCGTCAATGCAATATTATGCGCACGCCCAATTCCCGATTCAAGCATGCCGCCACACCAAACAGGGATATTTTTCGCCATGCAGTAATCATGGATTTTCTTCGCTTCTGTTAAGCCACCAACGCGACCGATTTTAACGTTTATAACTTTCGTACTACCGAGTTCAATTGCTTTTCGCGTATCTTCAAGTGAAAGAATACTTTCATCCAGACAGATAGGTGTTTTCAATTCTTTTTGTAATTTAGCATGGTCAATAATATCGTCTGAAGCGAGTGGTTGTTCAATCATTGTCAAATTGAATTCATCTAGCTGTTTAAGAAGTTCGATGTCTTCAAGAGTATAGGCCGAGTTAGCATCTGCCATTAGAGGAACGTCCGGGAATTTTTTTCGAAGTTCACGCAGCACTTCAATGTCATGACCTGGTTTGATTTTAACTTTTATACGTTTGTAGCCTTCGTTGATAAAGCCTCGTACGGTTTCAACTAGATCAGCCACATTTTCATGGATCCCGATGCTGATGCCAACTTCGATTTTGTCCTGTTTGCCACCTAGTGCATGTGCCAACGTCATTTTATTGCGCTTTGCGTAAAGATCCCAAATCGCACCTTCAATAGCTGATTTCGCCATATTATTTTTACGAATTGCGGCAAATAATTTACTTACCTCGTCGGGATGTCCGATTTCCTTTCCCAAAACGATAGGAATCAGAAAGTCGTTGATCATATGTAGATTCGTTCCAAGTGTCTCTTCAGTGTACCAAGGCGTAGAGAATGCCACGGACTCCCCCCACCCAGTATTGCCTTGCTCATCTCTCACTTCCAAAATCAAGAAGTCCTTTTCTTGAAAAGTACCCAAGCCCGTTACAAAAGGAGTCTTCATTGTCATTTTCATTTTTCGAATGTTAATTTCTTTTATAATCATTTCAAGTCTCCTCTTTTCCCCGAAATACTATCATCACGATTACTAACTTACCATACACGTTTGGGGAATCCAATTTATGCACTGAGTTCTTAACGCAGTGCAGTGATTTACCCGCGTTTTTCGGGCTTTACCCGCGACTTCAATCGGTTTACCCGCGACTTTCATGGTAATACCCGCGTTTCACTATTTATTCCAAAGGAGAAATTTGTGTTGGTGCTCTCTTAAATGTTCGATAACTGTCCTCCAATAAAATTTGATTAACGAGACTTGCCTCCTTAGGAACTTGATATATCCTATCTTTGAAAGATCCCGTATATGGGAAACCTGCTTTTATTAATAATCGCCTTGTTGTATCTGATGAAGGTATACTTAAAAACCAACTCGCCTCACGATTGCTTATATCTTTATCAAACAGCACCCGATATTCTTGGAGTGTAATTAAATGTGCATCATTAGAATTACTTTTACATGAATGACACAACCACCTCGCGTTTAGGCGTTGCATAGTACTATTTTTGCATATTGGGCATATCACACCTGGCGTTACCCAGCTTTTTTTCATGCCATGTCGTTGGAACACGCAATTGAATTTTTCATGTTGGTGCAGTGAAAGCAAACGCTGAGCCAATTGATTCATTTCATCATACGTTAAACGATTGTCCATAGATTTATCAATAGCTTCTATATGTTCATTTAATCGATCAAGTAAAACTGCTGAGAAATGTTTTGGTTTTTCGACGATTAAACCCGATCTGCTTGCAAAAACAATAATACCAACAATAGGAAGTTCAATTTGTGCTTGTTGTAGTATAGGTCGAAGTGTGCGAACTGCACGTCGCAATTGAATTTCGGGACTTCGTTGCGGCTCTTTTACCCCCTCTTTTTTTATCCGATAAAATTGATACTCTTCGGAATCAAAATAAAATTCACCAGTCATATTTTTAATTTCCAAAATACAAATAAATTTGGGTGTAACGAGGACGGTGTCTAGTTGCAGAGTCGAATGTAAGCGGGGAATGATTAAATCTTGGAGAATAAAAAAGTTCGAAGATAGATTTAGTTCCTTCAAGTACCAATCTACTTTCATTTCACCAGAGAATCCAGCTTCCAATGGAGATAGTTGATTCAAAATCAATTCATGTGATATTAATTTACTTGGTATCCTCCTTAAAATTGAATGTAATGCCACTATAGAGTCTGACTTTTCTCGCGTTTTAATAATCAATCCTTCACTCCTCCACTATTTACCTGGCTGCTTAATTACTTCCTCATTCGACGGGAAAGTCCTTTATTTACTCATTTGTTCGTTTCAGTTTGGAGTGAATTCTCTGGTATATGTGATTTACCCGCGGTTTTACGGATTTACCCGCGTTTCCAAGAAAATACCCGCGAATCTCCAAATTCCCCGCGTAAACCCGCTTCCCTTTTCAAAGTAGCACATCAAATTAAAGTACAGCGATTCAGTCGTGAAATATGGTAAAATGGCTATGTGAGGTGGTTTTATGATGAATGAGAACGAAAAAATCCTTGGGGAAGAACGCCGCCGATTTATCGTCGACACGTTACAAGCGTCCGAAAAACCTATAACGGGAAGAGTACTCGGAGAAATGACAAATGTAAGCCGCCAGGTGATTGTCGGAGATATTACCCTGCTAAAGGCAAAAAATGAACCAATTGTTGCTACAAGCCAAGGATACATTTATATGCCGATACAGACGGCACCGGGAAGAATCGAAAAAACGATTGTTTGCAAACATTCACCTGATCAGACAATGGAAGAACTGAATATCCTTGTCGATAATGGAGTCACAGTGAAAGATGTCAAAATCGAGCATCCTGTATATGGTGATCTCAGCGCTTCAATTATGGTTTCTAATCGAAATGAAGTAAAAGAATTCATCACACGAATCAAAGAGGCCGATGCCATTTACTTGTCGAATCTGACCGAAGGCGGTATCCATCTTCATACGATTTTGGCGGACAATGAAGTACATATAAAAAATGCAGAAGAAGCATTACGAAAAGCGGATATCCTCGTTGACTGACGGATTGTAATTTAAAGAAATAGACCACATCAGGTACAATCTACTACCACAATGTAAAAACACCACTTAGACGATTTATAACCCTTTCAGTTAAGTGGTACAATGCATTTTAAAGACCACTAATTCGCATATGAATTAGCGGTCTTTAAAATGCGTTAAATTAAAAGCCCCAAAAAATCTTACTTATTTCAACAATTGAATGATAGAAAACATGTGTCGCCTTTACACGCTCCTGTATGTTTAGTTTAAAAAACTTTATTTTATCTGTTCATCTTAGTTTAGTGTATCATTATTTAATTGATTATTATTTTAATATTTCTTTCTCAATTTCTTTCATAATGCCATAAGCTCCGTCCGACTTGTTTGAACATATTATCACCTTAGTTAAGGACTTAGGATAAAAAGCAGAATGAAAACTAACTCCAGGGTCATATCCCATTATGTGATATTTGAAAATCTCATTCTCATTCTTCTCAATCCATACGCCATAACCATAAAAACTACTATCATCATTAGTGTTAATATACGGAGTAAGTAGCTGCTGAGTATATTTCCCATTTAATAATTGGTTATTTATGAACGCATCCCATAAATTATCCATCTCGTTCACGGTAACGAATGCTCCACCATCTGCACCACCTTTTGCAGGCAATGAGTAAATGTTCGTCTTCCAAGTACCATTAGGGAAGTCAATATAACCAAGTGCTGTTCCTGGTGGTAAAGAATCGAATTCAAAATAACCCGAGTCAGCCATTCCAGATTTTTTGAAAATATTCTCCTTAATGTAATCAGCGAATTTAATCTGGCTTGTTTGCTCTATAATTAGTCCAAGTAAAATATATCCAGCATTATTATAATGAAATCTTTCACCTACTTGTAATTTCATTGGTTGATTCTGAAATAGTGGTAAGAAATCCGTTAAATTTCTTATGTGATACATTGGGTTCTTAATCCATAACTCTTCAAAGTCATCCATTAACTCCTCGTCAAAGTAATCAGGTATTCCCGCTGTATGTGTTAATAGGTGATGTATTGTTATTTCCTTATCAAAGAAAGGAAAAGAATCATTAAGACAATCTTTTAACTTTGTATCAAAAGACAGTAGCCCCTTCTCTACAAGTTGACAAATTGCTATTGCTGTAAAGAGTTTACAACCCGATGCTATTCCAAATCGTGTATCGAGACTGTTTAAAATTTGTTCTGAACGATTTGCGTAACCATAACTTTTCACTGTCAAAGTTTTTTTGTCATTTTTGACAAGAACTGTTCCAGAAAAGTCATTTTCAATCATAACATCTGTAATATGATCCACAATATTGGTTTTCATTATATCTCTCCTATACTACTTCTTTTTTCACAGTGGATCTACGTCAAAAATTAATACACATTTCATCTATTTTTTTGGCAAACATCCCAAGTGGATTTATTCTGTTATTTTGAAATTAGTACAACTCAACTAAACGAGTTAGGAGCGATTACATATATCTAGTTAATAAACAAACGTGATATTATACACACTCTTCATTAAAGGAATCCCCTAAACACTAACGATACGAGAAGTGGAATCAAGTCCATTCCTTTTTACATTGAGGTTATTGCAAACAGCAGTAGCTTCAGGGCAGCCAAACAAATGCTTAAAAGAATACACAATGTGGATGCCATAGAATTATTTTTAAAATCCTTTATGCTAACAATAAAGCCAGCTAGAACTATCCCCCACCATATTATAGAAACCACTTCTTCCTGTAGGTTGGCTAAGATATTGGCAAAGAATAATATGAAGACAAGTACTTGTAAAGCAATCACAATAACAACAGCACTGCTAGGTTTATTACGAATGTTATTTTTTTTTATAGAAGATAATATAGCAATAATACTAGCAATGAAAAACGTACAAATGAGGATCAGTGCTATATTCATCGTTAAACTTCCTATGAGCTCCACCCCATCCATCATTTTCTGTTAGCTAAGTTAATATACAAGTTTCATACAAGCTTTTTATAATAAACTAGTGTCATAATGTCATTTATTCTCTTAATTTCACCTGTTTTTGCGAAGCCCATCTTTTCATATAAATAACAATTACGTTTTTCTTCCGCTACAGTAGCTAGTTCCCAACTAGCTGCTTGAGGAAAAGTTCTCTCTATTTGTGTTATTGCTTTTTGGGCTATTCCTTGTCCCTGGTATTCCGGTAGAATAAATAGTGGACTGATCCAAAATTGAGTATTCTCTTTACATAAGACATTAATAGCACCAACAAGGATAGTATCGACTATTATTTTATAAAATCCGCCCGAAGGATTGTTTATCCTTGCTCTCATTTTTTCAATCGTTTCATTCGCCGGATTAGTATCGTAATCCTTATAAACTTCAAGTAAAGGTGTAAATGCATTTACTTGAATATCAAAAATAGAGTACGCATCAGATTCAATTGCTTTTTCTAACATAACTACCATAACTTATTCCTCATTTCTCCAAATGAATTAACGATGATAATGAATCAAAAAACCATATAGTCCTTCCAGTTCACAGTGAAATCTCCGACTACTAAAATCATTACGTACAATAGGAATAAACCGATTGGAATAAGTAGGATTTTATAAGTTTCATTCCATTTATACAGAATTTTTCTCTTCCTTAAATATCTGTCTATTATAAAGTAAATGATAGCCGTAGGAAGACTTGTCCAAAGCAATAGTAATCCGAAAATCAAATGAAAAAGTAATGAAAGCAAGAACTCCAACTTTACAGACCCATTTTTCGATAAAACAGATGAAAGTAAGTCGCTTATTATAGAAGATAACGATCCATATAGGAAAATGACCGGAAAACTGAATAGCATATATACTATCGTTGTAACTACAATCATTTCTACATACTGCCAAGGCGAATGCCCATTACTCTCATAGATGTTCGATTTCACCAGTGCAAAAAGTATTGCATAAATAGAACCTGAAATCGCTGCAGCTATTATCTTTCTTGGCAGTACTTGTACAACATGTACTTTCAATTTCCTCAAAATAGCAACTCCTATTTATTTACTAGACGGTTATTGAACATATCAAAAATCCAATAATACGACAATTGAGTTAATGAGATGTACGTCATAAAAGACCTCAACAAAGAGGTCTAAAATCAAGTTAATTTTCTTCACAAGAAACAGTAGTATTGGATATCAAGAATTTTTTCTCTACGACAACGCTTATACCCGCTTTCTTATCAAAGCATTTAGTCATCTCAAGTTTGTTTGCTTGATAATTAGAGTTATTATTGAAGAGCATAAAAAATGTTGTTGATAATATAAAAAAGATACATATTATAAACACAGACATTTTCATTTTGTTTCTATTCACCCCCAACGCCTCCTCTCACATAAAGATTAGCACAAAAAATGTAATTTTCAAACATCGTACACCAATAGCGTCGCATGAATAAAAACCGGAATTCCAGTTATTATTCATGCGACGCTAGTTAATTAACACGTGTGATTATTAATATATAAAACAACCTTGTCTATGTAACTGTCTATTGGCTTACCAGAATCAACTACTAAACATTCCAGGTTAATAGGCTTTTTACTAGCATCCACTTGTTCTTGGAATGCAATTTCGCAATTAACCTGACTTACTTGACTAATCATCCGTGTACGTTCCTTTAGTCTAGTTTGAATCTCTTTAATATCATTTAGATAACATTCCACATATTTATACCTGACATTATGCTTCTTAGACAACCCTACACCCTTTTCAACCATCTCCGTATAAAAGCAGGGACTATCAAATATTACATTTAGTCCTTGAGATAAATGAAAATCTATTATTGCCCATTCAATATCGTACGAAATTTTACCAACTGTATCAGCCGCTACCTTGTTAGATTCCAAAGACTTTAATAAGGATGATTTTACAATATCGTGATCTATGATAATTGCACCCGTTTTTTTTGAAAGCAATCTGGCAAGAGTTGACTTCCCTGAACCAGGAAAACCTGACATTTGAAGAAAGAACATAAAATCCGCCTCCCCTTGTCCACCTAATGATATAAAAAGATATTTTTGGTAATTTAAAACAGCAGATGACTCTACGATTACGTTAGAATATAAGTTTCAATTTTCAATACTGACCATATCCGATTATGTGGTTTTACTTCAAGACCACTCTTTCATCTAATCCTTCCAACTAATACTCCCTATAAAGGACCCATTTTTTCTGCCTGTTATTATTTTCTCTCCCAGTCACTCTTCAGCATACTAAAAGTAATTAAGTCTTCGTAATGGTCATATAGCCATTGCCCATCACGTTTAATCCCTTCTTGAACAAAGCCTAATCGGGTTGGGACAGAAATGCTTTTCAAATTATTACCTGCACACTGGATTTCAATTCTATGCATATTCATTTCTTCAAAAAGATATTTCATCAATGAACTGACACTCCTCGTAATAACTCCTTTACCTTGGCCTTCTTCGGACAAGAAATAAGCTATACTGGTCGACTTGTTTTTCCAATCTACAAAATGCAGCCCTATCATCCCTACCAATTTTCCGTTATATCTAATGCCTGCATCAAATCCATTATTATTCGCATAATTGGTTATCCACATTGGAATGATGGTTTCAAAGTCTTCTGACGATGTTCTTTTATCTACCCACTGCATCCATTTGCGCAGATGTTCCCTATTATCATCAATTAAATTATACAATTCCTCTTTGTCTTTTTGCTGTAATAACTCAATTGCTATTTGATCATCCACTTTATATGAAAACATGTCTAATTCCCCCTTTAGATTTTATGCCATTCAATAAAATATCCAAGCCATAACTGGTCCAACGATAGACCCAATAATTGCGGATAGCGTCATTGCAATTGAGCTATAAGAAGCTTCCTGCTCCCCAATTTCAATCGCTTTCGACGTACCTAGAGCATGAGCTGCTGCCCCTAACCCAATGCCACGACCGATTGCAGTATCGATGCGAAACCATTTCAAAAATGTGGGCCCTAGAACGATACCGGTAAACCCTGCAATCATGACAAAGGCAATTGTTAGCGAAGTTGCTCCTCCCAATGCCGAAGCAATTTCAATGGCTATAGGTGTTGTAATCGATTTCGGCAACATGGAAAGAACGATTTCTTTTGAGAACCCAACCAGTTCTGCAAAAAGCACACCGCTTGCTATACCTACAAGGACGCCTGTCAATACACCGCCTACTATAGGGAGCATATTTTGCTTGATTAATTCCCTTTGTTTATATAAAGGAATGGCCAATGATACAATCGCTGGTCCCAGTAACAGGTCAATCCACTTTCCGCCGAGCATATACGATTCATATGGGACTTTGAAAAGAACGAGAATTAAAATAATGCCAATTGTTGTTGTCAGTATGGGTATGAAAAACGCTTTGCGATATTTAAAATATAGTAAGTTCATAGCAAGATAAACGGCTATCGTTATAATGACAAAGAGGATAGAATACATCATTATTTGCATGAAGCTTCCCCCTTTCCAGCTGATTTCTTGGCAAGAGCTTGACTCGTATAACTAGAAATCCACATCGTCAAAAACGTACTAATCATTGTGATCGGTATTAACAAAAATCCTTTTCCCGTAAAGACATGTCCGTATTCCATCACCCCGACAGTCGCAGGGATAAAGTATAGTGGCAAATAAGATAAAAGGAAGTAAGAGCCCGATTCAATCCATTCAAGCCGAAATAATTTTAATGAAAGGGCCGCCAACAAAAGTAACAGTCCAATAATGCTACCTGTAAGTGGTAAATGAAGTAAATCTTGAAGCCAGTTCCCAAGCAAGACAAAAGAGTATAAGACTATGATTTGAAGAACTATTTTTATGTATTTCATAGACGGATCTCCCTCTCTTTCATATAGTATAAAGATAGACAAGAAAAATATCAAAGTAGTTTTGAAACTATTTAGAAAATAAAACGTATTAAACCTATTCAACAATTCAATATACATAGGGGGTTTTGTACATGTTTTCACCATTTGGAGATGCAATGTTTACGTTTATTCCTATCTTTATCGGCGTGGTTGCAATTATCGTTTTCAGTTTTATTATCTTCATTTTTGTGAAATCTATCAGAACGTGGAATTCAAATAATAACTCTCCGAAACTGAAAGTACCAGCCGAAGTTGTCACAAAAAGAACTGAGACTTCTGGCGGATCCGGTGATTCATCGGCAAGTACTTGGTATTATGCTACGTTTCAAGTAGAAAGCGGTGACCGCATGGAATTAGCTGTAAACGGTCCCCAATATGGCATGCTCGCTGATGGCGATGTAGGCATGCTATCTTTCCAAGGCACGCGTTTTAATGGTTTCGAACGTGTCAATAAAGCGTCATAATTATTTACATTCAAAAACCCCGAATCTGGATTCTATTTCATAGGATCCAGATTCGGGGTTTATAGTAAAGAGGACTATTCGCCACTCTCTTTTGGTTTTTCTTTTCTAGGTAACAGTTCGGGTGTAGAGTCGAGCTGATCAAGAAATGATCTCGATTTTAATCGAATCCCTACTTGCTCATCGTATATTGTACGGACAAGTTTTTTCATGAAATCTTTTGTCGTCTTTTTCAACGTCAAATTACCGACTCGGTTGATAGGAACCGTATAAAATGTCCGGATCAATTTCAATTGACTCGGTGAAATTCTAATCGCATGCTTATCTACATGGAAGCACCGATGGCAAACGAATCCGATTTGCATGAACGAAAAAGCAAATTCGCCTTCTGTCGCCCCGCAATTTGCACATTGATGGAGTATCGGATGAATTCCAGCTATTGGCAACATTTTCCACTCGACGAATAATGCAATGGCTTCAGGATCATATTGCTCATTGATGGCATGAAGCGCATCGTACAACAGTCCATATATACCAACAATACGCTCATTATCCTCTGTCAACTTATCGATCAGTTCAACAACATAGCTCGCATAGGCTGTAGCTTCCAAGTCTTCACGAATATGTCGCATTGAATCGATGGGCTCACCTTGTTCAAGCGACCCCATCCCTCTTCCAGTACGAATTAAGAATGAACCGTGTGTGAAGGGCTGCGTCACAGCCGCTAAGCGACTCGCTGGCTTCTTCGCTCCACGGGCCATCGCCGTCATCTTACCGCCTTCACGAGTAAACAGCGTGACAATTTTATTGGACTCACCGTACGGAATGCCTCTTAGAATGATCCCTTCCCATTTGTTCAGCGAAGCAATCACCCCAATTCCATTGTCTATATGAGTTGAATGAATGATTCCATTGAATACCACTTGTGCCTGCAGGATACAGGTCATGCAGTCTTTGCGACACGACATCGCGAACTTAAAGACTGCTTTCCTTTTCTATCCCGTAAGGCACCTAAGCTGTATTCAAATACGTACCTGGTACCAGATTCAAAATTCAATACTTCAGCATATATAGTCCTTAAACTTAAACCGTAAACACTTGATTAATATTCGTCGTCCCTAAATCCAAATTCCTTCAGATGTCCTGGTTTATTGCGCCAGTCTTTCTGCACTTTTACCCACAGCTCAAGAAATACCTTTGAGCCAAGTAGCATTTCAATATCACGTCTAGCATTCGTTCCGATTTCTTTTAGCAGGGCACCTTTTTTACCGATGACAATGCCTTTTTGAGAATCACGATCGACGATAATTGTTGCATTAACATTTACCATTTCCCGTCCTTCTTCGCGTTCAATCTTCTCGATAACAACAGCTATTGAGTGCGGAATTTCTTCTCTCGTCAAATGCAATACTTTCTCACGAACTAATTCAGAAATAATGAATCGTTCCGGGTGATCCGTCACTTGATCATCAGGATAATATTTCGGTCCTTCTGGCAAGTATTTATTCATCGTTTCGAGAAGTCGATCTACATTATTGCCGTTTAGCGCAGATATTGGCACGATTTCAGCGAAATCATACTCGGATGTATATGAAGTGATAATTTTAAATAATTCATCCGGATGGACGAGGTCAATTTTATTAATGATTAGAAATACGGGTGTCTTAGAACCCTCTAACAAGTCGATGATAAAACGATCACCGCGACCAATCGGTTCGTCCGCATTGACCATAAACATGACTATGTCTACTTCTTTTAACGTGTTACGCGCAGTTTTTACCATGAAATCGCCAAGCTTATGTTTTGGCTTATGAATTCCCGGTGTATCGATGAAAATAATTTGGGATTTGTCAGTCGTTACAACCCCTTGTACTTTGTTTCGTGTCGTCTGGGGTTTGTCACTCATAATGGCAATTTTCTGCCCGACTACATGGTTTAGAAATGTCGATTTCCCGACGTTTGGACGTCCAATAATCGAGACGAATCCCGATTTGAACCCTTTATTGTTTTGCTGCATATGAAAGATCCTCCTTTGAAAAAGCGCCTGGCAGTAATTTCGCTACTGTTGTTTCTTCTACATCCCCATTTAAGTTTGTGAGATAAACTGGCATCGAGCCATCACAAAACTCAGCGATTACTTGTCTACACGCTCCACACGGTGAAACAGGACCTTCCGTACTTGCAACTACTGCAAGCGCTTTGAAGCTACGTACGCCATCGGAAATCGCTTTAAAAAACGCTGTACGTTCTGCACAATTCGTCATACTGTAAGCGGAGTTTTCAATATTACAGCCGTGATAGATAGTCCCGTCTTCTGCCAATAGTGCGGCTCCGACTGGGAATTTTGAATACGGGACATACGCTTTCTCCCGTGCGAGCTTTGATTCGTTAATTAATTTTTCTATATCCACACAAACACCTCTTCAATTTAATTAAACCATTTCGGGAGAAAAATAATTAGCCCGATAATTGCACTGCCTATTGCATACATTAATACCGCTCCTGCGGCAAGATCCTTCGCCTGTTTCGCTAACGGATGACGTACATCTGTAACGAGATCAACGACACGTTCAACCGCTGAGTTCATCAATTCAAGCGCAAGCATCCCGCTGATCAAAATGACAACAATGAACCATTCATATTGAGATAGTCCTGTCAGTATTCCAGCTAGAATGACGATAATTGTAGCCAACAAATGCAATTTAGTATTTCGTTCCGCTAGTATACCATGGCGGATTCCATTCCAGGCGAATACAAACGATTGCATAAATTTCCGCATCGGCTTATCACCTCTTAAGTCCAAATGATGCGAGAATCTCCTTTTGTCTGCCTAACATCTCTGCTTCATCTTCTTCAGTAATATGATCATACCCCAGAAGATGAAGGAAGCCATGAAGAGCAAGAAATCCGATTTCACGATTAAAATCATGTCCGTATTCCTCAGCTTGTCGCTCAGCTGTTTCCACTGAAATCAGTATATCACCTAAAGCGGTTGGCATGCCTTCTGTGGGGACAATTGCCACTTCTCCTTCTGTCAATTCTTCAAGCGCAAATGAAATGACGTCCGTTGGTACATTTTTACCTCGATATGTTGCATTTACTTCTTGAATGTCTGAATCCGTCATGAATGTTACAGAAACTTCCACTTCACCCGACAATCCTTCTTCATTAGCGGTATGACTTAATAGCTTTCGGATTAAATCCTCGATTTTGTCATCGACTCTAGCGGTTTCGTCTTCAAAATATATTTCCAACATCTATATTATCTCCCTTCATACTCACTTCGGATACTCGATCCGGTTATGGAATATCCCGTTTAACGTTTCACAGATAATCTTTTCAGCAGTTTTTAATTCCTTCATTGAAAGATCACATTCATCGAATTGGCCATCATTCAATTTAGTATTCACGATAGATTGTACGAGAGCTGTAATTTTTTCTGAAGTCGGTTCTTTCATTGATCGCACAGCGGCTTCAACACTATCAGCAATTGAGATGATCGCGATTTCTTTCGTTTGAGGTTTTGGGCCTGCATAACGGAAATCCTCTTCTTTTATATCTTCCCCAGATTCCTTCGCTTTAAAGTAAAAATATTTCAACGTACTCGTTCCGTGATGCTGACGAGCGATATCGATTATTTCTACTGGCATTTTATGCTTCTCAAGAAGTTGTGCGCCATCTTCTGCATGCGCAATAATAATATCTCTGCTTTTTTCTGGTGGCAATGCATCATGTGGATTTTGTCCAGCATGCTGGTTCTCAATAAAGAAACCGGGTCTAAGTGTCTTTCCAATATCATGATAATAACTTCCGACTCTCGCAAGAAGTCCATTTGCCCCAATCGATTCACACGCTGCATCAGCCAGATTTGCAACCATAACGCTGTGATGATAAGTGCCTGGTGTTTCAGTAAGCACTTTTTTCAACAGCGGATGATTCGGGTTAGAAAGTTCGATAAGGCGCATATCCGATAACAATCTAAATCCAGACTCAAAAAATGGCATAAGTCCGATTGTAAGGGCTCCCGACAAAATACCGGAAACAATTGCTGCTATCATATAATACACTAATTCCGTCAAATCGTAAGATGACTGTGTCATCAAAAGGTAAAACGCGATGAACATTATGTTTGAAACAGAAACCCCTAAACTTGTCCTTAAAATATTCGAACGTCTGCCGTTGTTACCAAGTAAGTACAAGCTCACAATTCCTCCGAAAAGTATGTACAGTGTTACCTCCATCTGAATGATTGATGCATAACCTTCTTGAAGAAGAATTCCCGCTGTTCCCGCTGTGATAATTGTCGTCATTAGTGCCAGTCGCTCGTTTGTCAATAACTTAATAAGCATAGGTGCGAGCGCTGTCGGAAATAGGAATGCTAACAGAACATCAAAGTCCTTTTCAATAAGGGAAATGAGTTTCATCAAGATTACGAGCAGGAAAAAGACAGCCAGTACAATGAGCAATGCCTTTTTCTTCATGACTCCATTATCACTCCATGAAAGGAAATGCATATAAATAATTGCACCAATAAAGAGGACAAATAAGATGAGACCCACAAGTGGTTTCACAGACGACTGATTCGACAACACGCTTGCAAGTTCTAGCTGCCTGAATATTTCTTTGTCAATGAGTTGCCCTTCTCGAACTATTACTTGTCCTTGCAAAATACGTGTGGGCTCAACGCTTTCCCTCGCCTGTGCGATCCTAGCCTTTGTCATATCCTCATGAATCGATTCCGTCTCTACAACAAGTGATCGGCTAAGTGTTATCAGTATCTGTAAGATTGATGGTGAAATCGATTCTGTAAGCCTAATTTTCCGTTCCACTTCATAGCGGACGGTTGCTAAATCCGCTGTTCGTATAGGTTTCGAAAGTTCCTCACCTAATACTCCGACCAATACGCTTTGCGCGTTTAGCAAAGCATCTGTTTTTAGGGATAACAGACTAGTTAATGCGTCATCACTAAGTCGCAGACTAGGTTCTTCTTTTTCCAGACTGGAAAGTTTAATTCGCATTTCTGAAACTAGTTCTTCAGTATTATCAACAGGGTTTTCTAATTCAGTTTGACTTGGCTCATTTGAGTTTTTTACTTCGATTAGAAAATCGAACAAGGACGTCGCGATTGCTTGTCTATTTTTTACAACGTCTTCTGAAAATACATAGGAAGGGCCTACTTCATTAGCTACACGCTCTCTATCCTGTTCAGTTTTCACTGTATCCTCAACCGTTTTTGAGGAACGGATGGTATCAGGTGCAATTTGAAAAGATTTCAATTCATATGTTTCTTTTTTCACACTGCCATACATGAAAGAAAAAAGAAGTATAGTGGATAATCCGATTAAAAACAAGGAAAAATAATTGAATTTAAGTGATTTAAATAGCTTCCTAATTGGTTTGAACATTGGAATCTCTCCCCCTGCTACTCTATAGCTATAATCAGAGCGGCGATGATTCTAAAGAAAAAGCAGTCACTTTCTATGACTGCTCCTGTTCGTATGCTTCAATTATTTTTGCAACAAGTGGGTGACGAACGACATCACCTTGCTCTAAGTATTGGAAGTGAATAGCTCCAACTTTTTTTAAGATTGATTCTGCAGCGATTAAACCAGATTCAGTTCCTCTCGGCAAATCAATTTGCGTCTTGTCGCCGTTAATAACCATTTTCGACCCGAAGCCGAGACGTGTTAAAAACATTTTCATCTGTGCTTTTGTCGTATTCTGTGCTTCATCGAGAATAATGAATGCGTCATCGAGTGTTCGTCCCCTCATATAAGCGAGTGGTGCAATTTCGATAACTCCCCGTTCCATAAGCCTATCTGTTTGTTCCGCCCCCAGGACATCGTGTAACGCGTCATACAACGGGCGCAGGTATGGGTCAACTTTCTCTTTCAAGTCACCTGGGAGGAAGCCCAGGCTCTCTCCTGCTTCGACTGCGGGACGCGTAAGGATAATTCGCTTCGCAGAACCCGTCTTCATCGCTAAAACAGCTAGTACGACCGCTAAGTACGTTTTTCCGGTTCCCGCCGGTCCAATACAGAATACAAGATCCTGTGATCGAATCGCACTAACATACTCACGTTGACCGATTGTTTTTGCACGAATCGCTTTTCCTTTCATGTTCCTTGAAATTTCTTCGTCATACAGCTCAGCAAAGTATTCAATTGTGCCATTTTTCACCATCTCGAGTGCTGTTGAGACATCACGTTGATTGATATTAATGCCTTTACGGATTACTTTTAATAACTGTTCCAACAGGACTTTAGCTGAATTCCTATTCTCCTCATCGCCACTTATGGAAATCGTGTCGCCTCTAGTCAGTACTGATACGTTCAACTGTTCTTCAATCAATTTCATATTCTGATCAGAAATTCCGAGAAGCATTACTGTTTCATTAGGGTCTTCAACATGCAGTTGAATCATTTGCTCATCCAATAGGCTCAGTCTCCTTGGGAATCAGTTTTTTGACAGCGATATTATCATTGATAAGAAACAATATAGTCCCACTAACTTTATCATTATCGAATGTCACGTGTAAAACTTTTTCCTCTTTAATTATTGCTTGTGAAAAAGATTCCGACAATAATTTGTTTTTTAACAAGGGAATTATTACCGTTTCCTCCATGCCTTCAATCAATTCAAACTGCCCTGCGGCTTCTTCTATAAGTCTTTCTGTCTTGACGAAAGACCTTGGAGACCATGCTTCTTCACCTTGATGATTCCACGGGAGGTTAAAAGAATAATTTACAATCTCTTCGCCCTGTAACTGAAATTTTATTTTTTTAGGAAGGGTAAAAGTGTATTCCACCCAATAATCCGCATAAACAGCCCCGTCTGCTCCGACGACTGTCGTTTTACCTCCTTGTTCTAGTATACCTGTAGCTAGCAAGTCCCCTTTTTTAACGGTCTGATGAATATGACTCACCCGCTCCCCCTTTTCTAGCTCAAATCGTGTTATAACGCCGCCTGTGCGGGCTACAAGGTGAGAAGACAGCTTTTCTTCTTCAACAATATTTGTTGTAGGGGGTGATAACATCGGAATAACGGTCAGAGACGTACCCACTCGTTTAAATCTAACCCATGACAAAGCTGGATCATCAAGCATGAGCTCGCGACGAATTTCACCTTCATCAGGAATTAAAGCTAAGGGTTTTAACAAAACGATAGCGTTTTTTTCAAGTTTCTTTTCAATTCTGTCCACAACTTCTGGCATATCCGATTCGACATCTACTTTCCAAAGAAAAAAAGAGGCCACAAAAGGAATGAGACATGCGATGAGAAAGCGGCTTGATGTGAAAAGTCCGATTGAGCCTGATTCAAGATTCGCAATCGATATTTTCACTTTTAATTGATAACGCCTTCTATTACGTCTTATCGCACGAAGCCCGCTACGATCTGTTCGAAAACGTGCTACCCCATCTACAACTGATAGCGATGTTATTTTCGTCCCAATTGTTACAAGTTTAGTTAGAAATTCCGAAAGGTTACCATCGCCTGATATTTTGACAGCATATCGTTTACGCATCGTGCAGCGCTTCCTTTTCTGCACCTGTCGTCACATTCATGGCAGTAATAGAAGTGAAAGTGAAAACAGCGACTTCTTCTGATAACGTTTCAACGGTTAAATCAGTACCTATCGCCTCAATCCTGTATTCCCCACTGCTGATGATTGCGAAATCGGGGCCAAGTTTCAACAATGCATAAGGGCCGTTAATCCGTAATGACGAGAAATCTTCAATTGTAACTGATGAACCGGTCTGAAATAGTTTCCTCAAAATATAAAACCCCCTATCCACATCGTATGATTTGGATAGGGGGTCAATGCTTATCTTTTTGATTTTGGTGGACCAAAAATTTCAGAGAACACAATGCCTTTCAGCAAGTCCTCTTGTTTTTTCGGCAATAAATTATGCGATTGTATAACAGACACAGTTGGACGTTGACCACCATGTGCAGATAATCTTCCACTATGTCGATTCAGAGAAGAATCGGGGCGGTCGATTTGACGATTCACTGACGAATTAGTACGTTCTTTTCTATCAGCAGTCGGTCTTGCAGGTGGTACTACTTCAGGTGAAGGGGGAACCGTTACTGTTGTTTGTTGCTGTTGCCTTGGTTGCTGGCGGCTAGGCGGTTCCGCATCTGCTCCTGCCATTTCTCTCTGCAATTCGCGATACATCTCTTTTAATTTACCTGTCGGACCTTCTGGAGCGCTACCTGTTGCCGTGAACGGCTTAGGCTGTGGGCCCTTTTCAGGTGAATTTTTCTTTCCCTTACCGTTGAATAGTACGCCAACGACTAGGGAGATAATCAATAGGATGAGTCCATCCATTCAGTACATCCCCTTTCCAGGAAATGGCTTTTAAAGTATTAGTTCTTCTTAATTTCTGTAGATTCCTTATCTGCACCAAAGTTACTGATTGAATCACGCATTCCTGTATCTGCTTGGATATTTTTGTAATTCACATAATCCATGACACCAATATTACCTTTTCGTAGCGCTTCTGCCATAGCAAGCGGAACTTCCGCTTCAGCACTGACAACTTTCGCACGCATCTCTTCAACTTTCGCTTTCATTTCTTGCTCATTTGCAACAGCCATTGCGCGGCGTTCTTCTGCTTTTGCCTGTGCGATGTTTTTATCAGCCATCGCTTGTTCTGTTTGAAGTTCTGCACCGATGTTTTTACCGATATCAACGTCTGCGATATCAATCGATAGAATTTCAAATGCAGTACCTGAGTCAAGACCTTTTGCTAAGACAGTTTGAGAAATCATATCTGGATTTTCCAATACTTTTGCATGGTCGATAGATGAACCAATTGTCGAGATGATACCTTCACCAACACGGGCAACGATGGTTTCTTCACCAGCACCACCGACAAGTCTGTCGATGTTTGCACGTACTGTAATACGCGCTTTTGCTTTTACTTCAATCCCGTTCATTGCCACACCGGCGATGAATGGTGTTTCAATAACTTTAGGGTTAACGGACATTTGAACTGCTTCTAAAACGTCACGACCTGCAAGATCGATAGCCGCAGCACGTTCAAATGTAAGCTCGATATTTGCACGATGTGCAGCGATTAGGGCGTTAACAACACGGTCTACGTTCCCTCCAGCCAAGTAATGGCTTTCAAGCTGGTTAATTGTTACATCGAGTCCAGCCTTATGTGCTTTAATTAGCGGATTGACAATCCGGCTCGGGATAACCCGGCGGAGACGCATACCAATCAGTGTGAAGATACTTACTCTTACTCCTGCTGCCATGGCGGAAATCCATAGCGCTACAGGGACGAGTGTGAAAAATACGGCCAAGACAATTATTGCGATAACTACGATTGCTACAATACCTACTAAACTTGCTGAACCTGCTAATGCTGGCATTATTCATTCTCCCCTTTCTCTTTTGATTCCCTCACTACTGTCCGGGAACCTTCAACCTTAACAATAATAACACTTATTCCTTTGCCGATGTAGCTTCCTTCAGAAACGACATCAATTCGTTCGCCATCAAGCTCTATTGCTCCAGATGGTCTAAGCGGTGTAGCTGTTTTTGCAATGCGTCCAAGTAATTCAAACCTGTTCACATTTGAAACATAACCACTTTCCGTATCAGTTGTATCCATTAGCACAACCTTGTTAAGCAAGTGCAATTTTTTACCGAAAAACTTCATAATAATCACCATCCCTATAACAGCGATAGCAACCGCGATAAGGACAGAAATCGCCATATACATCGGATTGCCGCCCGCCATAATAATACTTCCAATAATTGCGAGCGATCCAATTACCCCTGCTATACCATGTGGCAGGAAGATTTCCGCTACGATCAGACCAGCCCCTATAAGGAACAAGATAATCGTTTCGTAACCCGCAAGCCCCGCAACAAGATGTCCGTAAAAGAATAAAACCAACGATATAGCGGCCATTGATCCCGGTACACCAAATCCCGGTGAGTATAATTCAAGTACAAACCCTAATCCTGCGATTGATAAGAGGATTGGTACAACGATCGGGTGTGTGACGAAACGTGCAATACTCTCAGCAAATGTTTCTTTTGTTGAAATGATTTCCGCATTTTCAAGTCCTGTTTCTTTTAGCAATTCATCGAAAGACCCAACTGTTCCATTACTGTAACCGACTTTTTTTGCTTCATCCGCTTTAAGCGTTAGCAGCTTCCCAACTCCTGCCCGATATTCAGGTAGGTTATTTTCAGGTTCTGCCATTGCTGCAGCATATTTCGGTTCTCGTTTATGCGACTCAGCAGCGGTTATCATGTCTGCAACCCATACACTGTGGGCTTTGACATCCGCCGCATTTCCAGCAGAATCGATTACTTGTGCTGCTCCCATTGTTGCAGTAGGTGACATATAGATTTCATCAGCATAAAGCGCTATGAAAGCACCAGCAGAGATTGCTTTATTATTAATGTAAGCGATTACTCTTAAAGAACTCTCATCCATTAGCTTTGCGATTTGGTCAGCCGCATCGGTAAATCCACCCGGTGTATTAATTTCCAGGATGATGGCCTCGGCTCCCGCATCTTCCGCTTCTTCGAATGAACGCTGTAAAAAGGCATATAATCCTTTTTCAACAACGTCTTCGACTGGAACTTTGTAGACTGTCGAAGTTGCTGCTCCTGTTTCTAAGAGTGGAAATGCGAACACAGAAACGAATAAAATGAACAGGAGTGTCCTTCCTATCATTTTATGCATAGTATTTTTCACCTCTCTTTATAATTTCTAGTATATCCCTATATACGTTTCAATTGCTCGGAAGTTTCACTTTAACTTAAAAAATTTTGTTTTATCTTATAAATGTTGAAATAAAGATATTCCATTAAATCCTCTATGGTGCTTTGGGATGCCTACCGCCTTAAACCAAGCAGCTTCGGCCCCACTTGTAATGCGCCTTCGCTCAGTTTATATAGGTATTCATTTGTTCAATTTATCTCTAATACAAATAAACCGGAAAACCCATAAAGGATTTTCCGGTTTACTAAATTTTAGATTCAAAACAAAGTCGAACTCATCACCACAGGAAATCAGAATTTACGTTTCCTTGCAGCTTCAGATTTCTTTTTACGTTTTTCACTTGGCTTATCATAAAACTCACGCTTTCTTACCTCTTGTATTGTTCCACTTTTGGATACAGTACGTTTGAAGCGGCGAAGAGCATCTTCAAGCGATTCGTTTTTACGAACAACAGTTTTCGACATATCTCTTGTCCCTCCCTCCAAACACACTTCTAGAACATGACCAAGTGCCATGTACTCATAAATTATACCGCGGATTTAACTATAGGTCAATATAAAACTTTAAATTAATAATCAGATTTGGATTCCAAGCCCTGCATGATTAATACACCTGAACTGGCACCAATTCTTGTAGCTCCTGCGTCAATCATTTTCTTCATATCCTCTAAGTTACGGACACCGCCTGAAGCTTTAACACCCATTTCAGGTCCAACAACAGCTCTCATTAACTTCACGTCTTCTACTGTCGCACCGCCAGTTGAGAAGCCTGTCGATGTCTTCACGAAATCAGCACCTGCAAGGACAGATAGTTCACATGCTTTCCTTTTTTCTTTATCGCTTAAAAGGGATGCTTCAATGATGACTTTGACAATTGCTTTTCCTTTTGCAGCATTAACAACCGCTTCAATATCTTTTTTCACAATTTCATCATCACCACCACGAAGTGCGCCTACATTGATAACCATATCGATTTCATCTGCACCGTTTGTAATTGCATCCCCAGTTTCGAACGCTTTTACTTCAGGAGTTGAAGCTCCTAGAGGGAAACCAATTACTGTACATACTTTAACAGGTGATCCTTCTAGTGCTGCTGCTGCTGTTTTTACCCATGTTGGGTTTACGCAAACTGATGCAAACGTATATTTCCGTGCTTCTTCACACAATGCTACGATTTCGTTGTTCTTTGCGTCAGCCTTCAATAATGTATGATCAATGTAAGTTGCAAGATCTTTATTCAAATGAATACCCCCTCGAGTTGTCCGTACTTCTTACATCATATCAAGAACAAGTCATTTCTGCACGAAAAAAGCTGTTTCTACTCAAACTCAAGTAGAAACAGCTTTTATATAATTCTTAAACAAGTTGCGGTTCTTCCTCGACAACACGGACAAACTGCCCTTCATTATATGGATAACCTGCTTTAGCAACTTTAACACGAACTATTTTACCAACCATTGACTCATCGGCTGGGAAAACAACTTTCAAATAGTTATCTGAATAACCCTCATACAGACCGCTATCCGGTTCAAGTTTATATTTCTCTTCTGGAATGACTTCTAACACTTCGTCTTCAAAAGTAGACGCATATTGTTTGGCCAGCTGATTGTTCAATTCAATCAGGCGGTGAACGCGTTCGTTTTTCACATCTTCAGGAATCTGGTCTTCCATTCTTGCGGCAGGCGTACCTGTCCGTTTTGAATAAGGGAACACATGCAATTCTGAGAATCGGTGATCACGAATAAAATTATATGTTTCAACGAACTCTTCTTCCGTCTCACCTGGAAAACCGACGATAACATCTGAAGTAATCGCGAGTTGCGGTAGCGCTTCGCGAAGTCTAGCCAAACGTTCAGCGAAAAACTTCATTGTGTACTTCCTTCGCATACGCTTCAGAACCGTGTCTGAGCCGGACTGAACGGGAATGTGCAAATGTCGGACGATAGTTGTTGAATCACGAAGAACCTCAATCACTTCATCCGTCAGTTGGCTCGCTTCGATTGAGCTGATACGTAAACGTTTCAGCCCCTTTACTTGCGTTTCAAGGTCACGGAGCAGACGAGCAAGATTGTAATCTTTCAAATCTTCACCGTAACCGCCCGTATGTATACCCGTTAATACAATTTCAAGGTAGCCCGCATCAACAAGTTGTTGCGCTTGACGAATGACTTCTTGCGGGTCACGTGAACGCATTAGTCCGCGTGCCCATGGAATGATGCAAAACGTACAGAAGTTATTGCACCCTTCTTGAATTTTTAGGGATGCACGTGTACGATCCATAAATGTAGGAACGTCTAGTTCTTCATAGATTCTATTTTTCATGATATTGCGGACTGCATTAATCGGCTGACGTTCTTTGCAGAAATCATCAATGAGTCCTAGTAATTTCGTTCGATCCTGCGTTCCAACTACGATATCTACCCCGGAAATCGCCATGATTTCCGCAGGGGAAGTTTGCGCATAACAACCTGTTACGCAAATGACAGCGTCCGGATTTCGCCGAACAGCGCGACGGATAACTTGCCGACTTTTCTTATCACCGGTATTCGTTACAGTACATGTATTAATGACATAAACATCAGAGTTCTTTTCGAAATCCCCGCGGTCGTAACCGGCTTCTTTGAAAAGTTGCCAGATTGCCTCGGTTTCGTAATGATTCACTTTGCAGCCCAACGTATGAAACGCGACCGAAGTCATCAGCTGCTCACCTCTTTCATTCAAATTCGTATGACATTGCGGACAATAAATACAGTGGTGCTGTTTCCGTCCGCAGTATTCGCGGACCTAATGCTATCGGTAAAAATCCTGCTGAACGTAGTGTTTCGGCTTCTGTCCTAGACAATCCACCCTCAGGTCCAAATACAACAAGCACCGTTTGGTCATGATGCACATTTTTCAAACGGTCTGAAATCTTATGTGGAACCCCACTTTTTGCGTCTTCTTCATCAGCGAATAGGAGGACATCAAAGTTTTCTGATTCAGCGATTAACTGCTTAACCGAGAATGGATTCCGCACTTCCGGGATAACTGTACGATGACATTGCTCCGCAGCCTCTTTAGCAATTTTGCGAAGTCGTTCAACTTTTTTGTCACCTTTTTTATCATCCCATTTAACAATAGATCTTTCTGCTTGAAATGGAAAAACCCCTACCATCCCGAGTTCCGTTCCTTTTTGTACAATTAAATCGAGTTTGTCACCTTTAGGTAGACCACAGGCAATCGTTACTTTGACAGGCATTTCGTTTGCCTGAAGAGCTGCTTCTTTGCGCTGTATTAGGACACCGTCTGGCAAAATTTCCTTAATCGTGGAAACGAAAGCTTCCCCGTTTGTAACAGCAATGATGTCATCATCGATAGTCATACGCATAACACGTACGATATGTTTGCTGTCATCTCCGGTAATGGTTGCGTTGCCTTCTTCATCAAAAGGTGATTGCAAAAAATAGCGTTGCAAATCGTTACACGCTCCTTTTTTTAGCGATGATAGCAACCCAGTCTTCCATAAGTACAGATTCTACAATCTCAAATCCTTTGCTAATCAGGTCGTCTTTAACTAGATCACGTTTCTGTCCAATGATTCCCGAAACAATAAACAAACCATTTTCCGGTAATATTGAATATGCATCTTGTGAGAAGGAAATGATTACTTCTGCAAGGATATTCGCGATGATAATTTCTGCCGGCTCTTTTACAGAATCTAAAAGATTACCGTGCTTCACTTCCACCGTTTCTTCAACATGATTCAGTTCAATGTTTTCTTTTGCGGCAACAACTGCAACATGATCCAAATCAAGTGCGTGAACACGGGAAGCACCTAGAAGTGCCGCCCCGATAGATAACACACCTGAACCTGTCCCCACGTCAACAACCGTGTCTCCCGGTTTCACATATTTTTCAAGCGCTTGTAAACACATAACAGTTGTAGGGTGCGTACCCGTTCCAAATGCCATGCCAGGATCAAGCTCAATGATCAATTCATCTGATTCGACAGGTTCATATTCTTCCCATGTCGGTACAATTGTAAAGCGGCCAGAAATTTTGACGGGATGATAGTATTTTTTCCAAGCAGTTGCCCAATCTTCTTCATCAACTTCATTTGTCTGAATAGTATTCTCACCTGCATCTATTCCGAACTCTGACAAGCTACTGATTGATTGTTCAATATCTTTCACCGTTTCAATAATGAAACTATTGACAGGTAAATATGCTTTTAAGATAACACCATCCACTGGAAAGTCGTTCTTGTCAAGTGCCCAAATTTCACCGAACTGGTCTTCGTGAATTCGACTTGGATCTGCTGAATCTTCGATAACGACTCCACTTGCACCTGCTTCGTGTAAAATATTCGCTACCGCTTCCGTTGCTTCATGCGTCGTATGAATAGAAATTTCCGACCACTTCAAATGAATTCATTCCTTTCAGTCACCTTTAATTGAACGTTTGATTTTATCGAACAGTGAACTTGAATACTCGTCAAGTGAATCTCCGCTAATCGCAGCAAATTCACGCATCAGTTCTTTCTGTTTTTCTGTCATTTTCTTAGGCGTCATCACTTTGACAATAACGTGTTGATCTCCAATTCCCCGACCATGGACGTTTTTAACACCCTTGCCTTTTAAGCGGAATCGTGTTCCCGTTTGCGTGCCTGCCGGGATTTTCAAATTCACATTACCTTGGACAGTCGGCACTTCAATTTCATCGCCCAGTGATGCTTGCGGGAAGGAAAGATTGAGCTCCAAATAGATATCATCGTCTTCACGAATAAACTTCTCATGTTGCTTAACGCGGAATACGATATATAAATCGCCAGAAGGTCCACCTTTATGGCCAGCTTCTCCCTGTCCAGATACCCGAAGCTGTTGCCCATCATCGACTCCCTCAGGAATCGTTACTTTAATTTTCTTCCTTTTCGTCACTTTACCTGCTCCGTGACAAGTTGAACATTTCTCAGGAATTATTTTACCAGTTCCTCTACAGTGCTGACACGCTCGACGGTTGACCATTTGGCCAAGCGGCGTGTTTTGAGTAACACTGATTTGTCCCGAACCACCACAGTGTGTACATGTCTTAGGTGAAGTACCTTTTTTAGCGCCTGAACCATCACAAGTATCACAGTCTTCTTCTCTCGGTATTTCAACTTCCGTTTCCTTCCCGAAAACAGCTTCCATGAAGTCGATGTTCATCGAATACTGTAAGTCGTCCCCTTTTCTCGGGGCATTCGGGTCACGGCGTCGTGTGTTTCCACCGAAAAACGAACTGAATATATCATCGAAACCGAATCCATCAGCTCCGCCACCACCGCCAAAACCTTGGTTCGGATCAGTATGTCCGAATTGGTCGTAATTAGCTTTTTTCGAATCGTCGCTCAGTACTTCATATGCTTCCGTCACTTCTTTGAATTTATCAACTGCATCTTCCGCTTTGTTCAAGTCTGGATGATATTTTTTCGAAAGCGAACGATACGCTTTCCTAATCTCGTCTTTTGATGCCGATTTTGTAATACCAAGCACGTCATAATAATCTCTTTTACTCATTACTTCACTCTCCCGAAATACTTTGGATATCGTCTATTGTATCATTAAAAACTGAAAAGCGTAAGCGCCTGGTCAGCCCCGACAAGTATAAGAAATAGACTTCAAACCCTTCCGAAAAACTAGTAGATAAAGGCATTTTTCGCCTTTATCTACTAGTCTGAATTTAACGGAAGGCAGTCTAAAATCGTGACCTCCTGTGGGAATGTCGAGGGATAAAGTTCAAACCCTCTCGACTGCATGACACACTTCGCACAGGCCAAGTGGCAAGGCGCTGAAGTCTAGTTCGCGCAATAAAAATCGGAAAAGCCAAAGCCGGAATATCGGACTTTGACTTTTCCGTCAATGATCATTCTTATTTATTTTTTCTCGTCGATTACTTCTTCAAAATCTGCGTCGACGATATCGTCGTCTTTAGGTTCGCCAGCATTTTCAGCGCCTTCAGCAGATTCAGCTGCAGCTTGTTCATACAATTTCATAGTCATTTTTTGGACAATTTCATCCAATTTTTCTTTTTTAGTACGAATTTCGTCAAAATCAGTAGCTTCAAGTGCAGTCTTCAACTCTTCTTTTGCTTCTTCGACACTTTTCACTTCTTCTTCTGAAACTTTACCTTCAAGATCCTTCAATGTCTTTTCAGCCATGAATACAAGTTGGTCTGCTTCGTTTTTCAAGTCTGCTTCTTCTTTACGCTTTTGGTCTGCTTCAGCATTTGCTTCTGCATCTTTCACCATGCGTTCGATTTCTTCGTCAGTTAGACCTGAGCTTGCTTGAATTGTAATATTATGTTCTTTCTGTGTTCCAAGATCTTTCGCTTTAACTGTAACAATACCATTTTTGTCAATATCGAATGTTACTTCGATTTGTGGTACGCCACGTGGTGCTGGCGGAATGTCCGTCAATTGGAAACGACCAAGCGTTTTGTTGTCCGCAGACATTGGACGCTCACCTTGCAATACATGAATGTCAACCGCTGGCTGGCTATCTGCAGCTGTTGAGAATACTTGTGACTTACTAGTCGGGATTGTAGTGTTACGTTCGATTAGTTTAGTGAATACGTTACCCATTGTTTCAATACCAAGTGAAAGAGGTGTTACGTCTAGAAGTACAACGTCTGTAACGTCTCCGCTTAAGATTGATCCTTGAACAGCCGCACCAAGTGCAACTACTTCATCCGGGTTAACGCCTTTATATGGTTCTTTACCTGTTTCTTTCTTGATTGCTTCTTGAACTGCTGGAATACGAGTCGATCCACCAACAAGAATTACTTTGTCAATCTCAGATGCAGTAAGGCCAGCATCTTTCATAGCCTGGCGAGTTGGTACCATTGAACGTTCAACAAGGTGAGCAGTCAATTCATCGAATTTCGCACGAGAAAGCGAGACTTCCAAGTGAAGTGGACCTGCATCTCCAGCTGTAATGAACGGCAATGAAACTTGTGAAGATGTTACGCCTGAAAGGTCTTTTTTCGCTTTTTCAGCAGCATCTTTCAAACGTTGCATAGCCATTTTGTCTTTCGACAAGTCAATTCCGTTATCTTTCTTGAATTCCTGAACAAGGAAGTCGATGATAACATCGTCAAAATCATCTCCACCAAGTTTGTTATCACCAGCAGTTGATTTAACTTGGAATACACCGTCACCAAGTTCAAGGATTGATACGTCGAACGTACCGCCACCAAGGTCATAAACAAGAATAGTTTCGTCTTCATCTGTTTTGTCAAGGCCATATGCAAGTGCAGCTGCAGTCGGCTCGTTAATGATACGTTCCACTTCAAGGCCTGCAATTCTACCAGCATCTTGTGTTGCTTGGCGTTGTGCATCGCTGAAGTAAGCAGGAACTGTAATAACTGCTTTCGTTACTTTTTCTCCAAGATACTCTTCTGCATAACCCTTCAAATACTGAAGAATCATTGCAGAAACTTCTTGAGGTGTATATTCATTGTCTTCAGCTTTCACTTTAAAGTCTGATCCCATATGACGTTTAACAGACATGATTGTGTTTGGGTTCGTGATTGATTGGCGTTTTGCTACTTCACCGACTTGACGTTCACCGTTTTTGAATGCTACGACAGATGGTGTTGTACGGTTACCTTCTGGATTTGGAATAACTTTCGGCTCTCCGCCTTCGTAAACTGCTACTACTGAGTTTGTTGTCCCTAAGTCTATACCGATAATTTTACTCATAATCTAATTCCTCCAATATATAATGCTACATTTTTTTATTCGTTTACTTTAACCATTGCTGGTCTAAGGACACGATCTTTCAACATATAACCTGCTTGCATTTGTTCAAGTACGATGCCTGTTGGTTTATCTGCATCAGAACCTGTCATGATTGCCTGATGGAAATTCGGATCGAACTCCTGATCCAGCGCTTGGATTTCAACAAGACCTTCTTCTTCAAGAGCTTGAACGAATGTACGGTATACCATATCTAATCCCGTGATCATCGTTTGTGCCTCTTCTGTTTTCGCTTCAATCGTAAGTGCTCGTGCAAAGTTATCAAGTACTGGCATCAGATTCGTCACTACACTCTGTGCACGATACTTCTGCAATGCTTCTTTATCAAGCGAGGCTCTTCTTTTGAAGTTTTCATAATCTGCTAGAAGCCTAAGCCGCTTGTTCTCTTCTTCTTTAAGCTTGTCAGTAAGTTCTTTTACAATACGGTCATTCTCGTTTTCAACGATTTCAATCTCTTCCGTATTTTCATCGGATTCGATTGCTTCATTTGAATTATCGGGAGTTTCCAGTATTACTTCATCATTCTCTTTAAATTCATCGTTTACAGTTGTCATTTGTCGTTCCTCCCTGCTGTTCCTCCGCCGATTGTCAGCCTTGCCAATTCTCTGGACAAATCACTGCTCATCAAATCAAGCATCGTAATGACTCTTGCATAGTCCATTCTTTTGGGTCCGATGATAGCGATGGAACCCGTCATATTGTCGCCGGCTGAATATGTAGCTGTAATCACACTGCAATCTTCCATCGCATTGTGATTATTTTCAGAACCGATGCGCACATGAATTCCTGTCATACCTTCTTGAAAAAATGTCATTGCCGGTGCGCCCTTGTCCATCAATTCAAACAATGTTTTAATCTTGTGGATATCATTGAATTCGGGTTGTTTCATCATATTCATTTTACCACCAAAAAACAGCCGTTCTTCCGGTTCAATTGCTATCGCCCGTTGGAATGAAGCGAACAAATCGCTGGCATGATGAAAATGACGTTCTAACACCGTTTTCGTTTGTTCCACAAGTACTTTTTGAAGTTGAACAAGCGGAGTACCGATAAGTCGCTCGTTTAGGATGTTCACCATTTTTTCAATATCCGATGCGTTGAAACCTTCTGGTACATTGAATAGTCTGTTCTCAACACGTCCAGTGTCTGTGACAATGATTGCGACAGCCGTCTTTTGATCTAATGGGACAATCGAAAAACGTTTCACCGCATGCATCGATGTATCGGGACCAAGAAGAATAGAAGTGTAATTCGTCAAATCAGACAAAATTGTCGCTGACTTTCGTATTAATTCTTCAGTCTCCACAATTTTTTCCCGAAAAACCGAACGCAGATGAATACTGTCTGCCGTGTTCAACTTTTCTGTACTTAATAGATTATCTACATAAAATCTGTACCCTTTTTCAGATGGTACTCTGCCGGACGAAGTGTGGGTCTTTTCAAGATACCCCATTTCCTCAAGGTCAGCCATTTCGTTCCGTATTGTCGCAGGACTAAATGGAGCTTCCGGCTTTTTAGATAGCTGCCTCGATCCGACAGGTTGTGCGGATTCGATGAAATCGTCAACCGTCAGTTGCAATATAAGCAATTGTCTGTTCGTCAACATAGTCATCACTCCTGTTAGCACTCTGTAATGCTGAGTGCTAATACTACTGATAATTTAACAAATACAGATCGAAGTGTCAACGAATTGACTCTGGATTATTTAAGAAATTGCTGGAATACATCGTTTCCTCGATAAACACCACGGTGCGTCAATTTGACAGCATCATCCAATCGCTCGACAAGTCCTTCTTTAATAAGCGATTGCAATGTTTCCCCGTAGACATCTTCAAGCGACTTTCCAAACTTTTCTTGGAACAGAGAGATAGATACGCCATTTGATTTACGAAGTCCAAGAAACATTTCTTCTTCCATCGCTTCGATTTCAGTAACTATATGCGTCTGCTGGACTGGTCTTTCGCCAACCGCCGTCTTCTCCATATATTTCGCAATCGGCCCAATATTCGAATACCGGGTGCCATTAACATATCCATGTGCACCTGCACCGACACCAGCGTATGTTGCATTTTCCCAATAGATGAGATTATGGATTGATTCATGACCAGGAGTTGCAAAATTACTAATTTCGTAACGCTTCCGTCCTTTACTTTCCATCTGCTCAATTAACATTGTAAACATTTCTGTTTCAATGTCTTCTCCTGGGAGCGGCAATTTGCCTTTATTCATTAAATTATAAAAGACTGTTTTCGGCTCAACAATAAGCGAGTACCCAGAGTAATGGGGAAGATCGAGGGCAAGCGCTTTATCCAGTGTATCTTGCCATTGCGCGATTGTTTGTCCCGGCAGCCCGTAAATTAGATCGATGCTGATGTTGTCGAATCCTGCCCTTCTAGCTTCACCAACGACACGTGCAGCGTCATCAGGACTGTGCGTTCTGCCTATTTTTGATAATAAATCCGCATCGAATGACTGAACACCGATACTTAATCTGTTCACGCCGCCATTTTTCAGGACGGTCAATTTGCCATAAGTCAGCTCGTCCGGATTTGCTTCCGTCGAAAACTCTTTCAAAGAACTGACATCCACGTATTCATGGATAATCTCAAGTAGCCGTTCAAGTTGTTTTTCAGACAGCGAAGTTGGTGTACCGCCTCCTAAGAAAACCGTTTCAACCTCTTTGAATGAAATACCTTCCTGCCGCATGATAGCCAGTTCCTGTCCCATTGATTCGATATATTCATCGACAGGTTGATTTTTGAAAAATACTTTATTGAAATCACAGTAATGACAAATTTGATGACAAAACGGAATGTGGATATACATACCCCTCATACCGTCACTTCCTTCCTTAACAGCAAAAAGAGGGCTCAACGCCCCCTTCTCCGTTTTTAATTAATTCTCGTCCATCTTCAAGAGAGCCCTAAATGCTTCTTGTCATTTGGACGTACTAAATTGTATCATACAGCATTATGAAGTATCGTACAAACGTTGAGTTCATAAGTGTTTATTATGTTCTTCATTAGCCAAATTTAAAGTAGGATATTTACAGGAATTAAGTTTTGTAAGCATTCCGGTATGGCTACCGGATGAAAAAAAGATCTATTAATGTAAGAACAGCCAACCGTTAAATCGAATCAATGGCTATTCTTTTCTAATTGAAATATAGTAAATTCCTCCTTAATGACGTATCATATATCTATATAGTTAAATGATTCCATTACATACAGCTTCAGTGCTTAAGTAATGCCGGTAAGGCGCCTACGCAAGTTTACATACTATATTTAGCAGCTATCAATTCGAGAAAATATGCATACATTGTTTCTTATCCTTGCCAGAAAATATTTTCTCTCATGTTTTAAGGTGTCACATGATACTTATATTAATAAACCAGGACATACTGAAAATGATGTAGCAATGCGGAGTTATGAACTTATCATTTATTGTATCAATTGTTCTTTGTGAATTTGAGAAAGCGAGTATCAACCTCACTAAAAAAGAACAAGCAACTTATTTTAGAGGAGTTTTGTTTATGAAAAATCAAAAAGTCACATTAGCCATCTTATTACTGAATTTATTTATCGCCTTTCTTGGTATCGGGCTTGTTATTCCCGTCCTACCTACAATTATGAATGAGCTTAGCATTAACGGTACGGTCGTTGGGTATATGATGGCGGCATTTGCAATTACACAACTTATCGTCTCACCATTTGCCGGGCGATGGGCTGACAAATACGGTCGTAAAATTATGATTGTGGTCGGCCTATTTGTATTCGGTTTCTCAGAGTTTTTGTTCGGATTTGGTAAATCAGTTGAAGTTTTATTTATCTCACGCATGCTCGGCGGGGTCAGTGCCGCATTCATTATGCCTGCTGTAACAGCATTTATCGCTGATATTACAACGAATGCCACAAGACCAAAGGCAATTGGCTATATGTCAGCCGCTATAAGCACAGGCTTTATTATCGGACCTGGGATCGGTGGATTTTTAGCTGAAATTGGCACACGAGTACCCTTTTATTCAGCGGGTGTACTCGGAGCGCTTGCTGCGATTCTTTCACTAATTCTATTAACAGAACCTGAACGCAAGACTGAAGATGCGCCTACCCCAGGACAAAAAACAGGGTTTCGTCGTCTTTTCATACCGATGTATGCCATTGCGTTTATATTAATTTTCGTGTTGTCATTTGGACTCGCAGCGTTTGAATCATTCTTTAGCTTATTCGTCGATCATAAATTCGGCTTCACGCCAAAAGATATCGCCATCGTCATAACAGGCAGCGGAATTGTCGGTGCTCTTGCACAAATTTTGCTTTTCGACCGGCTATCCAAAAGCATAGGAGAAATCAATCTTATTCGCTATAGCTTAGCCCTATCAGCTATTCTCGTATTATTGATGACCTTCGTGAGCTCATACTTTGCAATTTTACTGACAACATTCTTCCTTTTTGTTGGATTTGATTTGATTCGACCAGCCATTACATCGTATTTATCTAAAATTGCGGGCAATGAACAAGGTTTTATCGGCGGCATGAACTCAACCTTCACAAGTATTGGTAACATTTTTGGCCCAATCATCGGTGGTGTGTTGTTCGACATCGACTTAAACTACCCATACTATTTCGCCGCAATCGTATTAGCAATCGGTACGATTATTGCACTGTTTTGGAAGAAGCCGAAGCATGTAACACTGTAATATATAATCGACATTCGGAAAACAGGATAATTCAATCCCTCCAAATGGCAACGGACCGGTGAACTGTCCGGACTGCTTATGATTCGAGTGAGTGGGGGCTGGAGCTAGACACTGTTCCACGTTTGAAAACTTATACTTTCTTATCTTGTAAGAAATAAGCGCAAAAATGGCGACCACTCTTTTATAGAGATGGTCGCCTTTCATTTCCCTCAATCCGATAGTTTACTAAATTATTCTTGATACCATCTTTCGTCAAATTCAAGGTTTAACGCTTTCCCAAAACAAATTCCAAATCTAATAAATCCTCTACCTCTTGGTGTGATTATATTTCCATCTTGAACTACTATCTCTTCTGAAAATTTCTTTTTTTCAAATACACCCGACTTTTCCATATTTTCTTTCGTCATCCCGACAGTAAATTTTGTATCTCCTAAAACCCCTGCTTTTGCTAATAAATATGGAGAACTGGAAATGCTTGCAATCACGGTTTCTTTGGTAGTTACGCGTTGAATAAAAGCCGTTAATCTATCTTCGTCAATTAGCGACATAATATCCATGCACCCTGGTAATAAGAGGCTATCTATTTCTTCAAAGTTAATTTCATCAACAGTCGCGTCAGCTATACAAGATAACCCTGACTCACCTTTAATCGGTTGATTGTTTAAGCCGACTGTTATACTTGATTTCCCCCCTTGCATTAAAATGGATAATGCTACACTTAGCTCATACTCGCTGAATTGTGGATATAATAAAACAGCTGTTTTGTTCATAAATGTTCACTCCCTACCTATAAATTCCATTTAATCAAAATTGATATTCTGAGTAATGCCTAAAGCATAATTCCATTCCTCAACAATTCTACCCTCTTATTTTTAGTTGAACTTGACTTTACCATTTATACGATTATTCAAATTATTTATATTGAGTATGAAAAAACCTAAAAAGCAAAAGTTGATGCAGAAATTACAGGTATTGCGATTCTTCGTCCCGATGAAATAGAGGAAATTAAGTACCTTAGGGACACGAAAATGTTTAGAACGCTTATATCAGGCGAGTAAAAAATAAAAGTAGAAAATTAATTTTCAAAAGAAATCGCCTAACTATTAAATGGTTATACTTAAATTAGATAAGTTTTTATCAAACGCCACTCCTAACTTACAATAAAATAACACGATAAAGAGCACCTGGTAATCTCTATACTCCCCTTTTCTCTATAAGTCTGTACTTATCAGAGTGAATCCGAGCTATACAAATTTCTTGAGTTATGAGGGAGTGGCATTTGCCTAATTAAGCGGGTGGCTATTTTATTCTACATTTCTTATAGCTAATTAAAAGACTTTATCGTAGCATATAATTAATATCTAATAGTAGGAGGCGACAATTTGGGTAGTATACTTTCACTTATCACTTCATTATCGGTGTTTACAGTTTTTTACTTTATCGTACACACCATAATTGCCGTAGTGAAAAAGGACAAGGCGTTACGTAAAAAACGGTTGAAATATTTAGGAATTGCATTTGTAGTAATGTTCGTGTTTGTTAATCTGGCTGAGATGCCCGTTAAGCCGACAGATTTAGAAGAGAAAGAAAAAACGACTGAAGTTAAGTAGTAATAGCGAAAAACAGTCAGTAAAGGCATGATTGATGAAATATAATATTTCTCTAAAATGGCTATCTGGCGAACACTAAAAATGACCTTTCAACTCGGGTTCTCCCATTGTATCGCTCACTCTCTAAGTTACTGCTTAGAAAGTGTTTTTTTATTTTACGCTTTTCAAGTGTTTAGGTCTATGCATATTGACTTGGATAGAGTTACACTGCCGGTCGAACAAGCGCCGATAAATATATGCGGGGATTAAGGGCTTCTACGGTACAAAAGTTCTAACATTCAATGGCAGACACAACTAATCACGTCTATAATCAACACATAGAAAAACACCGCATTCAGCTTTTGAAAAAGAATCTCAAAAACGGCACTATATATATTAATTCCAATCCTGTAAACGTCTTTTGTGATAATCTACTGCCACCATACATATCCCTAGCAATTTGATATATTGAAATCAATTAGAGCGATAAGTTTCTAAAACCAGAGCCTTTTTTAGTTTAATTTATCTTTTAAATCCGCCTTCTGAATGAATAATCTGGCCTGTAATCCAATCCGCTTCTTCACTCACTAGAAATTTAATCATTTTTGCGACATCCTTCGGTTCTCCTACTCTCCCGAAAGGAAACATCGGTGTTAATTCATTTTTTATTTCCTCTGTCATCCACCCTGTATCTGTTGGACCTGGATTTATTGCATTTACCGTTATTCCTAAAGAAGCTACTTCAGCCGACAATGTGATAGTTAAAGCATCGACTGCTCCCTTTGTTGTTGCATAGGCTAATTCACCAGGCATTGGTCCTTGAAATTGGCCTGAAGTAATATTGACTATCCTCCCACCGGACTTTTTATCAAAGTTTTGAGCAAATTTACTACTTAATAGCGTCGTTGCACGAATATTTACCATGTAATGTTTATCTAATTCCTCAGCTGTTAAATTAGTAAAATCATTGTTAGTTGAATATGCTGCGTTATTTATCAAGATATCAGGAGAACCAAGTTGTTCAGAAACTCTATTTATCAGTTGTTCAGGAGCATCATATTGAGTTAAATCCAACTCCATGCATGATACCTCTACACCTTTTTTAATTAATTCTTCCTTTAATTTCATTGGCTCATCTAAATCAATGCTCCAAGGCATTTCTTTATCATATTCCGTCCAATAGGTAAAAAATATATGATGACCCGTTTCAGCTAACTCCTTACAAATAGCCGCTCCAATCCCTTTCAGGCGGCTTACCCCCGTAACAATAGCGATTTTCCCTTTTAATTGTCTCATTATAATATTCCTCCATTACAAAAGTAAAATTAAGTCTTAATTGTCAACTACCCCACTTGTTAATTGGAGATGAACAGAACATTATTCTTAATTCGTTCTTCTTTAGACGAATACCTCTTTAATTCGTCAAACGAAAAAAGCGACCTTGTATTTAAGGGTAATTTTACCCTTTTGATTTCTCCCGTTAGTTTATTTTGGTGTCTTTTCCAATATTTCTACCAATGCACCATTCAGTTTTGTAACAATAGTACTTCGCTTAGCCCCATATATCCCTTGTAGCTGTTGAATCAAAACATCTCTGTTAGTAGCAAACGCTTTCTCGATATTCAGTTGCGAATTAATAAGTACATATAGATATAAACCATCTATAGAGATATGTGATCCTCCATTTTCAGTGATTAGCCTATTCTGTACCTTTACAAAAATCTTTTCATTAATTTTAATTACTCCTCTCTTGTTCTCTCTTTAATAAGGTTCTATCTTTAAACTGGGTAATAAAGGTGTCGTGAAGAAACTCAAATGTAGGTTGATGTTGGAAAGCAGAGGAGCTAAATGAACCCATATTTGCATCACCACCATCAAAAATAGCCTTCATCCTTTAAGATGGTAAGAACAATACTTTGCGGTACTTTTTGTTCTATTTATTTTAATAAAATTTACGAAACAAAAAAGGATGAGCCATAAGCTCATCCTTTTCTACATTTCTTACACGAACTTTTATAACATTGATTACTTTTATCATATAAAAAAACTTTGCTGACTCAGGTAAAAATTCATTACACTTTGTACAATTCTTAAAGTATGCTTTATACCTTTTAGATTCTTCCTTACGTATTTTTAATTCATATTCTTTAACAGTATTCATACATATGGTGTTTAACCGTTTTGAAATGTTAGAGTTATCGATACCCATCTTTCCAGTTATCTCTCTTAAAGTATAGCCCTTCTGAATAAGCTCAAGAATTGTCATATTCTTTTCATTTAACCTACATCCAACGATTTATTTCAACCATATCATAACTGTCTCCTTATCCTACAATCCATTTATTCAAGTTGTGACATTGATTTATAATTTCATTTCATTCAACGGGCTGCATAACTTGGCTCTAATGAATTGCTACAACAGCAGAAGCTTATCCAAACATTCTCCTATCACTCATATATCTTCATAGAAGAATCTGTATCAATGTCTACTTTGCTTTAACTCACTGTTTCTATTTCAACCAAAAAACTTTACCAATTAAACGCCAATCGAATAGAACTTTATTATTTGTATCAACGACACTTATAGGTACTCTCCCAAGTCCTTCGCTACTTCTTCAACTTCTAATTCCTATAAACAAAAAGTACAGCTTTTCGCCGCCCTCTAGTTCATATATCCAAATTGTTTAACGGATTATGCTTATCATTTTGCTCTTTCAATTCATTCCCCCACATTGCTACGTAGCGCATGGTCACGTTGATATTCTTATGGCGCATCATCTTCTGTATTGCAAATGCAGACATACCGCTCATTGCAAGTCGATGACAAAACGTATGTCTAAAAGTATGTGGACTCACTCTCACATCCTTAAAATCCATGTGGTTCTGTAAGTTCTTAAACACCAACATAATGGAGTTGTCTGTAATGGGAGTGTTATCACGATTTAAGAATACATAATCATTCTCCACACCAAAGAAATTCTTACTGAACACCTTATACACAGAAAGTTCCTTAACAAGTTTTTCAGTCATAAAGACTGTTTCATATTGACGGTTTTTACCATGAATACTCATTGTTACATTTGGCATATCAATATCTGACCATTTGAGATTTATTGCCTCTTTCCGCCTGACTCCCGTGCCAAGTAAGAGCATTATTAACAAGTAACCACGGCAACTGAAGTAACTTTTCTCCTTACGTCTTAAACTCCGATAGTAAGCTAACATTTGATAAATCTGTTCATCCGTAAACACATCAATCTTCACATCTTCTTTTTGTAACTTCACTTTAAGAGCCATGTTTTCACTTACTATTTTTTCTTCGATAAGATAATTGTAGAACGCTCAGATTCTCATGATTTTTGTATTAATTGTACCTGGCTTATTCCCTCTCTCCTGACAATCAACTAGGTAACTGCGTACATGACTTTGTGTTACCTCTTCAATGTTAAAAGACACCAATTTCAAGCAATGGTCTATAAACAGCCCTAACGTCTTCTCATAGTTTCCAATATTCGTCTGCGTTGTTTTCTTAACCTTTCTGTTTGCTAAAAAGTCTTGATATGCAAATTTTAAAAGCCTTGGTTTCTTCCGATAAGAGAGACAGCTCGCCTTGAACCAGCGCAATGTTCTTTTCAAAACTAACACACTCGTTACCATATAAATCATTTTGTTAAGATATAAAAAAACTCTTCTTAAAAACAAGAAGAGGAACACTATTAGTTAACACTTAATAAGATTGTCCACTGTTACAAATTCATATCCTTCTTTACGTAACTGGTCAATAATTTGAGGCAGTGCCTCTACAGTACCATCTAATCTACGGTCTAATGGTTGAAAATTATGCTGTAACACGATTCCACCTGGTGATTTATCTCTGTGCACAATTGCTAAAATATCTTTAGCTGAGTTACCACTAAAATCTTTAGTATCCACTGACCACAGAACTGACTTGTAACCACGCTCTTGTAAAACTCTAAGATCTGCTGCTGTATAGTCGCCATAGGGAGGTCTAAATAAATCTGTTTTCACCCCTGTTACTGTCTCAATTTCTTTGGTAGTAGATTTCACTTGTTGAATGACGTCTGCAGTAGTTAATTTGGAAAGTTCAGGATGATTCCATGTATGATTTGCAATTGTGTGTCCGTCACTCACTATGCGCTTTGCAAAATCCGGAAAATATTTAACCTGTTGGCCTAAAACAAAGAAAGTTGCCTGCACTCCCTTTTCGCTGAGAATGTCTAATATTTTCGCAGTATATATGTTATCCGGGCCATCATCAAATGTTAGTGCTATCTTCTTTTCAGTTGTATTACCAGAATGATAAACCACAGGCTTTTCATCAGCCGGTGTATTAGTTTGAATAAACATTCTGTTCTTACTTACATCATACGTTACTTTCATGCCCATTTTCTGAGCTGTAGTTACTAATGGAATATAAGTTCCTGATCCGAGGGAAGTGATAGTTGCAGCAATCTTGTCGCGTTTCCACTTGCGCGATTTCCTAATATAATAATCCATGTAATTCTTTTCTGACGGAAAGGACACGATGTTATGTCTTTCTATATCCACAGATTGATACTTGGTATTCCAATCTACCGATGCGCCTGTATGCTTAAAAAATAAGACAGGAATCATTACGTGTCCATTTTGCATAAGATAGCTTGTTTTTATGGGTTGATTATCCACCCAAATATATGAGTTCATAATCAAATAAACCTCCTTTATTATTACAACTAGTATATTTTATGATTTTTCTAGCATATTTGGTTGTACTAAAAGGCTCCATGCAGTAAAAACGAAAAAAACCCCAAACCAATGAAGGAACGAAAGGTCTTTTATAAAAACTCATTATTAATTTATTTCGATTACCGAAAGTTAGCAAAAAGTTAGTATTTCATGAATAACCTTCTCACAAACCCTTACATATCAAGGGTGGTAAGAAGTTATTACATCATGCCGCCCATATCAGGCATTCCGCCAGCCATACCAGCTGGTTCAGGAATATCCGCAACTACTGCTTCAGTAGTCAAGAAAGTTGCTGCAACAGATGCTGCGTATTGCAGAGCTGAACGTGTAACAGCGCCGTTTATTCACGATTAATTAGATATGTACCACTTCTCGATATTTCTTTATACTTCCTGTTATAAACCAATTGTAGCTTCTTGTGAAGTGAGTTTACTTGTCGATTGAAGAAGGAGGCATGTGGTCAATGGAAATATTCATGAAATGGGGAATATGTTATTAAGACATAACTTTAGCCTCTAGTAAAGCTGAGTTTATTTCATGTGATAATCCATAGCTGTGTTTATAATCCCAAAACCTTCCCATGATTGTATCCAATTCTCCTTCACCATACTGTTTTTCAATCACGTTTTTATCATAAAACAACCGTTTCTTAGTGAATGGTCTATATAGACTTTTGACCAAAAATAGACGACTCAAAATTCACATTTTTGAATTTTAAAGTCGTCTATATTTGGTATGGCTATTAAGATTCTTTAAAAACCGAACGTTTTTCAGTGCCCTCTGTTATTAGCTGGGTATTTGGGGACGTTTTCCTTCTTGCAGATTGTTAATGGTTAAGCCAAAATCCATCTGAAGATGAGGATAATCTTTAAATTCGCGCCAGTCTCCTCCCCATTGAAAGCCCAGCTCCTTTGCAATTTCTGCAGCCTCAAACCAGTCTGATTGACCATTTCCGTTCCCATCATATTCAATATCCCAGATCACATTACCATTCTCAAGCTGAAGAGCAAAATCGACTGCAAGGCCAAAGTTGTGATAGGATTCGCCTCCCTCCGAATGAGTAACTACTTTTCCGGGAGTTCTTCTGCCCTTATCATAAATTTCATCTTGCTCCTCAAACGAACGGTAATCATCTGTGATCAGGATTTTAATCTCTTTTTCTGCTGTTTTTTCTTTTAAAACCCCCACTTTCTCAGCTACAATGGGGTGCAGTTCAGTTGGTAGAGTCTCTACATTTAATTCGTATTTAACCTGGTCCAATGATCCAGGATTTCCCTTTATGAATAAGAAAGATTGATAGGCGACAAATGCAAAGAGGGATAACAGCAATAATTTCAGTATTTTCTTCACAAGTTGTTATCCACTCCTTCTTTATGATTTTCGACAAAGTCTTTGTTTAATTTAACATGAAAAAGACAAAAATCGCACGAATTTAGTCTTCAAAAAGGCAAAATATCAAAGTGAAACGTGCCAAGGTCTCTGACTCCAGCACGGTTTTATCCTTCTTACCTTTAATGAAGGATAAAATGTAGCTTTCTGCCGCAGGTAAGGCAAAAGCCCTCTCGATTTACTAACATTATGGAGCTCAATCCCTTCAACCATTTGCTTTCGACCCTCTACCTAACTGTCTACGCTTAAAGGCTACTGTTACCATTAGCCCTCCTAGACTCGCTACGAGTGAATGGCTAGTTCTTTCTCGACGGAAATCCCACCCGCTATATGATACAACCTAGGCTCGGCCGCACAAGCACCCGTTAGTTAAACTATTTACAATGCTGTATCAGAACTCACTTTTGAATTTCTACTACCGAAACTCCTTTTGTTGTTACTTGAAAGGTTATTGTTATAGGTCCTTGAGGTGGATTAAAAGGACCTGTATACGTGTCATATTTTACTTTCACAGTAAAATAATAGTGAAAAGGATTTAAAAATACTTCCTTCGGACAGCATTCGAATGATTACCGAATACTTAACAGAAGGCCATCTCCTTGCTATCCCAATTCACTTTGGGTTGCATACAGAGTTGCGTGTGAGTAAAGTGTTCGAATTGATGTGGAAACCATATTGATTTAGATAGAAGCACGTTGAACGTGGAAAAGGCGCTGATTAGAGTGCATGGTGAATGAGTGTTACGTAACAACCAAAACAGCATCGTTAGAGCGGCAAATACAATTAGGTAATTCGATTGTGAACATATAAAAAAAGCGGCTACTCCATTTAAGGATAGGCCGCCTTAGATTTCTTATTCTTTATTACTAAAAACATTACTTGAGTGCTGAATGGTTAAAATCATATCTTTCACATTGATCGAAATCACACAATCCCAAGTTGGTTTAATTTGCATCTCATTGTGCTCATCAATCCAAATCATTCCAGTTAGTTCTAGTGCGCCTTCCAAAATGACCATTCGTTTCATTATAGTATCAGTGACCGCCATTAGATCATCTTGTAAATGTATTTCCCAATCAAAAAATGATAATTTCTTCATATTCTCATCCTTTCTTCTACTTATCAATAATATTACCTGACTTGTCAAGAGAGGCTTTTCGTGCTGGATTTCCTATCTTCCAAGCTTTTTTATTACCATTATACCCTATATGACCACTGATATCTTTTGTGATTACCCATTTTCCACTTGTAAATGTGCCACTACTTTTTTCCGCAGGAGTATTTCCATTTTTATCTTTAAATTTACTTAGATCTACCTTCATATCTGAGGATTTCACACTTTTCGGAATCTCTTCTGCAGCTTTTTTTGCAGTTTTTTCACTAAAATAAGCGGATATTTTATTATAGAGGTATGACCCGCCTTTAATTGCTAGTCCCCCAACAATGACCGCACCTGTCGCAGTAATTGCTATTTGTCCAATTCCCGGGATAAGATAAACGCCTGCTGCAGCTGCTATTGCACGCACTTGTATTCTCTCTCCATTAGAGTTTCCATATGCATCATAAGTTGTATAAAGTGTATCTGGATGGTTTGGATCCAGGTACTCCTCAGGTATGTAAATAATTTCATCTTCTGAATAGTAATTAGGGTCTAAAAGTTCTTGTGGTATATCTCTGGGAATATAGAATTCCAAATCGGATTTCCAAGAGTCGTCGAAAATCTTCTGTCCAATCACGTGGTCTTCATTGCTTTCATAATCATCATTAAAAGCATAAGCTGATGTCGTTATTGAAAACATCATCATTAAAATTAAAGAAACTGATATTGGTTTTATAAATTTGTTCATTTTACCTCTCCTTTTTCTATTACAATATTTTCCTCTAATTCTATTATAATCTATTTAATAAATTATTCAACAATAATTTTTACCTGATATTCACCTTCTATAGCATAATAAAAAATCGCCCTACCCACAATCAAACTGTGGATGGGCGCTCTTACTTTGGTCTTACTTATTTTTTACGCTGATCAACAATCACTTTAAAAGCAAGCGCATCATCAAGAGATAACTTACTAGATTTAAAGTCCGTTAGTCATTTGTCAGCGTGAGAAGGCTTCATCAATATATTAAAAAAACACCGTATTTGAGTTATGAAGAACAAACTCAAATACGGCGCTCACTATTCTGAATCAGATCATGTATGCGTGAAAGAATGTGGAAGCATCGTCACACCGTCAGTTATTAAATATAATACACGAAAAATGCAAGAGAAATTTGGAATTGAATTTAACTTTCACTCCCTACGCCACACCCATGCCACGATGCTAATGGAGAACGGCGCAAAGGTGAAAGATATCCAGGCACGTTTAGGTCACAGTAGGTCTGCTATCACGATTGATACCTACTCTCATTTAACTCAGAAGATGCAAAATGAGTCAGTAGATATTTTCGAACAAGCCAAGCGTGATGTAGAGTAATCTTGCCCCCGAACTTTCCCTTACGGGGGCAAATCACTATATTATCAAGTTTACCGTAACCTTAAATGCGATACCTAAAATATTTAATCCTCGTCCATCCTCAAAACAGCCATGAATGCTTCTTGAGGTACTTCAACAGATCCTACTTGTTTCATTCGTTTTTTACCTTCTTTTTGTTTATCAAGAAGTTTACGTTTACGGGAGATATCTCCTCCGTAACATTTAGCTAATACGTTTTTACCCATCGATTTGATAGTAGAACGTGCGACGATTTTTTGTCCGATTGCCGCCTGTACTGGCACTTCAAACTGCTGTCTCGGGATTAGCTTACGTAATTTTTCAACGATTGCTTTTCCACGATCATACGAGAAGTCTCTGTGCACGATGAAGCTGAATGCATCGACTTGTTCGCCGTTTAAGAGGATGTCCATTTTAACGAGTTTCGATTGTTTATAGCCAATCAGTTCATAGTCAAGTGACGCATACCCTTTTGTACCTGACTTCAATTGATCGAAGAAGTCATAGACGATTTCTGCAAGTGGCAATTCATAAATGATATTGACACGTGTAGAATCCATATAATCCATTGTCATGAAGTTACCGCGTTTCTTCTGGCACAATTCCATAACAGAACCGACATATTCATTCGGAACCATAATAGATGCTTTTACATATGGTTCTTCAACATAATCGACTTTTTGTCCATCAGGCATCATCGCCGGGTTGTCCACTTTCATCTCAGAACCGTCTGTTAGGACTACATTGTATACAACACTCGGTGCTGTTGTGATCAATTCGACATTGAATTCACGTTCAATCCGTTCCTGGATAATTTCCATATGCAATAGTCCTAGGAATCCACAACGATAACCGAAACCAAGGGCTTGTGATGTCTCGGCTTCAAATTCAAGTGCCGAGTCATTCAATTCTAATTTTTCAAGTGCATCACGTAGTTCATTGTATTTCGATGTATCGATTGGATAAAGTCCGCAGAATACCATTGGATTCAAGCGGCGATAACCAGCCAGCGCTTCGCTTGCTGGATTTATTACACTTGTAATCGTATCCCCAACACGTGTATCTCCAACGTTTTTAATCGATGCAGATAAATAGCCTACGTCTCCTACAGTCAATTCATCTCGAGGAGATATTTTAGGTGTAAAGACACCTAATTCAAGGACTTCAAAATCTTTACCAGTTGCCATCATATGAATCTTATCGCCCGGCCTAACCGTACCTTGCATAACTCGGATATTAACAATAACCCCTTTGTACGGGTCATAATGCGAGTCAAAAATTAGCGCTTGCAGCGGAGCTTCTGGATCTCCTTGTGGAGCAGGAACCTTCTCAACAATCTGTTCTAAAATATCTACGATTCCGATACCCGCTTTTGCAGATGCAAGGACCGCTTCAGAAGCGTCAAGTCCGATAACATCTTCAATTTCTTTCCTCACACGTTCTGGGTCTGCTGCAGGTAAATCAATTTTATTGATAACAGGTAATATTTCAAGCTCATTATCAAGTGCCAAATAGACATTCGCTAGCGTTTGCGCTTCGATTCCCTGCGCTGCATCAACAACAAGTATTGCACCTTCACAAGCAGCAAGACTTCGCGACACTTCATATGTAAAATCGACGTGTCCTGGCGTATCAATTAGGTGGAATGTGTATTCCTGCCCGTCTTTTGCCGAATACGTCAACTGTACTGCGTTCAATTTAATCGTGATTCCACGTTCTCTCTCAAGATCCATCGAATCCAACGTTTGTGACTTCATTTCTCTTGATGTTAATGTTTGGGTCTGTTCAAGAATACGATCCGCCAATGTTGATTTCCCGTGATCAATGTGGGCGATAATAGAAAAATTTCGTATGTTTTTTTGACGTGCCGCTCTCTCTTCATGATTCATATGAGTTCACTCCTATTTTAGCTAAATAAATTATAGCAGATATCCGTCCATCTTGTTATATATTTGTGCAAAAACCTTTGCACAACAACCTTTATATTGATTCATGCTGAATTGTATAACTAATGGCAATATAGGTATTCATATTCTTGCCAATTTGAAATAGCCCACTCTAATCGAGCGGACTACTTACAATTTGTTATTCCCATTTTTCATAAACACTATGCGTCTTGGTATTTGTTGCTGCAGTATTATGCTGAAATCCACTTAAGTAAAACTCACTCATGATGATTCTGAAGATAAATCCCTAATACGGCTCGATTTGTAGACTAATAAATTTAGAGTTACACAAGCTGATAATATGTGCAACTCCGTCATTTAAAAGCACTGTCGGCGTGAAAGATTCAATTTTCCCACATTTATTTGTGATCGAAAAACAAACTCCAAATGACTCTAAACACATACACGTCCTCGTTAGCAGTAGCTGGTAGTTTCCCCCATCAGAACGCGTGGATAATGTCGCTCACAAGGGAGAGAGAACTTCTACAGATACGCTTTTCAGATTACTAAGGGGTTAAGACGACAAAAATCTTCAAAGTTCGGTTCTATATGGTTTGAAATATAATTTTATTTATATATGAACTATTGAAGTGAATAGCACATCCATCACTATTCAACAAGGTTGGAGTTTTCAATGACAGTTGCAGCCGCCTTCGCTAGCACGGTAACTGTACGATTTAGTTGATCCTCAGAGTTTCCTATCCCCCCAAGCTCTACGACAAGAAGTGATGGATCTAGATCTTGATTGTACTTCCCATCAACGCTAGGTCCGTGCTTCATGACCAAGTCTCGTGTGATTCCAGGTACAAGTAGTTCCATTTCCTTTTTCAGCAGCAACGCCTTTGCACGATTACGCTCAAAATTCGGATGTTCCATGCCAATAACAAATGCCACTTTCGCATATTGGTCTTCATCGTACGCAATTGTTGTTATATTCGGGCCAACTGAATCCCTATGAAGATCGATTATCAAATCATACTTTTTTTCTTGCATCTGTTTTTCTACATGTGGTCGAATCGAATTATAGGCACCGGTATGGGGTACTTCTACAACTAACATATCCGTTTCAATTCCATTGAATTGGAGTTGAGTCTTTAATTTCTCACCAAACTTCGTTATGTTTTCAGTGTTGTGTGAAACAGTGACTTTACCTTCTTTAGCTTGTGTCACAGGTTTAAAGGCTTCGTGAAAATGAGTGAAATAGAGTAACGCTTTCCCTTCAGTCACTGATGTTGACTCTATCTCAATCTCTGGCTCTGGCTCTGGCTCCGGCTCTAGCTCTGGCACTGTTTCCTCTTCCATTATGTTGGAGGCGTATACCATGTAAGTAGAATCTTTCACAAGATTAGAAGATTTCGGCGACTGTCCCTTCGGAAATGATGTGATAAACATCGGAAACAGGAAGAGAAATAAGATAAGTGTGCCCCATATTTGCAGTGTCTTTTTCAAATGGCATCCCTCCGTGCTCCAACTATATGCGTTGGAGCACGAGTCAATGACTGTTTTTTATAGTTGAAATCCAATCCGTCAATGAACCTGCAAGTGTTTCCGCATAAAGAGATACCCAAGCATCAATCTCTTTCGGAGAAACGAACGTACGAAGATCATGGTTCGTCAACACCTCTTCAAACAGTTGGATGCGGTCTTCATGCGGCCATGTTGCCCAATCACCAAAGATCGGCAGCAAGTTAGCCCGGTCAGCATCTTTGTTTTCAGTGCGCAGCCAGGGGGTGACGGAAAGTCGCGATGAAGGACTGTCCTTCTCCTCTATTTTTGAAGCAATATAACCAAACATTGAATTGATGGCGTCCGCAATAAGAACAGGACCGTCAACGACCGTTGGTATTCCGATTGCGATTACAGGGATTCCAAGTGTTTCTTTTGATATTTCCTTACGGCTATTGCCAACGCCAGAGCCTGGATGGATACCAGTATCCGTCAACTGAATTGTCCGGCATAACCTTGAGCTATCCCTTGCAGCAAGGGCATCAACGACAATCAGCAAATCAGGTTTTATTTCAGTGACCAAGGCATTTACAAAGTCAGCTGTTTCCAATCCAGTCTGAATCGTTACACCTGGTGCATAGACGAATACTTCGCTTCCATCTTCGGAATAATAGTTAGGCACAATATTTTTCAACCAATCCATTGTCAATGGGCCAACTGCATCGGGCGTGATGTCGCGATTACCAAGACCTATTAAAAGAATTTTCCCTGTTTTAAGCGTCGTGAAATCCACAAGTATCTCATCCAGTTTCTCAATCAGTATCCGCGACATATCTGCTAGCCCTTCACGATCATCTGCCGTAAGTGCCGGGACCGTCAGTGTGATATAGGTTCCTTGTTTCTTCCCAATCTTCTTCTCACCTTGCGCGTCCACTTTTACCGAAGTCACGATGACCCGACCTAACCTATTTTCACCAAATGAGACACCATCCGATTCTTTTAACCTGTTTTTATCATTTTCCGTCCGGTGACGGACCATTTCTTCACTCTCATCCAGTAGATCCGTTCGATATAAATCATACTTCTCCATATAATCACCTCGTATTCAAGTTTGTGCGATGTGACAAGGAAATATTCTTTTTTCTTTTATTATTTGTCTAGTCTCCAGCAGTCAGACGCACAATGTCCCGGCTTATGCCTGTCTCAAACCACATGATGCTATCAAATTAGACTACCTTCCTATCGAGTCGAACTAAAACTGTGTTAATTTATAAGACTGCTTACGCATTTGTTCTTGCAATCTGGCGCTTGGTTTGATAAAATAATGCTTGTTGTGAAAGAGATATCCGAAACTTCGTGGAAACACTCTTGCCTTACCTGAAATTGGAGGTGAATGAAATGCCAAACATTAAATCTGCAATCAAACGCGTAAAACAAAGCGCTGCTGCTAACGTACAAAACTCGACTGCAAAGCACGCGATGCGTACTGCTGTACGTAAAGCTGAAACTGCTATCGACGCTAAAGACGAGAACGCTACTGGCCTTCTAAAAGATGCGATCAAAAAAATGGATACAGCTGCACGCAAAGGCCTTATCCACAAAAATACTGCATCACGTCAAAAAGCACGTCTTACTAAAAAAGCACTTTAATTTTCCATCTAAAAAAGGCCGCCCGATTTTCGGACGGCCTTTTTTTATTTCCTTAAAGGCTCCATAAAGAACAACTCTAAGATTCGTTCCCTTTTCCCACTTGATGATTTCAATTTATAGTCAATACCCGCAAGTTTATTCAAGATTAACAGTAAACGCTCCGAGCTGGGCAAACTTCTATTCTCCATCATTAATTTCACGCGGTATGGATGAACACTTAAGGTTTTCGCAATTTGATGTTGTTGATATCCTTTTTTCTGAAGTAAACCCACATGCACCATAAGCCTTACCTGACTAGCAATGAGTGATGTCAACATTATCGGTTCTTCACCGTTACGTAATAAGTCATGGTAGATTGCGACCGTCTTCGATACTTTTCCAGATACATACGCATCAGTTAAGCGGAAGACATCCATTTCTGGTGTACGAGGTACAAGCGACTCAATAATGTCAGCTGTGATGTCTCCTTCACCGTTCAAATATGTAGCCATCTTACCAATTTCAGATGACAATGTCAGCAAATCCGCCCCCGCCATTTTCACTAAAAACTCTGCGTCAGCTGGTCCAATTCGTGATCCATTTGCCCCCGCTTCCTGCTGAATCCACGTGAAAAGATCTTTCCCTTCCAGTCGTTTTGATTCAATAACAGTCGCATGTTCTTTTATTATTTTAGTAATCCGTTTTCGTGCATCCAGTTTTTCATAAGGTGCTATAAATACAACCGTTGCGGTCGGTGACGGATTTGCCAGCCATGCTTCCAATAGCTCCAAATTATGTGTCACTTTTTCTCGGGTTTTATCTGACGCTTTTAAAAATGATGCGTTTCCAGCAATGATCAATTTACGGTCTTCGAGGAATGGTAGTGTATCTGCCTCTTCAATGACCGCCTCTACAGGTGTTTCGTCTAAGTCAAACCGAATAACTGATGCAGCATCAATGTCAGGTAATGCTTTTTTCAGCCGAGTAATTGTGGAGTCGAATAGATGCTGTTCGAGACCAGTCAATAAGTAGACCGGATCGATTTCCCCTGCGGCTATTTTCTTCCATATTGCAGTCGCCACATTATTCACCTCTTCCAAATCGATTACGCCTCGGCGTAATTGCGTACAAATTTTATGATAACCGCCGGAGGCTTAACTTGAAACAGCAGGAAATTTGAAACCCCACTGATGTATACGCATTTTATCATTCATCACACCACTTTTAAAAGGGGGCTTCTGTATCTGATGTTTAACTTTCAGTACAAAAAATTGCTGAATCAAGTTAAACACATTCCAATTATACAGTATAGCAAAATGACTGTATGGACAAATTGTGTCAGTTACAGCCGAACAAGTTAAAAAAATTGATTGTTATGGATTTTTACTATGGAATCATCTATACTATAATGGAATCAGGAGGTGTAGCAATGAATGAGTTTGAACACGATGTACAGTCCAAACGCAATGATTTAATCGATTCAGGAATCGGCTTTATAGTCGCTTTCGTAGCATTCTCAGCTATTTTTGTTATTGCTACAATAATCGACGTAGTCGCTAGCTAATATGTTTTCAAAAAACGGACAACTCATCCTATCCAGGGTGTTGTGTCCGTTTTTTCATTTTTTCATGCTTGAAATTTCAACTATATCTTTTTTGACAGTTACAGTAATCGATCCAAATTCGGCCGTAGACATCGTTGGTAACCCTTTTTTCTCAAACGTTTCAACGACCTCTGGATGAGGATGTCCATATCTGCTGTTCCTGCCCGCTGAAAAGATGGTTAACTTTGGACGAAGCGCAACGACGAACGGCTCAGTACTCGATGTCCTGCTGCCATGGTGTCCTGCTTTCAAAATAACAGGATCAAAATCAGAATGCCCATAGTCGCGAAGAAATTGGGCTTCTCCCTCTTGTTCCAAATCTCCTGTAAATAAAAACGAAGGCCCCGATGTTGTCATGAATAAGATAAGTGAACTTGCATTCCCGTCATATCTCCCTTCTTTAGGAGCCACATAATGAAATGTCGAATTTCCTTCTATCCATGATATCCCTTCTTTCATCGACAAAATCGGTATGCGTTTGTCCTCTACAATCCGTATTATCTCTCTCATCGATACTTCCAATTCACTTCCTGGTGAAATATGAATTTCTGCAACTTCCAGCTCTTCTAAAACCTCATCTGCTCCTTCCATATGATCTGCATCAGCGTGAGAGATTATTAGTTTGTCAATTGTGGTGATACCACGGCCTTTCAAATAAGGAACGACGATTTTCCTGCCGACTTCAAACTGCTTTGTTGGAGTTTTCCAAGTCGGTTCCCCAAATGTAACTAGCCCACCTGTATCAATCACATAAACTGCTTTTCGATAAGGCAGTTCAATGACGATACTGTCCCCTTGTCCGACATCTAGAAACGTAACTTTTAACGTGCTGTCCATATACGGTATAATATGGATAATTAGCGCTGGCATGATTACAAATGACAACGACTTGAGAACATTATCCCCTTCTTCACAGCGGATAAAAAACAGAAGGACCCCTGCTACTGCAATAAAAGCCCATAGCGCATCAGGTTGCCCTGGCGTCCATAGTTGATAGGGTAATGATGAAATCCAACTTGTCACGTCTCCTACGACTCCCCTGAAAGGCTCATATACCATGATTAAGAGGCCAGCCACCTTCGGTAACACCGAAGTCATAAAAAGCAAAACAATATTTGCAGGCAAAATGATAATTGAATAGAGAGGTACATAAACAAGATTAACAACAAATGATGAAATGGACAGTTCATGAAAATGGAACAGCAAGACTGGATACAATGAAAGTTGGCTAATAGATGTTACGAGAAATGATACACCAATAGCAGTCTTTGCCTTGGCTAAAATACCAGAGGAATAAATGAGCGAACAAGCTGCCAAATAAGATAACTGAAAACCTGGTTGAAATAGAACAAACGGTTGATATAGAATAAAACAAATCGCACTTATCGCCAACGCGTCATCAAGTCTCACCCTTAGCCTTCCTGATGACGCGAGAAGGACAAGTATAGTCACCGTAACCGCACGCCAGACTGAAGGCGCCCCTCCCGCTATAACGGCATACAGAGGCAGCAGTGCCATAAGAAGTGTATCGGTTGTTTCTTTTCTTATAGTTACTCTTAGTAGCAATTCCCGTAACATGAATGTCAGCAGTCCGACATGCAATCCAGAAATCGCAAAGAGATGCGTGATACCCAGTGTGCGGTAATTTGCAGCTAATTCTTCATCCATGTTACTTCGATCACCGATCAGCAAAGCTTCTGCCTCCACTATCAATGTCTCAGGGAATGTGGCTCCGATATGATTTTTCACTTTCCGTCTCTGCTCGGATAACCGAGTACGAATTCCCGTTTTGTTAGCTGTTTTAATAATCGTATCTGCTTCAAATATTGCTGACGCCCCATACATTCTCATATATTTCTTCATGTCAAAAGAAAAGTCATGTGAGGGAATATCGGGTTCTCGAAATTCACCAGACACCGTAAATGTCACGGAAGGAATATTTATCTCAAGAAGGCGTGCCTTTTCTTGTTCACTGCTGATTGTATAGATGGCGTAAACTGTTTCATCAGAAGAGGTTTTTGCAAAACCTTTCATCTTGGCGCCATCAATTTTCACATTATCGACCCAAGTGAGAGTAAGTGTAGCATCGCCGGTTTCTACAAGGACGGGAATCGTCGCTGAAATATAGAAAAAAGAAAAGATAGCGGCCGTGACCGCGAGGATAGGTGTGAGGATATCTTCTTTTCTGTTCAAGAAGATAGGGAGAAGAAACAAATTACAGAGAAGTAGATAAGCCGAACCGTATGCAGCAAAAGCTGATACGGCGACCGGGATTGCTACATACATGAAACGTATACGAGAAATTATTTTTCGAATAAGCTATCCACCCTTTGTTTGTAAGGGGCTAGTTCTTCATTTCCAGCGCCAAGTGCCTGCATTTTTAGAAGCATTTCATTAAAAAGATCCAACTTACTTTCACTGGAAAAATCGGCTTTCTTTTCATCGAACGGAGTATGCTGAACGCTAACACCTGATTGAGCAAACAATTTTAGCGCATAATCATCATTTTTATAATCTGTTGCGTAAATGACTTGCTTAATGCCTGCCTGAATAATTGCTTTAGAACACTGCAAACATGGGAAGTGCGTGACATATAACGTTGATCCGGCTACAGGAATTCCATACTTCGAACATTGCAGCAATGCATTCATTTCCGCATGGATAGTCCTTACGCAGTGATTTCCAACGACATAACAACCATGATCGATACAATGATCCCCTCCTGAAATGGATCCGTTATAGCCTCCTGCGATGATCCGGTTATCCCTGACAATTGACGCACCGACAGAAAGCCTTGTACATGTACTTCGTACTGCTAATAGATGACACTGGGCCATGAAAAACTGATCCCACGTTATTCTCTCCATTTGAATGCCTCCAATAGTTATTTCTTGTAGTATATATTTCTACTATACCGGTTGAGTGAATGATTCCACTGAATGCCGCTTTGACACTAAGGGGTTGCCTCTCAGCCTAAAGCCAGGCTGTCTTCGCTTGCCAGTCTTATGGTTTCGGCGCTAACCCGGTCTCCAGTTACTAGACACTGTTAGGCGCCTACGCTGAGTTCACATGCCATATACAATACTTCAGTCATTATCAAATGTAAATCCATCAATTCACTGTAATCTGAGATTCTAGTTTTTCGAATGTTTTCTGACCAATTCCGGATACTTCCATCAATGATTCTGGTGATTTAAAATTACCATGGTCCGTTCGGTATTGGACAATTGCTGCAGCTTTTGACGGCCCTACTCCGGGGATAGTCATCAACTCATTTTCATCAGCGGTATTTATATTAACTTTTCCGTCATCTTGCGGCGCATTTGTCCCACTTATCGGGGTGATGGAAATGTCTAGAGGTTCTTCCCCTTCGACCGGTACATAAACGACAAATTCATCTGCCAGTTTCATAGCATGGTTCAGCATTCTGGAATCTGCGTTTGGCAAATAGCCGCCTGCTGCATTGATAGCATCAATCAGGCGATCTCCATCTTGCATCGAATAGACACCGGGGTGCCTAACAGCCCCTTTCACATCGACAACGATTGGAGTTGGGGCAATTTGAGTGTTATTTACAACTTCTTCTTCTATTTTTTCTTCTATCAATTCAGGGAATGGGTTTTGTTCGCTCATGACAAACTCATTGTTGTCAGCCTGTCCTTTGGGGAAGAACAGAAAAGCGGATAACACAGCGATTGCTGCAATGGGGGTGATAATCTTACGCCATTTACCGGATACAAACGAAGGAAACAGTACAGTCACCCTTTCTTCGGCGGCATCCATATGGAGTTCACTCTACTATAGATGAATGGCCACATAAAATCAAATATCCCTTGGCGTATTTACACTAAGATCAAGTAATGAAAGTATGCGGCATCCGCCGGAGGGTTAACTTCATTCGCTGGTGATTAAATCCCCAATGAATGAAGTTATAGGGTTATTTTCGTACTTGGAAAAATATTCGTTCACTTTCTTCGTGTGGCGCCTCATCTTCCCAATCTGCAAAAATCCGTTCAATTGAAAAACCTGTGTCCATAAGCATATCTGCATAATCACTTACTGGAAACGTTCGTTGCGTATGAACCTCATCAAAACGCCTATACAAACCACTTTCTACCTTAACGAAAAAGGCTAGTTCAGAATAAACGGAGTGAAGTTCTTCGCCTTCTTCCGTTATCCATATGTATGATATTCGAGCATTATCAAACGTAAAAGGACCTTCCATGAAAATGACATCCGTTTTAAAAGTTGAATGGACATCAAAGATCAATTTTCCACCAACCGCAAGGGCCGAATGGATTTGACGAAATGTAGACAGCACATCTTCACGATTCGGTAAATAGTTTAACGAATCAATGGCAATTACCGCAACATCATAGTCCGCAAACCCTTCAAGCTGTTGCATAGGTTGTTCGATAAATTGCACAGGCAAAGAAAGCGACTGTGCACGCTCTTCTGCCACCACTAACATGTCGGCAGAAAGATCGATTCCAGTCACTTGTGCTCCTTGCTTAGCAAGTTTCATGGATAAAATGCCCGTTCCACATCCGATATCTAGCACACGTTTACCGTCAATTCCCCCTGCCGCTACATCAATAATATCGATGTAGGCGTCATAGGGAATGTCGGTCATTAGTTCATCGTAGACAGAAGCGAATTCGGAATAAGCTTGGTTCATCTTTCTTCAGCCATGTCCAACATTGGTGCGTCTCCCCACAGCTTTTCAAGGTTGTAGTAGCCACGTTCGTCTTTATGGAATACATGAACGACAACATCGCCAAGATCGACGAGTACCCATCTTGCCATATCCATTCCTTCAATTCTTCTTGTGTTAAATCCAGCTTCTGAAGCTTTGTCTGATACTTCTTTGGCAATTGCTTGAACTTGGCGTCCAGAATTAGCGTGACAGATAATGAATTGGTCCGCAATTAGCGATACCCCTTCCATATTCAATACTACGATGTCCTCGCCTTTTTTTTCGTCAATCGCTTTATAAGCTGTTTCTAGTAATGTAGTAGTCATAATTTCACTGTTCCCTTCTTAATAACTGATTGTAACAGTCTATCGAGTCCGGAAAAACCGGTACTCTTTTAGTTATAAGAAACTGCACTGACTGATAAATGCAAGCTTCCATTGCTGTGTTAAGGTTTTCTGCAGCTTTTTCTCTTAAATCATCCACCCCTGGAAAGCTGCGTCCAGGTTCAATCATATCTGAAATATAAATCAGTTTTTCCAGTTGAGACATATTTGCCCGACCGGTTGTATGATAACGGATTGCATTCAGGATATCCGCGTCACTAATTCCAAATTCATCACACGCAATAATTGCGCCAACTGGAGCATGCCACAACTCATGATGAAATGAATAGAGTCGTGAATCTTCGTTTGCTATGCTTAGAACTTGATGCAGTTCAGTCTTATCCATGAATTTTGCAATATCATGAAATAGTGCCGCTTGCTCAGCTTTAAACACTGAAAGCTGATGTATCGTAGCTAATTTTTTTGCCGTTTCCGTTACCCGTAAAACGTGGTCATAACGCTCTTTCGGCATACGTTTAGCGATTTCAATTTTCAGCTGTTCAACTTCCATACAAACCCTCCTGGCGGATAAAAGCTTCCACTAAAGGCGGGATAAGCAATTGGACGGTGCCATTCTCAGAAAAGCGTTGTCGAATCACTGTTGAAGACAACTCAATCTGTGGGATGTTAACCATGAGAATTGGAAAATCCGTTGTTCCGACAGTTCCAGGACGTCCAACACCCACAAAATTGACAAGCGTGACGAGCTCTTCAATCCGATACCAATCGGGTAACATATCAATCATATCACCGCCGATGATAAAGTAAAATTCTATCTCCGGTTCACTCTCTGCCAATTTCTTCATCGTATCATAAGTATAGGAAACACCGCCACGTTCCACTTCAAAAGCGGATACGATCAATCCATTAATATCCTTTACCGCAAGTTCTACCATCTGCAATCTCTGTTCAGCAGTCGCATCTCCAGGTGCAGTTTTATGAGGTGGAACCGCCGTGGGCATTAACCTAACTTCATCAAGGCAGAGAGATTGCTTCACTTCATTTGCAACAATCAAATGACCGATATGAGGCGGATTGAAAGTACCGCCAAGAATGCCAACCTTTTTCATATGATGCTTACCTCCTTATGGAAGTTCGATCCGTTTTTTCTCAACTGATTCTTTATATAACACAATGATCTTGCCAATAACTTGAACGACTTCAATACCTACTTGTTCTTCAAGTTTCGCTGCAATTTCATTTTTGTCTTGGTCACAGTTTTGTAGAATTGTTACTTTGATTAATTCTTTTGCTTCAAGCGCTTCTTCAATCTGCGTGATGACCGATTCTGTCAAACCGCTTTTACCAATATGGACAAGTGGTTGTAGACGATTCGATTCGCCGCGAAGAAAGCTTTTTTGTTTATTAGTTAACATAGTTATTTATCCTCCAAGAGTTGTAGTTATTTTTTCAATCATAAATCCTGTTTTGGGACGAACTTCTGTCCATGTCTCAAACGCAAGCGCTCCTTGATGAACAAACATGCCGACCCCATTCAGTGTGTGAGCCCCTCTTTTGCGAGATTCTGTAAGAAACTCCGTTTCAAGCGGGTTGTAGATAATATCAGCAACAACTGTTCCTTCAGAGACATTTTCCGGATTTAAAGGCATTCCATTTTGAGCAAAGTTCATGCCAACGGATGTCGTCTGAACGATCAAACCGAATTCCGATAGAGCTAATTCTGCCTCTGCTGTAGATAGGACCATCGACTCGGTAAGTTCAGTTGCTAATTGTTCGGCTTTTTCAAGCGTACGATTCGTGAAAAAGATAGGACCGTATCCTGCTGATTGAAGTGCAAAAGCAATACCCCTTGCAGCCCCACCAGCTCCGATAACGAGCACTTTCTTATCCTTGCACTGCTCACCAGTAGCTTCTTCCAATGAACGGACAAATCCCCTACCGTCAGTATTAGAGCCGACGAGCGTACCATCTTCAAGTACATGGACAGTATTCACTGCGTTCATTTGTCTTGCAGAAGAATCCAACTGATTAAGAAACGGGATAATAGCACTTTTATGAGGAACAGTTACATTCCAGCCTGAACAGCCCAAATTCTTTAAGCCCTCTACCACTTCCCGCAGCTGGTCTGCTGTTACATGGATAGGGATATAGGTTGCATCCATATTTTCTTCATTAAACCAAAATTCGTGCATGTTTGGAGACATCGACTGTGCGATAGGATCCCCGATAACTGCATACCATTTTTTCATAGCAAGTCCTCCTTAGATAAGGATTCAAAAAGTAGGATAAAAAGAGCCGAGGAGTACTAGCATGCTGACATGATCGCGACCTAAAAGCGCCACATCGTATGGCGCCGGCCGCATGACCCGCTTCTTGTAGGACTCTAAAGGTTTTTTTATCGGAAATTTTGAACTTCCCCTAGATTAATGAAGGTCTGAGGACAACATCTACCCCACGAGGCGCATGAACAGCAACTACTACATCAGGATGCTGAATCGTGATCCAACCAAGCCCTGAAATTACAATATCCATTTTCTTTTTCTTAATCGAAAATTCATGTCGGACAAATGGCGGCAGCGTCTCAAGTGATTCACCTGATGGCGGTGATAACATCCCACCAAGATGCTCTTTATACAAATTATCCGCATTGGAAAGCTTCGTCCGGTGAATCGATAATTCATTCGAAACATGAATTGTAAACGACGAACGATCTCCAGCAATAAAGTCAAAACGTGCAAGACCACCAATGTACAATGTCTGTTCAGCATTCAACTGGAATACTTTCGGTTTTAATTCTTTTTTAGGCGTAATTGCTTTTAGATCATTCGCATCCAAGTGATGTGCAATCTGGTGGTGATTAATAATACCAGGAGTATCGTAAATTGCTTTGCCATCTTCAAATGGAATTTCAACAAGATCTAAAGTTGTTCCTGGGAAATGAGAAGTCGTAATTACTTCTCCGATACCAGTCGCCCCTTTAATGATGCGATTGATGAACGTAGACTTTCCAACGTTCGTACATCCGACAACATATACATCTTTGCCACGACGATACTTATCAATCGCTGTAAGTGCTTCTTCCATCCCTTTGCCTTTATGGGCTGAAACAAGCAACACATCGACAGGTTTTAAACCTAGCTTAGCTGCTTCAGTTTTCATCCAATTAATAAGTCGATTTGGGTTAATTGATTTTGGTAAAATATCAGCCTTATTACCGATTAGCAAAATATCTTTAGCACCAACAAAGCGGTGTAAACCATTTATCCAGCTACCATTAAAATCGAAGATATCAACGATTTTAACGACCAATCCGTCTTTTTGTCCGATACCATTTAAAATGGCAAGAAAATCATCGCCCGATAATGATACCGGTTGTAATTCATTATAATTGCGCAATCGGAAACAACGCTTGCAGATAACATCCTCTTTTTCCAAAGAAGCTGGCGGCGTATAGCCTTCCAATTTTGGATCTTCAGTCTGGATTGTTATTCCACAACCGATACATTTAATTTCTTCCAAGCTTATTCCTCCCACTTGATTAAGCCACGGCGTTTCAATCCCGCCATGATTCTTCTTTCAATCTTCCTGTTGAACTTCGTGATAGCGGCGTCTGACGTCGCGACTGGCACAACGAGTATCGTATGTAGCCCTTTCCTGTTACCGCCCAGTATATCGGTCAGCAACTGGTCACCGATGACGACTACTTCCTCTTTTTTGACGTTCATAGAGGTAAGGGCCTTTTGAAATGACATCCGCATTGGCTTACGTGCATTATTTATGAATGGGATGCCAAGGGGATCGCAAAAGGCTTTAACACGCATTTCATTGTTGTTTGAAACAATGGTCACCTGTATGCCCGCATTTTGCATTGAAAGCATCCATTCGATGATTTCAGGTGTTGCATCCGGCCTGTCCCACGCGACAAGCGTATTGTCCAGGTCCGTAATAATGCCTTTTATCCCCTTTTCTTTTAGGGATTGAGGTTGAATATGCAAAATGTTTTTAACATACTCATCTGGTAAAAAATACTTATACACGATATCCACTCCGATATAGTACTTAATCTGATAACAATTATAACATAACAAGGCAACTTACATGCAGTGTAATGAAATGCCGAAGACTGGTTTTCAGAGGAACGCCGCCTAAATAGGACATCCTTTATCGCCTGTCCGACTAAAAAAACGGTGATACGGCAAGACCCGACCGCATATGCTGTCATACAACGACACAGGAGGTGGCCCGATGAGCGGGTTTGTCATGGCGATTGTACAGCTATGGCTCGAAATTCCTGCAGTGATTGGCTATATTCGAGGGCAGGCTTTTCAGCGTCCCTTATCGAAAGAGGAAGAAGCAGCTTGCCTGCAACGTCTTGCAGAAGGTGACGAAGATGCCCGAGACGAATTGATCGAACGTAATATGCGGCTCGTCGCCCACATCGTAAAAAAATTCCACCCGAAACACGAACTACTTGATGATTATATCTCAATTGGAACTATTGGACTTATGAAAGCGGTGAACAGTTTCACTCCTGATCGCAAAACGAAACTGGCCACGTACGCTGCCCGCTGTATTGAAAACGAAATACTCATGTATTTACGAACACAGAAAAAAGTACAAAAGGATGTTTCCCTCTTCGATCCAATCGGTATGGATAAAGATGGCCAATCACTGCAAATTGCAGATTTGCTTCAAACTGATGATGATTCCCCAGTCGACGCAGTCGAGCAAAAAGAACGAAATGAACGGTTGTACAGACATCTTGGAAAGCTTGATGCCCGGGAACTTGAAATCATTCAAAGACGATACGGTCTGCTTGATGATTTACCAATGACGCAAAAAGAAATCGCAGAACAACTCGACATTTCCAGAAGTTACGTCTCCCGTATCGAAAAACGAGCAATTGTTAAACTGTATCAGTTATTCAAACATGAATACAATGATTCAAATTAACTAAGAAAAGCGCAAGCGCCTTGGATAGGAACGACAGGCATAAGACGGAAAAGGAAGGCAACCTAAGTTCGCAGCATCCTGCGGCAGCAAACGAGGGCTGCAGTTCAATCCTACCTGGGTTGGCTTATGCCCCTAGCTCCTAGGCGCTAGAATCTAGACGTCAAATAAATTCTTTTACAGGTTTCTACAGTATGATATTTTATAATTTCCCAACCAATAAAGAAAAGGCGTTTCCACGCGGGAGTGATCCCAGCATAGGAAACGCCTCTTCTTTTACAGCTCAGTCCGCGCTAACCTCACGGGAGATGACGACTGCAATGATTGTTGATGCGATAAACACGCCTGCCATTAAAAATAACATAGTTAAATCCCTCCTTAAAAAAAGAATATCTACAATATCTATTCATACATCTATCTTACCACGAAATGCTTAAAGTTTCGAGATGACTTTTAAAACAATATCTGTGGAATGACGCGCAGCGACAGGTAGGAACTCATCGAAACTGATTGATGACTCTTTTCCTGCAATATCTGATAGTGCACGGATGACGACAAACGGCGTACCAAACTGATGGCAAACCTGTGCGACAGCCGATGCCTCCATATCCGCAGCAATCATTAGAGGGAATGTCTCTTTCACTTTTGCAACGTGCTCAGTATTGCTCATGAACGTGTCACCAGAAGCGATAAGTCCTGTAGCATGTGCATGCGCTCCAATTTCTTCGACAGCAGCACGAGCTACATCCACTAGTCCTAAATCTGCACGATACGCTGCAGGTTGTCCCGGAACTTGTCCATGCTCGTAGCCAAATGCAGTAACATCGACATCGTGATGACGCACTTCATTGGAAATAACGACCGTGCCAACTTCAAGTGACGCATGGAATCCACCTGCTGAACCTGTATTCAGAACAACATCCGGTTTGAAATTGCTTAGCAATAGCGTCGTTGCGATCGCAGCGTTTACTTTACCAATACCACTCTTCACAAGCACAACATCATGCTCACCGATTTTCCCTTCGATAAATTCACACCCTGCAATTGTTGTCGCAAGACCTGAATCGATTTCTTCACGTAACAGTGTTACTTCTTCTTCCATCGCACCTACTACTGCTATCTTCATTTTATACCCTCCACGAAAAAATATAGGTTGAATGAATGATTCCATTGAAGACACCCCTTTGGCGGCTTTGGGGGTGACTCCCACCCTAAGCTCCCTGTATGGCATCTACGCTGAGTTAACATACGGAATTCAAGCCTCAACCTAAATAGTTTAAGTCAATTTAATAATCAAAGTCCAATGTCTTCAATTTATCCATTTTTACAGGTTTCCAGCCTTCGCCGTCCACCCATTCGAGGTAGACACGGTATTTCTGTGCGCTATCCCTTGATGAAACAATTCCAATAGACTTCTGCGGTCCACCGCCGTTTTTAATCTTCAAAAAGATCATCGAATCTTGTGGTAGACCAGTTGCATAGGCAAGCGCTTGTTTTTTCTCGTTCCAATCAACTGACGAACCATCATACTGTGATACGTGATCACCTGTTTGTGTGGTACCAATAGGTTTCCATGCGGTATCGGTGATTGTCTCAGCTACGATTGCGTCGTCTGAAGGAGATGACGTAACCGAATCAGGCTTTTCGCTATCGCCGCCAGTAGTTGATTCATCTACTTGATCGGTTTCAGTCGTGTTTGATGGTTCAGACGTTTCTTCTTCTGTTGATGAATTACTATCTTCTGCCGCGTTATCCTTATCATCTTCTTCAACGTCTTCTTCGACTTCTACTACATCTTCATTGACAGTGCTATCATTTGCAGTTTCTTCAATCTCGCTTGGTTCTTTATCACTCTTGCCGCCAGAGAAAATTGCCCCTGCAGCGATAATAATAAGTACAACAACAATTGCAATCATACTGTTTAATATCTTATTTCGATTACGGCCTTTTTTCCGTTCAACTCTCGATAGATCAGGTTCTCGTTCTGTCATACGCATATCAACTCCTGTTAAGATTTTGACTAGTGCCTGTATGTAGTAGACGAGTAGCAACGAAAATTGTTTCATAAAGTTCATGTAAGTAATAAAGTACGAAAACCGCCCTCACAATAGAGGGCGGCTATCTGCAAGTCATTTTATATCTAGAATTGTAACTGACATTTCTCCGGCCGGTGTATTAATTTTTACTTGCTCACCTTTAGAACGACCGATAAGTCCTTTTGCGATTGGTGAATCATTCGAAATAAGACCTTCAATTGGATTCGCTTCTGCAGAACCAACAATCGTATACGTCTCTTCATCTCCGTCTGGCAGTTCTTTAAATGTGACGGTTTTCCCAAGGCGTACTTCGTCAGTATTTAGTTCGTCTGCTGTGATGATTACCGCATTGCGGATCATCGACTCAATAGAAACAATTTTACCTTCAAGGAAACCTTGGTCTTCTTTTGCAGAATCGTATTCCGAGTTTTCCGAAAGATCGCCGTGGCTGCGCGCGATTTTTATGCGCTCGACAACTTCTTTACGTTTAACCGATTTTAGAAAGTCTAACTCTTCTTCTAGTTTTTGTTTACCTGCTGCAGTCATTGGAAATTTCTTTTCTGTAATCATTCCACATATCACTCCCTATATTCCTGTTCATAAAAATACTATGCCATTCCTACGACAGGTATGCGACATAGTGCTATTCTGTATAGAATTCTGTCATCATCATATTACAATTCTGTTCCAGATTCAAGAATTGTTTTTATTTTCGTAACCATTAGGTCAATTGCGACTTCATTATGCCCACCTTCTGGAATAATAATATCTGCATATCTTTTCGTCGGTTCGATGAACTGGTTGTGCATCGGGCGTACGACAGACAAATATTGATCGATGACCGATTCAATTGTTCTACCTCGTTCATTGATATCTCGCATAATACGACGAATAATGCGCAAATCTGCATCTGTATCCACGAATAATTTTATGTCCATGAGTTCACGTAACATTGCGTCCTCAAGAACCAAAATGCCTTCCAGGATGATGACATCTTTCGGTTCGATAATAATCGTTTCTTCAGAGCGCGTGTGTAATGAATAATCATACACAGGTTTTTCCACAAAGTTGCGCTTAAGAAGCGTTTCAACATGATGAATTAGTAATTCTGTATCGAATGCCAGCGGATGATCATAATTTGTTTTTAGACGTTCTTCAAATTTCAGATGAGACTGGTCTTTGTAGTAATAATCCTGTTCGATAACGACAACAGAATGCTCTTTAAATACCTCATAAATTGATTTAGTAACACTTGTTTTGCCTGATCCTGAGCCACCTGCAATACCAATGACGAGAGGTTTTCTAGATTTCATTTCAAACTCCCTTTACGCATCAGAATATCCCGTTAGTCAAAGATATCCACACCAATGTCTTATTATTTTTTTATCGCAATTAAAAGTCCGTCTCCAACAGAAAGCAAAGACGTTTCGTACGCTGGATTATTCATAATCCATTCAGTGAATTCTTTCAAATTGCGTGTCATCGTTCGATTGCGCCTTGGGATATCCTTATCGTCGAGCAGCACTATACCATGCATGAACATATTGTCGCAATAAATAACGCCCCCAGTATTGAGGGTAACCGCATATTTTTCAAAGAATCGTTTATATTGCCCTTTGGCAGCGTCGATGAAAAGCGCATCATACGTATTACTAAAAATTTCATCACTTTCAGTTAAAAGTGCATCCGCTTCAATAATTGTAATCTGCTGGTCCAATCCACTCCGCGTGATGTAGTCAACCGCTTTCATATACCGCTCATTGTCTCTTTCAATAGTCACAATGGAAGCCTTTGGTAGTGCTCTAGCTATCCGGATTGCCGAATAGCCAATTGCACTACCGATTTCAAGGATACGTTCGGGATTTTGGAGTCGCAACAGGCTGATAAACAAATCAATTCCATCACTTTCCATGATTGGAACATGACGTTCTTCCGCGAATTTTTCCATTTCGACAATGAACGGATCTTTTTCTTCCACGAAGCTTGCAACATACTTCATATAGTTGTTCATTTCAGTCATCTCCAGTTTAAGACAGTCAGTCTCCAGACAAGTAAAGTGCCTTGTTTTCCAAATGTTTGTCATAAGAATCCGTAAAGTGATTGACACCTTTCTTATCAGCTAAGAAAAATAGATAATTCGTTTTAGATGGATTGATGACTGCTTCGATAGAAGATTTTCCTGCTCCAGCGATTGGTCCAGGTGGCAATCCTTTATTTACATACGTATTATATGGATCGTCTTTTTCAAGATCTGAATAGAGTACTCTGTCTTTGTGCTCACCTAAGGCATAAAGAACAGTTGGGTCCGTTTGAAGTGGCATATCTTGCTTTAACCTGTTGAAAAATACACTTGCAATCGTTTCCCTATCTGATTGGGCCGTCGCCTCTTCTTCAAGCAGCGAAGCGAACGTCAACAGCCAATGAACAGATTTTTCATTGCTTTGCAGATAATCGAGATAAGGTGTTACATTTATCGAGGTCCCTTTAATCATCGCATTGACTATTGTTTCAACAGATGGCTTCTCTTCAAAAAACGGATATGTTGCTGGGAATAAATAACCTTCCAACGGATATTTAATGTTTTCCGCTTTAATATCTTCTGTCAGGATTTTCGAATATTTCCCCATCAGCATATTGATTGTTGCTTCGTCATTTACATATGCCAGGAATTCTTTCGCAGGAATAGCTGTACTTTTCTCAACGATTTTAGCAATTTGCTGCAATGTCAGTCCTTCTGGAATAGTCATTGTAAAGACAGGTTCTCTATATACTTTTCCTGTTTTTAAACTTTCGATTATTTCATCGAGTGTCATTGATTTCGTTAAGCCATACGTCCCCGCTTGGAACTGGGAATTATTATTGAATTTCACGTAATATTTGAACAGACGGGCGTCTTTAACGATTCCATTTGCCTCAAGTTTCGCTGCAATAGTATCTACCCCAGAACCGATTGGTATTTCCACTTCAATGACTTCTTCGGAATCTGGATCGACAGGTTGAAGAGCCCCTGTTATGTACTTATAGACGTAGCGGCCGCCAATTAGACCACTGATCAATAGAACAAGCGCTATCACCAGAACAACTCTTCTGACGATTTTTACTTCCTTCTTCTTTTCAAGCATTCTCTCAAACATGACATCTTTTTTCGAACCATTATCCATGCGTAATCCACCTCTTTCGTTCGAAGCATAATGCACACGCCATTAAATCAACTTCTGCGCAAGGGTATGCCTCCCGCCCTAAGCCAAGTAGTTTCACCGGTAGGCTTAGGACATTGGCTACCCGGTGTCCAGTTACTGACACAATTTACGTCGTTCGAATTGTGTCAGTAACTGGACACTAAATGGCGCATACGATTAGTTTATATAGATATTCATTTGTTCAATATATGTAAATCACAATGAAAAAACGGAACGGCCTGTACCGCACCGTCCCGTCCGTGCACATATAGATTACTGTTCTTCGTCTTCTTCCTCTTCTGCAAGGAACGTGTTCAACATTTCTTCAATCATTTCCCACTCTGCGTCATCTTCAATTGGCATTAATTCGCCATCTTCATTGTCTTCAGAAGGCACAAAAGCAGAAGCATGGATTTCGACATCTTCGTCTTCCGACTCTTCTTCTCCAAGTACATGATAAAGAACATATGATTTACCAAATTCCTCTGAATCAAATGTAAAGATTACTTCACATACGTGTTCCTCGCCGTTTTCATCTACAATCGTCATTGTTTCTTGTCCGTGTTCCATTACGATCACCTCATCTATTTTTTGAATCAAGATACCCTTGGAGTATCATGATTGCTGCCATCTTATCGATAACAGTCTTTCTTTTCTTCCGACTGACGTCTGCATCGATTAGCACGCGTTCCGCCGCCATCGTCGTCAATCGCTCGTCCCATAACGCAACAGGAAAGCCGAATGTTTGTCTCAAAAGCTCAGCATAATCTTGAGATGCTACCCCTCTTGGTCCGACTGAATTATTCATGTTCTTAGGGAATCCTACCACAAATCCGCTCACTTCGTATTCTTTCACGAGTTCCTGGATTCTTTCCATGCCAAACTGGCCAGCACCTTCATCGACCTTTACTGTTTCAATGCCCTGGGCAGTCCACCCAAGCGCATCACTGATCGCGATGCCAACCGTTTTGGATCCAACATCCAACCCCATTGTTCTCACTCTGTTTTCCCTCCGTTTTCACGAACGTAAAACTTCACAAGTTCTTCTAGGATCTCGTCCCGTTCCAACTTTCGTATCAAATTACGTGCATCATCATGACGTGGTATATAAGCTGGATCGCCCGAAAGAAGATAACCTACAATCTGATTGATTGGATTGTAGCCCTTTTCGTCAAGTGCCTTGTGCACATGAAGCATGACTTGTTTCACTTCTAGCTCCATCGACTCTTCGGGAAAGTTGAATTTCATCGTCTTGTCGTATGATTCCATTATCGACACCCCGCTTTCAGATCATCTGTTTACTGAATCGAATATCATTCCATTTCTAATTATACCCGATTTGATTCACCAGTTAAACAGATTTGACATAATCATACACGGATTGAAGGGCATCATCAAGTTTAGACGCATCTTTTGCTCCCGCCATTGCCATATCCGGGCGACCTCCGCCTTTTCCATCGCACTGTGTAGCTACATGATTGACGATTTTCCCTGCATGATAGTTCCCTGTTTTCAAATCTTCTGTTACGCCTGACACAAGCATTACCTTGCCGTCTGCAGCTGCACCTAGGACTATGACTCCTTTTGATAACTTCTGTTTCATTTCGTCCATCATCTGACGAAGTCCATTATTATCTTTCACATCGACACGTGCCGAAATAACTGTAACGTCATCGATTTGCTGAGCAGAAGCCATGATATCCGCCAATTGACTGTTTCCGAGTTTAGCAGATAATGATTCATTTTCACGTTGAAGTTCTTTCATGTCAGTTAACACTGATCCAATTTTCGTCACAACGTCTTTTGGATTCGATTTTAAAAGGCTTGCAGCGTTGACGAGTACTTCCTCTTCATCTTTGAATGAACGGTAGGCCTGCTGTCCCGTAAGTGCTTCTATGCGTCGTGTACCTGCGCCAATTCCACTTTCAGATACGAGTTTGAACAAACCGATGACAGATGTTGAAGCAACGTGACATCCGCCACAAAGTTCCAATGAGTAATTTCCAACTGAAACAACGCGAACCACTTTGCCATACTTTTCACCGAAAAGCGCCATTGCACCCAGTTTTTTAGCCTCGTCAATTGGTCTTTCTGCAATATTTACAGCGATGTCTTCCCAAATCTTTTGATTGACAATCTGCTCGATTTTTTCAAGTTCTTCTTTCGTCACTTGACCAAAATGCGAGAAGTCGAAGCGCAGACGATCGGGACCAACATATGAACCAGCCTGGTTGACGTGCTCTCCAAGTACTTCTTTCAATGCTTTGTGAAGCAGATGCGTTGCCGTGTGATTTCTAACAGTTAGTTTTCTAGCTGCTTGATCCACCTCAGCTTGAACTGCTGCACCTTTGTGCATTTCACCTGAACGGATGATTGCCGTATGCAAATTTTGACCGTTTGGAGCCTTTTGTACATCTTTGATATCCGCAACAAATGTCTCGCCGCTAATTGTCCCTTTGTCCGCTACTTGTCCACCGCTTTCCGCGTAGAACGGAGTACGATCTAAGATGAACTGAATTTCGTCACCTTCCGATGCAGTGTCTACTAATGCGCCTTCGTGTAAAAGCGCGACAACTGTTGAATCGCATTCCAGTTGGTTGTAACCAATGAATTCGCTTGAATCGTGAATTTCACCTAGTACACCCGACTGAACATGCATAGAGTCTACATCTTGACGTGCAGCACGCGCACGCTTGCGCTGGCTGTCCATTTCTGATTCAAAACCAGCTCGGTCAACCGTTACTCCTGCTTCTTCAGCGAATTCTTCCGTCAACTCGAACGGGAAGCCATACGTATCATAGAGACGGAAGGCAATAGCTCCTGGAACAATCGAAGTACCCGATGATTTTGCATCGTCAATCACGCCGGAAAGGATTGCCATTCCATCCGTTAATGTTTCATGGAACCGTTCTTCTTCATTTTTAATAACTTTCATAATGAACTCTTTCTTGTCTGTCACCTCAGGGTAGAAGTCTTGCATGATCTCCCCTACAACGGGCACAAGTTCGAACATGAACGGTTTGTTAACCCCAAGTTGTTTCGCAAAACGGACCGCTCTGCGTAGCAATCTTCTTAGTACATAACCGCGGCCTTCATTGGACGGAAGTGCACCATCACCTATTGCAAAAGCAACTGTACGAATATGGTCTGCAATCACTTTGAATGCGATATCTTTTTGCTCATCTTTACCGTATTTCTCTTCGGAAAATTTTTCGATGGCATGCATGATAGGTATGAAGAGATCTGTGTCGAAGTTTGTCGAAACGTCTTGAATAACAGATGCCATCCGTTCGAGACCCATCCCTGTATCAATATTTTTTTTCGGCAGAGGTGTGTATGTATTATCTGGATTATGGTTAAATTCCGAGAACACAAGGTTCCAAATTTCTAAATAACGTTCATTTTCCCCACCCGGATACAATTCAGGATCAGAGAAATCGTCGCCGTATGCCGGTCCGCGGTCATAGAAGATTTCCGAGTTCGGACCACTTGGACCTTCGCCGATATCCCAGAAGTTCCCTTCAAGACGAATGATTCGATCTTCTGCAATTCCAATCTTATCACGCCAGATTGCATACGCTTCCTCGTCTTCCGGATGAATTGTGATCGATAACAGTTCAGGATCAAAGCCAACCCATTTTTCATTCGTCAAAAAATCCCACGCATGAACGATCGCTTCTTCTTTGAAATAATCCCCTATCGAGAAGTTTCCAAGCATTTCGAAAAATGTATGGTGGCGAGCTGTTTTACCGACGTTTTCAATATCGTTTGTACGGATTGACTTTTGTGCATTAACGATACGCGGATTAGTAGGAACTACTCGTCCATCAAAATATTTTTTTAATGTCGCGACTCCACTGTTAATCCAAAGAAGTGAAGCATCATCGATTGGTACAAGTGGTGCAGATGGCTCGATGTTATGACCGTGTTCTTTGAAGTATTCTAAAAACATGTTACGAATTTGTGACGTTGTTAGTTTTTTCATAAGTGAATCCTCCTTTTTAATTGTAAACATGTATTAATAAAGTACGAGCTTCTAGTTGCAACTTCTAGAAGAAAGGCGGTATTGCGGGCACAAAAAAATCCCCGCCCCTAATGCAAGGGACGAAGATGTTAGTCTCGCGGTACCACCCTAATTACCGGACGAATTGAATCCGGCATCTCTGGTTGCCTTAACGCGGCGGACGGCAGGGATGAGCTGCACTCAGGAGTAGCTTTTCAACATTTTTCTCGAGTGCCTTTTCAGCCAAGAAGCACCTTTCTGAACGAGTAAAATTGCCTACTTTCTCCGTCAACGTATTACATATAGTATATGATAATCATGTCTTACTTGGGTCGGCATGATGCCGGTAATGCAGTCATAATACTCTTAGACTGTATTCCCTTCGGTTCGTCTTATGCCTGTCGTATCTAAACGACCGCTTCAGCATTTCTGATTATAGAAAAGTTCTGCCATCTTGTCAATCTGAAACTTCAAGAAATTCATATGGCGTTACCCCTTTCATGCCAATCAACGGATCAATTGACAGGAAAGTTTCCATAGTTAGTGTAAATATGACAGGTTTCGAATCAAATGAACCTACATTCGACTCCTTAGAAACTTCTGCATTTACATGTTCCGAAACCTCGACAACCTCAGGTTCAACGACATCGCCATTTAGCCGTTCTTTTAGTGTCGTCTGTCTTTCCAATTCATCGGTGCGAGCAATGCCCGCTCTGAACTCTTCAGGCTCTCCACAGAGGATGAGGAAGTTTTTCGCACGAGTGATGCCTGTGTATAACAAATTACGCCTTAGCATTTTACGATGACCGCGGACGATTGGCATAATAACAATTGGGAATTCACTGCCCTGAGATTTGTGAATCGAACAGCAATAAGCAAGTGTGAGCTGGTTTAGATCGTTACGCTCATAGGTGACTTCTATGCCATCGTACGAAACAACGAGTAACTCTTTTTTATCGATTGTTTCTTTCGCTTTGATAATCGCGATGACTTCGCCCATATCGCCGTTGAAAACATTGCTTTCGGGCTGATTGACAAGCTGAAGCACTTTATCACCGATTCGGTAAATCGCTTCGCCAAAAACCACTTCTTTGCGTTTCGGTCCTGGCGGATTAACCATTTCCTGAATCATTTTGTTTAAACCATCGATGCCCGCCGGCCCCCTATACATCGGCGCAAGAACCTGAATGTCTTTGATGGGATGGCCTTTGGTAATGGCATTTTTCACGACTTGCTCAACAACTTCGAGAATCCGATCGCTGCCCGCTTTGATAAATGAACGATCCGATGTTTTCTTAGTAATATCGTCTGTCCATTCAGACCGTTTAATCATATGAGCCATTTCAATAATTGATGATCCTTCACTTTGCCGAAATACTTCAGTCAGCTCAATGACAGGAACTTTACCGGAATCTAGCATATCCCGAAGTACTTGACCTGGTCCAACAGGCGGCAACTGGTCTTGGTCCCCAACAAATAACAGTTGGACATCATTGGCAAGCGCCTTTAATAGCTGGTGTGCAAGCCAAGTATCGACCATCGACATTTCATCGATAATAATTAGACGACCTTCAATTTCCCGCTCAGTCTCTTCTTCCTTTTCCAACCCATTAAATCCAAGCAGTCGGTGAATTGTCATTGCAGGTAATCCAGTCGATTCCGACATACGCTTTGCTGCTCGTCCAGTCGGTGCCGCCAATACAATCGGGAATGGTTCTTTCTTTTTGGCATACTCTTTCGGGTCGAGCGACAATCCATGGAGTTCTGCATACACTTCGACAAAACCACGAATAACTGTTGTTTTTCCTGTTCCGGGACCACCTGTTAAGATCATTAATGGCGAATGAAGTGCTGTTTCAATCGCTGCTACTTGCGTTTCTGCATAATTGACGCCGAGTCGCTCTTCAACTTCCCCGACCGCTTTTCTTATTTCAGATACAGGAAATTGATCAGCTGTGTCATTCCCCATAATCCGCTCGAGCTTTGCAGCGATTCCGATTTCTGAAAAGTAAAGGGACGGTATGTAAAGTCTTCGTTCTTCAGCAGATAGTTTCCCTTCCTCGACAAGTACAATAATTGCCTGGGAAATATCAGAAAATGGAATATCCACACGCTGACTCATTTCAAGTAGGCGTTTCACATCTGGTAAGACGGCTTCTGCTTCCACGAACACATGACCGGCTGATTGCACGGCCTGGTTCATCGAATGAAGGATAGCCGCTTTAATTCTAGAAGGATGGTTTCCTGTAATGCCTAAATTTTTACCGAGTTCGTCCGCACGTTGAAAACCTACCCCTTCGATTTCTTCAATAAGTCGATAGGGATTTTCAGTCAGCAATGAAACGGATTCTTCACGATACTTCTGATAAATGCGCATTGCGATTTGCGGTCCAAATCCCCATTCATTTAACTGGATGATTGTTCGCTCAAGTCCCATATTTTGTTCGAGGACCGAGACAATTGTCTCTTTTTTCTCGTCGGATAACTTTGGGACCAGACCAAGGACAGATGGATCGTCAAGGATTTTTTTAATGGCATCCTTGCCGAGCTTTTTGACAATTGTTTGAGCTGTCTTCATCCCAATACCTGGAAATAAATCACCTGACAAATAATGCACGAGTCCCGTTTCCGTTGCAGGCATCTCTTTTGCGAAGGTATGCACATCGAACTGTGCACCATATGTTGGATGATTAACGAGCTTTCCTGTAAATTTGTAGTCATCTTCAGGATTCAGTTGCGGAAAACTGCCTTTAACAATGATTTCTTTATCTTCATTCCCACTATTAGTTTCACGAACTTTTAACTTCGCGATTGTAAAAAGGCTGTCGGGGTTATGGAAGATTGTCACGACTGGTCGTCCAATCAAAAAGATTTCATCCGTATTCCCCGCCATGTTGTTCCCTTCCATCACCGCCACCCCTTCTTATTTTCCTTCTTCGCCCAACTTGATCATGTCATATATATAACGTGCTTGAACGTGCTCCGGATCGATTGTGAATGCTTTTTCAAGATGAGTAAGTGCATCTTGTTTCTGTTCTGTCGACACTGCATATAAAAAACCGAGGTTATAATGAGCATCAGCACTTGCCTCGTCCTGTTCGATGATGAAACGGAATTCATTCCCGGCTTCTTTAAATAGTTCCAAATTCGCAAGGACAATCCCATAAGATAACCGGATTTCAAGATCATCCGGTGCCAGTTCTGTAGCCCTCTGTAAATAAGGCAACGCTAATTTCTCTTTACCTGAACGTTCGAGACTTTTCCCGAGCATGAAATATGCGTCTGCCTCCTCGACACCTTGACGAACTGCTTTTTCATATAATTTTGCCGCTTCTTCAAAACGATCTTTATTGTAATAAAGATTGGCGAGACCGTAAAAAGCTGTGCCAGCTTCAGAGTCAAGCGTAATCGCCTTTTGGAAAAATGGTTCTGCCCTCTCAGCATCTCCAAGTGAAGCGAAAACATTCCCTAAATTGATATAACCGACCGCATTTTCAGGTTCTTTTTCAACACCTTGCATAAATGATTCGACCGCTTTTTCGTATTCGCCATTTTGTAGTGCAGCGATTCCAATTTCATTGTATTCCATAGTTAACTACCCCTTATCCAACATAATCAAGTTGTTTGCCATTTTTTATAACTGTGTCGATTGTTCCCCCGCCAAGACATTCGTCCCCGTCATAGAAAACGACAGCTTGTCCAGGTGTGATTGCACGCACTGGTTGTGCAAAGTGGACGATTGCATTTCCGTCTTCAGTCAGTTCTACTGTGACGTTTGTATCTGGTTGACGATAGCGGAATTTCGCTGTACAACTAAATGTTTTCGGAAGTTCACGTACAGTCGAAAAACTGACATCAATTGCTGTCAAACTGTCGGAATAAAGTGCATCGTTATCGAAATTTTGACCAACAAGAAGAATATTCTTTTTCAAGTCTTTGCCGATAACAAACCAAGGTTCTCCAGCTCCGCCAATACCAAGACCGTGACGTTGACCAATTGTATAGTACATTAGCCCATCATGACGCCCTACAGTTTCGCCTTCCATCGTCGTCATATCTCCTGGTTGAGCAGGAAGGTATTGACCAAGGAATTCCTTGAAATTCCTTTCTCCTATGAAACAAATGCCTGTGGAATCCTTTTTCGCTGCAGTGGAAAGTCCTGCTTCAACCGCTTTTTCACGAACTGCACTTTTTTCCATATTACCAATAGGGAACATCACTTTTTGTAGCTGATCTTGTGACAATTGATTCAAGAAATACGTTTGGTCTTTATTTGCATCTTTCCCACGCAACATTGAAACGCCGCCATCTACTTCTACCACTTGTGCATAATGACCCGTTGCTAAATAGTCCGCGCCTAGACTCATTGCATGCTCAAGAAATGCTTTGAACTTGATTTCTTTATTACACATGACATCGGGGTTTGGTGTACGTCCCGCTTTATATTCTTCAAGGAAATACGTAAATACTTTATCCCAATATTGTTTTTCGAAATTAACCGCATAATACGGTATTCCGATATCATTACAAACACTGATAACATCTTCATAATCTTCAGTCGCAGTACAGACTCCGAATTCGTCCGTGTCATCCCAGTTTTTCATAAAAATACCGATAACTTCATAACCTTGCTCTTTAAGCAATAGTGCTGCTACGGACGAATCTACGCCGCCCGACATGCCGACAACGACACGAGTTTCTGCTGGTGATTTAATTGTTTTCATTTTATTTTTCATCCTTTATATTTTCATTTCACAGACCGTTTGACGATTTCAGCTGTTAGTTCGGCTGCTTCCTTAATCGTTTCCTCAGTGAGACCGAGGCCAAAACTAAATCGGACCGAATTTCGTAATTTGGAAGAACCTTCGCCAAACATGGCAGTCAAGACATGCGACGGATCGAGTGAACCCGCAGTGCATGCAGACCCGCTAGACACGGCTATACCCGCCATATCGAGATTCACTAGGAGCGATTCAATATCTGTCCCTGGGAAGCTTATATTCATTATATGCGGTAGTTTTTCCGCACTTTTCACATTCATTTCGCAAGTGACATCTTGTTGATTAAACACGTCAGTCATTATGCTCGCATAGTTAGAATAATTTGCAGTGTTTTGTTCCATTGCCTGTTGTGCAATTAATACCGCTTCAGAAAAAGCAACAATCGCTGGAATATTTTCGGTTCCTGCCCGTCGTTTGCGTTCCTGTTCGCCGCCGAAAAGAACTGGTATTGTATCAAGTCCTTTTCGCTGATAAAGAAAACCGATTCCTTTTGGACCGTTCAATTTATGAGCTGAAACTGATAACAGATCGACGCCGAGTTCATCCACATGAAGTGGAACGATTCCATAAGCCTGAACGGCGTCCGTATGGAATACGGCCTGGTGTTCCTTCAGCAATGCCCCGATTTCACGAACCGGCTGAATTGTTCCCACCTCGTTATTGCCATACATAATCGAGACGAGAATCGTTTTATCTGTCAGTGCATTTCCCACTTGTTCCACCGTTATTTGTCCATTGTCATCGACTTCCAAGTAGGTTACTTCGAAACCTAGCAGTTCTAGTTGTTTACATGGATTTAAAACAGCGTGATGTTCAATATTCGTGGTGATAATATGATTACCTTTTGCTTTCATCGCCATAACAGTTCCAAAAATCGCGGTATTGTCTGCTTCCGTGCCGCCCGATGTGAAAATGATTTCCGTCGGTTCTGCATGAACAGACTGTGCCAGCGTTTTCCGTGCGTCATCTAGACTTTTTCGCGCTTCTCTTCCAAAACTATGGATGCTGGAAGGGTTACCGAAAGTAGATTCAAGTGTATCTATATAAGTAGCGCTTACGGCCGGATGAACCGGTGTCGTCGCCGCGTGGTCGAGATAAATTTTCTTCATATTAAGACTCCTTTAAATGTAAAACATATAGCTATCGCGATTATCTTCTTCACCCGATTTCATCAAATCTTCAATCGTTGTTGTGTCGAGGACACTACGTACAGCTTCACCGATTCGTTTCCAAAGTTCTTGTTGCGGAATATCAGATCCTTCTAGCCCTTCTACAACTTGGATGGGTCCTTCAAGAATCCGGATAACATCCCCCGCAGTAATTTCAGTTGGTGGCTTAGCCAACATATATCCGCCATAAGCGCCGCGGACACTTTTCACGATTCCACTGTTACGAAGAGGTGGAATTAGTTGCTCAAGATACGCTTCAGACAATTTCTGTTCTTCCGCAATTTTCCTTAGCGGAACTGGACCTTCCCCGAATTTAGAGCCAAGCTCAACAACAATTGTTAATCCATATCTACCTTTTGTAGAAATCTTCATATCTATCCCGTCCTTTTACGATTGCTTCAAGATAGTATAGCATAACAGACCCCTAGGCTTCCTTAAAATGATTTGCGTTCGATCAATGTGTATAATAGAAGAACGGATTTACTAAGGAGTGATCTCTTTGCATAATGAACCATTGGCGTTTCGCATGCGTCCTAGAACTATAGATGAAATTGCTGGACAAAAAGATATTATTGGAGAGAAGACGGCACTTTATCGGATGATAAAAAATGGACATGTTCCTTCTATGTTGTTATACGGGGAACCTGGAATCGGTAAAACGTCACTCGCTCACGCAATTGCAGGTACTAGCAATCTTCCTTTCATCGCCATGAATGCAACTGTTTCAGGGAAGAAAGATGTCGAAGACGTAGTAGCGGAATCACGAATTACAGGGAAAGTTCTACTATTCTTAGATGAAATTCATCGTTTCAATAAATTACAGCAAGATACATTACTGCCACACGTCGAAAGCGGCGCAATCGTCTTAATAGGGGCGACAACTGAAAATCCTTACCACGACGTCAATCCCGCCATACGTTCCAGATGCGGTGAAATCCGGCAACTATCTAGATTAGAACCTGAAGATCTAATGGAAGTACTCAAAAAGGCAATGTCGGATGAAAAACGCGGGCTCGGAAAAATGGCGATTGACTTAACCGATGATCAGCTGACGTTGATTGCGGAGGGTGTAAACGGTGATGCACGAAAAGCGTTAACTGTTCTTGAGTCTGCCGTTTCTGCCAGTGATGAAGTCGATGGTAAAATAGTCATTGAAGACTGGCTACTTGAAAATTTGCTTGGGCGCATCGGTTTATTCGGGGATAAAAAAGGTTCTCACTTTTATAATTTATTATCCGCACTGCAAAAATCGGTCCGAGGCAGTGACGTCAATGCCGCTATTTACTATCTCGCAAATCTTCTTGAGACTGGAGATTTAGTAGCTGTAAATAGACGTTTGCTTGTCATGGCCTATGAAGATGTCGGATTAGCTTCACCAGAAGTTGGACCGCACGTTTTAGCGGCAACAGAAGCTGCAGTGAAGCTTGGCATGCCGGAAGCACGTATCCCTCTCGCAAGCGCCGTTATCGAAATGTGCCTGGCATCCAAATCGAATTCAGCTTACAAAGCATTCGACGCAGCTGTAAAAGCTATCAATGAGGGCAAAACCGGAGATATTCCATTACATTTACGGGACGCGCATTATGCGGGTGCAGCAAAACTCGGCCACGTCGGCTACAAATACCCGCATGACACACCGCTCGGTTCATTTGGCGGCTGGACTAATCAGCAATATTTACCCGACAAATTAAAAAACACAGAGTTTTATAAGCCAGTTATGGCAGGCGAAGAAAAAAAGATGGCCGCCATTTATGACAAATTGAAAGAGTTTCGGAAAAAGAAGTGAGTGGGTAAAGCCTAATTGAGTAGATTGGTTGAATAACGGAGATCTATATGTGTTGATATCAAGAATCACATTGAATTCACTACAGAGCTAGGGGTAGCCGAAGCCCTTGTAAGGCCCCTTCGCTCAATTTATATAGATATTCATTTGTTCAATATAAATAGTACCAAGACGTTAGGAATGAATTTCTTAGCTTTCCAATAAGCTTTTTTATAACCATGGAGTTCACGGTATTTAATTACTTAGCTCTTACGAAATCGAATTCCACAAGGGATAACAGATTATTCCTTCTTTAAATAAACAGTTCTGTTACTGCAATATGGGACACAAATAAATCTCCCTTTTGGCCACCTATTCTCTTTAATCTTGCGGAGAATGGGTAGCCTATTTTTTCTTAAATTCAATTTCTATAATTAAGTCTTCTTACTCATTTCTGTGTTCTTCGTGTAAGCGCCACATAAGTTCTTTCCATACTCAGTAGTGAAATTGTCAATATTGAGTGAAGTCCCAACATTAATCAATTTACAGCAAAAAAGTCGCACTCCTTATTGTTAATGGAGTCGACTTATCTTAACACGTGCCATTTAAGCACCCTTTACTTGAATTAGAGAACACCCTTATTTACACTCGAATGAATATTCATTTGTTAGATTATTATGTATTTCTATTATAACTTCTCCACTATTTTCATAACATCCAGAAGTTAATAAACGTATTTCTTTGGTATTAAAATAACTGATTGAAATAACTAGAAAAGATACTACTAATAAAAATATTGCTAAAATCCATGAAACTCCTATAAAGTACTTATTTTTTATTAATTCCATTATCAAAACCTCCCCATTATAAACAATCCAAAATGCCATACATATTCTAACGCATCATTTCGTCAACTACGCTGGTATTCTTACATAAGAAAAAAGAGCCCGCTAAGCAGCTCAATTGGCTTCAAGAAAAGCCCTCCATCCGTGAGTGATAGAAGAACGAATCAGCTCTATACTATTAAAAATTCTTTAGATTTTTTTTTAAATAGTAATGTTTATAGTCTCTGCCTACGTTATCTAAACTCCCGAATATTTGATAGCCATTTTTTTCGTAAAAACCCAGTGCCTGAAAACTCAAAGTATCTACTTTAATAAAATCACATTCTTTTTCTAAAGCTATCTTCTCAAGTTCTACTAATAATTTAGTTCCAAAACCTGATTGGCGTATATCTTCATCTATCATAAAAGTATGAATTTCTAACCAATTCCAACACACTTCAGCGAGTATTCCTCCACGGACAACGCCATTATCGTCTTTCAAAAACAAACTGACTTCTTCGTATCTTCCCCGTAAATCTACTGGAAAATGCTTTAAATTAAACTTATAAAGCTCATCATCAATATATTGTTTGTCCTTCTTATTTAATTCTTTAGTAATGTATAAACTCATCATTCATTCCTCCTTTTGTATACTTTTTTACGCTTGTACTTATGGGTAAGAGCTTATACTCCCTATGGGCGCACTTATGATCGGCTTGAACCCCATTATGCTCGCCACGGGTGCACTTATGACCGGCATGAACCCAGTTATGCTCGCCATAGGCATACTTATGACCGGCATTAGTTATATTATACCTCTAGATGTTCACTTAAAGCACTCGACGGCTAATCAATCAATGTTCCAAAATAATAGAAAATAGAATACACAAAACCCTCCCAATGGCTAATCTTTTGGGAGGGTTTTGTTTAGTAATTTTTAGTTGGCTGCTGCTTCCAATACTTCTGCTGGAACCTTTATATCATCCACATTATCAAAGTGGCTATAAACTGCATCGATCGTCTGTTTAACTCGATGGGAATTACCATCAACTTGCATCATTGAGTATGTCGTTGTATCTAGTGTCATTTTAAAATCAGTTACATAGAAGTTATTGCTATCGATCCCTATAACAATATCGAATTTATTAATGAATGGAAACTCACCATTTAATACAACCATATCTGCTTCGCTGCTATTTTTCGATAGCATAAGTATCTTTTTGAAATCTGTATATTGTTCTCTCGACAATGACAGCTTTAAGTTATAGCCATAGTCAACTGGTTCCAGAACAAAATCATTCTCAAAAGCGTTAAAAAACTCTAGGTTTAGGGTTGGGTGGACATTTGCAATCATCGAACTGAACAATTCCGCAACCGAGCCTGACTGTAACTCTTCCCACTCTTTTTCTGGATTATCTTTGATGAAAACTCGGTCATCCACTTTATACACTTCTGCATCTATCGGATCCCCATTTAAAGGTCGCACTTTCACGCTCTGTTTAACTGTTTCAGGTTGTAACATTGCATCCGAAGTCATTTCATACTTCACACTATATCTTTTTTCAGGTGCTGTTGTTTTCCAAAAATCATCATAAGAGATATGTGTACGCACATTTTCCAATTTAGCAGATGCTTCTTTCGCTTTTCCGAAAACGTCTTGTGCCGTCATTCCCTGTTCCGCTTCTACATTACCGCATGCTGTTAATAAAAGGGCAACTAACCCAAATACAAATACCTTAAACACCTTATTCACACATAAACATCCTTTCTAGCAATCCATGTTCATTTTCATAAGCAATCACCCTATTATAACCTTACTAATATTTTAGTGACAACCAAAAAGAAACCGCATGAAATTACTCCTCAATGCGGTTGTTGTAATTACACTTTATCTTTCACTCGTCGGATAGGAATATCCGCAACGATATCATTCATTACCCAACTGGCGCACACGAGTCCGGCAACAGAGGGGACGAATGCGTTCGATGCTGGTGGCATTTTTGCTTTCCGAATGAAGGCATCAGGCTTACCTACTGTATCTACAACATCTTGTCTGACCACAATCGGGCTTTCGTCGGAAAAGACTACTGGTACTCCATTATAAATACCTTCTTTTTTAAGTCTGCGACGGATTACTTTCGCCACCGGATCTGTATGCGTCTTTGAGATATCCGTAATTTGGAAACCAGTAGGATCCATCTTATTAGCAGCACCCATACTCGAAATTATTTTCACGCTACGTGCGACACATTCTTTAATTAAATGTATTTTAAAAACGATTGTATCGGATGCATCAATGACATAATCAGGTTTGTAACTGAAAAACTCTTCGGCAGTCTCTTCCGTATAAAACATATGGAGTGAAATGACTTCACACTCTTTATTTATATCAGCAATGCGCTCTTTCATGACCTCTGCTTTTGAACGGCCGACTGTCGACAAATTAGCAATGAGCTGTCTATTAATATTTGTGATGTCAATATCATCCTTATCGACAAGGATAATACGGCCAATTCCGCTCCGAGCACATGCTTCTGCAGCAAACGAACCGACTCCTCCAACACCTAGTATCGCGACAGTGATGTCACGCATACGACTTACACCTTCTGTACCTATCGCTAATTCATTTCGTGAAAATTGATGTAACAAGAAAAACTCCGCCCTTCATTTAATAAAACTTTAATTTTCTCCAATAAAAAACCCCTCCGCACGTAAGTCAGAGGGGTGTATGATCATGTAAGTAACGAATCCCGAATGTGCCGTTTTTGTAGTATCGCTTTGAACCCGCTATCAGCAGGTGGGTGTCCTATTCGATTCTTCTGAGGTCCCGACTAAAGGCATATCATCCAACTCGAAATACGGACTCCCGACGAAAAAATGTTCGGTCAAAACTGATTGGCAAATAACGAACACTCCAGGATTCGTATTACTTGTATAATAACATACATCTTAAGTCAGTTCAACGATTTCACAGAAGTGGTTTTCTGATTTTTTCAATTCAACTGATTATCGTTTACTTTTTGACATAACCCGAATGCCAAGTTCAGTTAGTTGAGTCTCATCTACGCGGTCAGGCGCTGACGTTAACAGACAACTTGCGCTTGCTGTTTTCGGGAATGCGATTGTATCCCTCAAGTTCGTCGAACCGGATAACAGCATAACAATACGGTCAAGACCGAATGCAATTCCGCCATGTGGAGGTGTTCCGTAATCAAACGCTTCAAGAAGGAATCCGAATTGTTCGTTCGCCTGTTCTTTACTAAATCCAAGCGCTTCAAACATTTTTTCCTGGACATCACGTTTGTAAATTCGAAGTGATCCACCGCCAAGTTCATAGCCATTTAAAACAAGGTCATAGGCTTGTGCTTTAACAGTCTCAGGGCTTGCTACAAGTTCTTCCACATCTGCAGGCATTGTAAATGGATGGTGTGCTGCCTGGAAGCGACGTGCCTCTTCGTTATATTCGAACAAAGGCCATTCAGTTACCCAAAGGAAGTTAAACTTCGATTCGTCAATTAAGTCATGATCTTTTCCGAGCTTAGTACGTAGTGCTCCTAATGTATCTGCGACAACTTTCTTTTTGTCCGCTACAAACAATAATAGATCTCCTACTTCAGCGTCAGCTGCAGCTTTTAGTCCTTCGCCTTCTTCCCCTTCGAAGAACTTCGCGATAGGCCCTTTCAGACCTTCAGCATCAACTTTTAACCATGCGAGACCTTTTGCGCCGTAGACTGCTGCAAATTCGCCAAGTGCGTCGATGTCCTTACGTGAATAGCTATCTGCTACTCCTTTTACATTGATGAGCTTAACTTGCCCACCTGCCTCGATTGCCGCTGTAAATACTTTAAATGAAGAATCTTTAACGACTTCGGAGACATCAGTCAGTTCCAATCCGAATCGCGTATCCGGCTTATCTGAACCATAACGGCCCATTGCTTCGTCATAAGGCAAACGTTTAAATGGAATTTGAACATCGATTCCTTTTACATCTTTCATTACTTTTTGCATCAATCGTTCATTTAATTCAATAATATCTTCAATTGACATGAAACTCATTTCCATATCGATTTGAGTGAACTCGGGCTGGCGATCAGCACGAAGGTCTTCATCGCGGAAACAACGTGCAATTTGATAATAACGGTCAAAACCGGATACCATCAGCATCTGTTTGAATAATTGCGGTGATTGTGGCAGTGCATAAAATTCTCCTTCGTGAACACGGCTTGGTACAAGATAATCGCGTGCGCCTTCAGGTGTAGATTTCGTTAGAATTGGCGTTTCTACTTCAAAAAACCCTTCATCATCAAGGAAATTACGGACAGTTTTAGTGATGTCAGATCGCATTTTGAATGTATTCGCAAGTTTTGGGCGGCGTAAATCAAGGTATCTATATTTCAGTCTAATTTCTTCATTCACGTCCGTTTCATCTTCAATCATGAACGGCGGGTTTTTCGCTTCATTCACAATGTTCAATTCAGTAACTTGAATCTCAATCGAACCCGTTTTCAAAAGCGGATTTTTCTGGCCTGCTGCACGCTCAACAACTAAACCTGTAAGCTCAATTACGAATTCGTTGCGCAGTTTGTCGGCCGTTACGATCGCTTCGCTTGAAAAACTCGGGTTAAATACTGCTTGAACGATTCCTGAACGATCCCGTACATCGACAAAAATTAGTCCCCCAAGATCCCTTCTTTTTTGAACCCATCCTTGTAATGTAACCGTTTGTCCGATTACCTCTTCTGTCAATTCACCACTATAATGTGTCCGTTTCATTGCCTTCATCCGCCTCTCTTTAGCCAATCAATGTTTCTTTAAGTTTTTGAACCAGTTCAGTAACAGGTACTTTTACTTGCACTCCGTCAGCCATATTTTTCAATAAAGCAACGCCTTCCGCTACTTCATCTTCACCGATTAGTACGACTGTCCTTGCATTCAGTCTATCAGCAGATTTCATTTGTGCTTTCATTTTCCGGTCCATATAATCCATATCCGACCGAATGCCAGCTGCTCGAAGTGCACCAAGCAATTTAAAGCCTGGACGACGTGCTGTTTCGCCGAGAGTTACAATATAAACGTCAAGTGTCGGCTCACCTTCAAATGATTTCCCTTCAGCAGCCATCGCAAGGAGCAAACGCTCAATACTCATTGCAAAACCGATACCAGGTGCAGATGGTCCACCGATTTCCTCAGCGAGACCGTTGTACCTTCCACCGCCACACAAAGTTGTAATCGCTCCGAACCCTTCCGATGTGCTCATAATTTCAAAAGCAGTGTGGTTATAATAATCAAGACCGCGCACAAGGTTTGCATCGACTTCATAAGCAAGTCCTGCATCGTCAAGATAACCTTTTACATCTGCAAAGTATTGAGCAGACGCTTCATTCAAATAGTCAGCTAAGGATGGTGCTGAAGCGATAAGCGGATTGCCGCTATCTACTTTACAGTCCAATATGCGTAATGGATTTTTTTTCAGTCTAGACTGGCAATCGGAGCAGAATTCTTCGATATGAGGATTGAAGTGTGCAATGAGCGCTTCGCGGTGCGCTATTCTGCACTCCGTATCACCTAACGAATTAATAACAAGCTTCAACTTTGTCAATCCCACACGCTTATAGACGTCCAGTGCCAACGCAATCACTTCTGCGTCAATCGCTGGATCTGCACTACCGATAGCTTCAGCTCCAAATTGAACGAACTGACGATAACGTCCTGCTTGCTGACGCTCGTAACGGAACATCGGACCCGTGTAGAAGAGTTTTACAGGCTGATCCGGATAACCGAACATTTTATTCTCAACGAAGGAGCGTACGACAGCAGCAGTTCCTTCTGGACGCAGTGTCATTGAACGATCGCCTTTATCCATAAAGGTGTACATCTCTTTTTGAACGACATCAGTTGTCTCACCTACAAGACGTTGAAATAATTCTGTTTGTTCAAAAATAGGTGTACGGATTTCTTTATAACGATAGACATCGCATACTTCGTTAATGATTTTTTCTGCTTGCTGCCATTTCCATGTTTCAGTTGGCAAAATGTCCTGAGTTCCTCTTGGCACTTTAAAATTCATGTAAATTCCCCTTCCTAATTATGGATTGCAGACTACGTACGCCACGTCCTGTGAGCGGCCGAAGCCTTGATATGCTTAGTAGGACACAAAAAAGACCCCCATCCCTTGCCTATGCAAGGGACGAGAGCCTTAATAGCTTCCGCGGTTCCACCCAAATTGACGCAAAAGTTTGCGCCCACTCTAAAACCGGATAACGGCCGGTTCCGTCTGTACTTACTGAATTGAGATCGTTCAGCACAGAGCCTCGATGGTGTTATTCATTGTAAACCGCTGTAGGATGGATTTCAGCCACGTCCGTCCCTCTCTTGTCAGTCAATTATACAATTACTTTCCATGTCTTTAGCGTAAATATAACACGTACTACCCGTGTGATTTAAATTGTTAATTAATCATCATCTTAAAGATTCTGTATCATAGTGTCAACCTTTTTCGATTAATTGTAGTTTTTTTCAGTAAAAACTTCTACAATGAAATAAAAGGGGGATACTAGTTTGTTGAAAATGAGCAAATGGTTAATTGCATACATACTTTTATTCAGCTTTTCCTATGACACTCCGACGATTTATGCAAATACGGAGTCCGTTACGGTTGATGCTAATTCGGTACACATCCGCTCAGGTCCAGGCCTTACATATTCTGTGACAGGCTCGCTAAGTCAAGGTGAACAAGTAGATGTAATTTCTACCTCGGGAGACTGGTACCAAATCCAGCTCGGCAACAGCTCAGGGTGGATTGCATCTTGGCTAACTGCATCCGCAGATCATTCTAACGGGACAAGTACTGCGATCGTATCACAGGTCAACCAGTTAAATGTGAGGTCAAGTCCTTCCAGTAGCTCGGCAGTACTCGGTCGGATGGCTGCTGGGGATGAAGCGGTTATGACTGGACAGGATGGCGAATGGGCCTCCATAACTTTTAACGGTACAAACGGTTGGGTACATACAGACTATATTACACAGTTAACAGGTGAAACTGAACCTGTAGCAGAGAAAGTAGCTTCTTCACCCGAGTTGTTTACCGTTTCGGTTGATGCGCTCAATGTCAGAAAGAATGCTGATCTTTCCTCCAAGCGAATTGGACTCATTCATCAAGGTGAATCTTATGCCATCAAGGAAGTCAATGGCAATTGGGTACAGATTTCATTAGATGACAACGAATCAGGTTGGGTCTACTCATTCCACGGTACTCTGTCTTCGAATGGAAAACAGGCTTCTGAAGAAACCGATCTTGGAACAGTTACGATCCTGTCGAATGGGACGAATATCCGTGAAGCCGCTACGACTTCTTCACAGATTGCTGCTCGAGCTGATGCAGGAGAAAAGTTTCCAATTGTAAAACAAGACGGCGACTGGTATGAAATTTCTTTACCTTCAGGAGATCCCGCATTTATTGCTAAATGGGTTGTGTCAACGGGCGATGATTCATCCTTAACAGAACCCGTTATGAAAGAATCAATTCCACGCGTTGCCGGCACGTTAAAGGGGCTTACTATCGTGATTGACCCTGGACACGGCGGTAATGACCGCGGCACGACAGGGACTCGAGGAACAGACGAAAAAGATATTACAATTCTTACTTCCGAATTATTAGCAGCTAAATTGAAAGCAGCAGGCGCTAATGTCATTACAACTCGTGAAACAGATACTTATGTATCGTTAAGAAAACGAGTTGCTATCAGCAATCAGCATGCCGCGGATGCCTTCATCAGTCTCCATTATGATGCCAATCCCGATTCTAGCGTAGCAGGCTTTACGACGTATTACTCACACCAACATCAACATGCGCTTGCGTCTTCAGTCAATGAAGGACTTGCTTCTTCAGTTAATCTACGGAACCGGGGATCACAGCCTGGCGATTTTCTTGTTCTTCGTGAGAATAGGCAAAATGCTATTTTGATTGAACTTGGTTTCCTATCGAATTCTGCTGAGGAACGGACAGTCACAAGCGACATGTTCCGTGAACGAGCAACTCATGGTATATATCAAGGATTACTCGACTATTTCAATGAAAATTAACTAGCAAAAGGACCTTCCCAATACCTGGGAAGGTCCTTTATATATTGAACCAGATCTGTTAATTAGCCATATAGATACGATGATTACTTGTAATAAAATCGGTAGAATACCTATTTTCACTTGTACTTGTAAGTTTACGGCTCGCTTTGGACAGAATGGTCACGACAAATTTACCTGGGGTTAGATGTGGCTGGAAATGACTCCGTCATTTCCAGCCACATCCCTTTTGATAATTCTATCGCGACTATCTGTCCGCCGCGTACCTACAATATTAAAGTGTAAAATGCAACAACTTTGGAAGATGAAAGAATAGCTACTTTTCTATAGAAGTTGCAAGTGCCCGAAAATGAAATTTCGGGCACTTTATCGCTTTTAATAAAGCCTTCCTTACTAATTTCAGCAAAGATAATACTTGTAACAGTGTAATGCCATATAGAAAGTGAGAGTTCCTTAAAATTGAAAAAGAAATGCTATACAAAAGGATTCAGCAACCAAAATTGCATCTTTGGTTGCTCCTTTATTGATAGGATAGTGGTTATTCATTCGTTCCCAAAAGCTTTTGCACTTATTATACCTGTAGCATTGGAGAGCGACGGACGAAAGACCGCAATACGATTAACGAAAAAGCTAAGTAGGGATGCGACTTTGTCGCATCCCTACTTAGCAAGAAATACCGGTAATGGTGTAGTAGCCGTTCAGTCTAAAGCGACCCAATAATACCTGTATATAGAATGCCTAGGCCTTCATCACAAAAGTAAGCATTAATTTACTGGTTATTTTTTGTTAATCAACAATGTGATATTGAACAAATGGAGACCCATATTAACTGAGCGAAGGCGCCTTAACAAGGGTAGCTGAAGCATCTCCAATGGGACTCATTACCCAACTCCCCTATTTCGATTCCAAAATAATCGTCACAGGACCATCGTTAACGAGCTCGACATCCATCATTGCGCCAAAAATACCTGTTTGAACTCTCAATCCTTCTTCTTCCAATTTACGGTTAAAGAATTCCCAAAGTGGTTCCGCCTGTTCCGGTCTTGCCGCTTCTATGAAACTTGGACGACGTCCCTTTTTCACGTCCCCAAACAAAGTAAACTGGGATACTGAAAGAATATCTCCTCCTACTTCAAGGATTGAATGGTTCATCTTCCCCTCAGTATCTTCCCATAAACGCAGGCCTGCAATTTTCTTCGCTAGATAAGAAGCGTCTTCTTGACTATCCGAGTGGGTTACACCAACAAGAAGCACGTAGCCCTTATCAATAGAACCCGTGGTCTCTCCATTAACCCGAACAGCAGCTGGGCCCGATCGTTGTAACACAACTCTCATCAGTTACACCTTCCAATCAATTAATGACACGTTCCACAGAATAGATATCGCGGATTTGTTTAATCCGATCCACAATTCTTTGCAAATGTGCAATATCCGTAATTTTAATCGTCATATGAATCCGGGCGATTTTATCACGGTCCGCTTTGCCACTTACCGCAACCATCGGTGTCTTCGTATCGGCAACAACCATCATCACTTCATTCAACAACCCTTGACGATCGAAAGCTGACACTTCGATATCGACCAGGAACTCTTTCCTTGAACTAGAAGGTCCAATGGCCCATTCCACGTCGATAATCCTGTCATTCTCATCATCTCCGACCACAATATTAGGGCAGTCGGTACGATGGACGGAAACACCGCGTCCTTTTGTGATAAATCCTACGATTTCATCACCTGGTACAGGATTACAACACTTCGATAGCCTGATTAGCAAATTGTCAATACCTTTAACAATAACACCTGATTCAGTCATTTTATCCGGTTGAGGGGATTTCATATCCGAAACGATTTTGTCAATTGTGTCTTGTTGTTCACGTACTTTCCGTAATTTTTCAGCTAAACGATTAACGACCTGCTGAGCCGTTATACCATTAAATCCAACTGCTCCATACATATCATCTTCGGAAGTGAAGCTGAATTTTTCGATAGTGCGTTTAATATTTTCTTGTGAGAGTACTTCTTTCAAATCATACTCTTGCGATTTTATTTCTTTTTCAATCATTTCCCGGCCTTTCAGGATGTTTTCTTCCCGAAGCTGTTTCTTGAAAAACTGCCGAATTTTATTTTTTGCCTGAGATGTATTGGCGATTTTCAACCAGTCACGGCTTGGTCCAAGCGATTGCTTCGATGTCAAAATCTCAATAATATCACCTGTAAATAATTCGGTATCAAGCTGGACCATCTTGCCATTCACTTTTGCACCAATCGTCCGATTTCCGATTTCTGAATGGACACGGTAGGCAAAGTCAATAGGAACGGAACTTGCTGGCAGTTCAATTACGTCCCCATCCGGCGTAAAGACATAAACCATGTCCGAGAACAAGTCGAATTTCAATGACTCCATGAATTCTTCTGCGTTAGAGGATTCATTCTGGAATTCGAGTATCTCCCTGAACCAAGTTAATTTCGAATCAATATCACTCGGATTTTGAGCTACTGATTTTCCTTCTTTATATGCCCAGTGAGCCGCAACTCCGAATTCAGCAATTTTATGCATCTCTTCCGTCCGTATCTGAACTTCAAGTGGATCACCGGCTGGTCCTACAACAGTCGTATGCAGGGACTGATAAAGATTTTGTTTCGGCATCGCAATATAATCTTTGAACCTGCCAGGCATCGGTTTCCATAATGTATGGATGATTCCGAGAACCGCATAGCAATCTTTAATACTTGAAACAAGAATTCTGACAGCCAGAAGGTCATAGATTTCATTGAATTCCTTCTTTTGAATAACCATCTTGCGATAAATCGAGTAAAGATGTTTTGGACGACCTGAAAGATCGGCGTCTATTTCCATCTCTCCAATTTCCGTCTTAACTTGTTCCATAACATTTGCTAAATAGTTTTCTCGTTCGACGCGTTTGCGCTTCATCATATTGACTATTCGATAATATTGCTGAGGATTCAAATAACGTAATGCTGTATCTTCCAGTTCCCATTTAATGGCCGATATCCCTAACCGATGGGCAAGAGGTGCGAAGATTTCCAGCGTTTCAGCCGCAACCCGTCGTTGTTTTTCCTCTGGGACATGTTTTAACGTTCGCATATTATGAAGCCGGTCCGCTAATTTAATAAGAATGACGCGGATATCCTGTGCCATAGCTACAAACATTTTACGGTGATTTTCTGCCTGTTTCTCTTCTTTTGATTTATATTGTAATTTCTCAAGTTTCGTCACACCATCGACAAGCATTGCCACTTCTTCGCCAAAATCTCGGATGATATCATCCCTGCTAATGTCCGTATCTTCCACAACATCGTGTAGAAACCCGGCTGCAACTGTCGAAGGGTCCATTTCCAATTCGGCAAGAATACCCGCAACTTGGACAGGGTGAATGATATATACCTCACCTGAACTTCTGTGCTGTCCTTCGTGTGCAGTTTTCGCTGCCTCATATGCTTTTTTGACGAACTCAACGTGTTCTTCATTCATATATGAGGCAACTAGTGTAAATATTTCTTCTGCCGTCATGTCACGATTTTTCGCCATACTATTACCCCTTCCGACTTTATCCGCAAAAATGATTGTAATACCTATTGTATGTATAAATACGTGCTCATGTAAAGGGTTAGTATATGGAAAATAAGGTTTGCGCCTTCATATTGCACCTGAATCAATTTCACAATTACTTATATCTTGTGAAAAGACGAACAATATAATTCATCTATCAACTTATTGTCCGTCAATCTTTCGGACTACTTTCGTTGATTGTAGCGGAAGGTGGCGACTTGGCAACCTAAGTTCGCCGCATACTGTAAGCCTCGGGAACAGCGCGAGCTGAAGACCCCGCAGGAAGAGTCGTAACGTAGGACGGCTTTTGCGACCAAAAGCGAAGCGTTGGGAGCAGTAGATGTAGCCGTGCCCGCGGAAAGCGTCCATCTGAAGCTGAAATCAACATTGTTCGTTTTTTCCGTTTTATAACCCTAGTATGAAATTGATTCACCTATGAAAAAATCCTCCACCTATTATGGCGGAGGATTTTTTCAATATGTGATCAATGAACGCATGTCATAACCTTGCAATTTTTCACGGCCGCTTAAATACGACAGCTCAATGATAAACGCACAGCCTGCAACAACTCCGCCTAACTTTTCAACAAGTTCGACTGTCGCACATACCGTACCGCCTGTCGCAAGAAGATCATCGACAATTAGTACACGCTGACCTGGTTTTATGGCATCTTTGTGAATTGTTAATGTATCTTTACCATATTCAAGATCATATTCAACTTCAATTGTTTCTCTTGGCAACTTTCCAGGTTTACGGACAGGGGCAAATCCTACTTCAAGTGCATAGGCAACCGGGCAGCCGATGATAAATCCACGTGCTTCAGGACCTACAATAATATCTGTATTAACTTCTTTCGCAAACTTAACAATTTCATCTGTTGCGAATTTATAAGCTTGACCATTATCCATGATTGTTGAAATATCCTTAAAGCTGATTCCTTTTTTCGGATAATCCGGTACAATCGTTACATATTCTTTCAAATCCATTAGTGTTCCTCCCTGTCGACAATTCCATTTCGCATAATATCGAACCATTGTTTCAGTTCCATATATGGCGCATATAGCAGTCTTTTCTCAAGCTCGATCTGACGTTCGCGTTCTTTGTAAGATGGCGCCTCCGTCAAATCGCGTTTTCCGGCCGTCTCCTGAACAGAAACAAAACCATCTTCCATCTTAACAAATCCTAGCTCAGAAAACACCTTTGACATGAAATAAAGCGTGTCTTTTTTCCACGCTTTATGTTTTGTGAGTTGTTCTCCGTTCGTAACGAAGTCAAACTTCTCACGTTTTTTCAAGAAACTGTAATACCAGCCAAACTGTTCTCGATCGGGAATCCCATCAAAATACTTTGATTCGGATGCATGGAAGTGTGCGTAGATACGGTCTGGACGGATAGAATCCACAAGTTCTTCAAGCTGGTTAACATCGTCCGGTATATCTAAAAGGACAAGATTTTCTGCCTTCGATATTGTTTCTTGTCCGAATAGAGTAATGACAATCCCCTTCATGGATGATTGAAAATGTGTCACCGTTTGTTCATGGAAAGCAACAAATAATGTGTCGTCTAGCGGAATGGTTGGCAGCCATCTTGATGCTTCACGCACACCTCGTAAATCAAACAGCTGCCAATCATCAGAACGGATATCGCTGATTAATAACTGAGGCTTCTTATTACCATTCCATTCATTCACCTGCAAATCGCCCGTGACCGACAACTTTACACCTGGTGTCAATTGGTCAGCAATAGGACCTAGTCCGAATCCGATGGCATCGAGTGAAACGCCCTCATCCGCTAATTCCAGCTTCATATGATTCTTTGCCGCACCAATTTTCCGTACAGTTGTGGCAGTAATATCTTCGAGCATATAAACAGGCTTTTCAAAAGCCATTCCAAACGGACGTAGCAGTTCCAGCGATTCCAAAACGCTAACATCAATTTCACTAATTGACAGCGGAACATCGATTCGCACTTCAGGCGTAAGCATTTCTTCTGTCAGCACTTGTTCTGCCTGTCTATTAAGATTTTCACGCAGCGTGACAACGTCTGTAACCGCAAGAGACATACCGGCCGCCATCTGATGTCCTCCAAAGTGAGGTAATAGCTCTGCATTTTTAGATAGCTCTGCAAACATATCAAAACCATCAATACTTCTTGCAGACCCTTTTGCAATACCTGTTTCCCTATCAATCGACAAGACGATGGACGGGCGATAATATTTTTCAGTTAATCTTGAAGCGACGATTCCCACAACACCAGCATTCCAGCCTTCTCCCCCGATAACGAAGACGAGAGGAACTGTATCACCATACATTTTCAAAATCATGTCTTCCACTTCTTTAGCTATTGCAGCTACAATCGCTTGTCGTTCTTTATTCAGCGTATCGAGTTCTTTTGCTAATGTTGTCGCTAGCGTTGCGTCATCTGTCTTCAATAACTGGACTGCAGGTGTAGCATCGCCTAGACGCCCAGCAGCATTCAGACGGGGCCCAATCATAAATCCGATTGACTCCTCGGAGAGTGTTGCTTGTTCAGTGCTAGCGATGCGTGCGAGCGCCTGGATAGCAGGTCGCTTTGAAACACGCATCTGCCTAATGCCCTCTTTGACGAAATATCTGTTTTCATCACGAAGCGGAACTAAGTCTGCAACTGTCCCGATAGCAACTAGTTCAAATAAATCTTCTGGAATATCTTCCAGTAACGCACACGCAAGTTTGAATGCCACACCAACTCCAGCAAGTTCTCCGAACGGATATTCCCCTGCTGGATGACGAGGATGGATGATAGCATCTGCAGCCGGCAACACTTCACCGATTTCATGATGATCTGTAATTATGATGTCCATTCCGAGTGATTTCGCATAAGCAATTTCATCAACGCCGGAAATGCCATTGTCGACTGTAATTATAAGCGAGGCCCCTTGTTCATACAGCTCCAAGAACAGGTCTTTATTCGGTCCATAGCCATGCTTGAATCGATTGGGTATCGCATAAAACACATCTGCACCCATTCTTTCCAATGCCGTTGTCAGGACTGTCACACTCGTCACGCCGTCACCGTCATAATCGCCATATACGGCAATTTTCTTATCTGAAGCGATTGCCGTTGTTATGAGTGAGACTGCTTTGTCCATATCATATAGTAAAAAAGGGTCATGCATGCTAGATGCATCCATATGTAAAAATTCTTTTGCCACATCGGAATCTATTATTCCCCTTGAAGCAAGTATTTTTGCCTGGACTGATGAAATACCAAGATCCTTCGTCAACATCGTTACAAGTTGTTCATCCGGCCGTTCCACTTTCCATCTTTTCATTGATTCGATCAAATTCCTTCACATCCTTACGTTCATTATAGCGGATGGGCTACGACTCTAAAAGTAAAGACTGTTTTTAGCTACCTTTTCAATCACGCCTCGACGCAATTGCGTCCGAAATTCGTATTGCGCTTGCACATTCAACTCATATTATAAATTACGACATCCACCGGAGGCATAATTTAAATTAAAGAAAGAGCATCTCCCCAGTAGAGATACCGAGTAGATGCTCTTTACTTAACCTGTTTTGTTTTCAATAATGATTTCTTCACTCGATGATGTGCTCGAATGCTTTTGCAGTTCTGCAATTTCGTTCTGTTGCGCTGCAATCGTAATCTCTTTGTAGGTCATTTCTTTTTTGAGCTCTTTAATGCGACGGCCTGATTGAAATGCTAGGAACATCGCGACAAAACCGCTTACCATAGCCCCAAGAAGAGCTGCACCTAATATGACAAGAACAAGTGGCCATTGCGCTTTGCCAAAGACATAATTGACTTGTACCGCGTCAACATTAAAGACAGCAAACATAGAGATAATAATGGCGAATAAAAGACCTAGCAACAAATTCCACTGAAACTTCATATAGCTTTCCCCTTTCGTAAAATAAAAAATGGAACAGAGTATACATAATGTATACCCTGTTCCATGAATAACCAAAACTTATCCGATTAGGTGTTAGACGATAGGTTCGTCTGAGCCCCATGGTTTCTTCGTATCTTCGACTTTAATAGCGCCTTTTTTATTGATTTCACGTTTTTTCAGGTCAAACCAGATTTGAGCTGAGATGAAAATCGATGAATAAGTTCCCGCAAACAATCCAATCAGAAGTGCAATTGAGAAAGTCCGGATCGATTCTGCACCGAATAACATAAGCGCTACTACAACAATGACGACCGTGAGCACCGTATTAACAGAACGTCCAAGTGTCTGACGCAACGATTTGTTCACGATATCTGCTAGTTCCTCTACGTTATCGATACGACCACGATGGTTAATATTTTCCCGGATCCGGTCAAATGTTACAATCGTGTCATTGATGGAGTAACCAACAATCGTCAACACTGCGGCGATGAAGGTAATGTCGACTTCTAGACGCAAAAGACTGATCGCTGCTACCATAAAGAACACATCGTGTAAAAGCCCAACGATGGTCGAAACCCCCATTCGCCATTCGAAACGAAGTGCGACGTAAATAACTATACCGAGCATAGCAATAAGCAATGCTTTAATGGCATTTAACGCTAGTTCCTTACCTACCGTTGGTGAAACAGTTGATATATTTGGATCTGCTCCAAACTCTTTTGCAAGATCCGCTTTAAACTTGTTGATTTCTTCTTGATTAAAATCTTCTACGTAACGCATGACTGCCATATTACCCGTATCACCAGAAATGACGATATCATCTGTCGGGTGCCCGATTTCATCCAGATAAGTAGAAATTTCATCTTTCGTTACTGAATGGTCAGCAAGCACTTCAACACGCGTACCACTTGAGAAGTCAATACCGAGGTTCAGCTTGAAGATACCAAGGGCTATGATACCACTAATTAGCAATACTGCTGAAATGACATAGAACTTTTTGCGCGTAGCTACAAAATCGAAACGATCAAATCTCGTAGTAAGTTCCAATGTTTCAATTTGTTCTTCAGGCGCATGAACCCTGCTTTTCGGAATACCGAACCATGCTGTTTTCCCATCAAACACACCACTATCGACAAGAAGACCCAAAAGTAAACGTGACCCCCATACAGCTGTCAAGAAGCTAGCTAGAATACTGATGATGAGGATTGTCGCGAATCCTTTAACTGAACTTGTCCCAAAAACGAATAGGACAACCGCTGCAAGAAGCGTCGTGATATTAGCATCTAGAATGGCGGTGAAAGAATTTTTTGCTCCAGCCAAGAATGACGTCTTGACGGATTTACCGACTCGCAATTCTTCACGTATCCGTTCGTACATTAAGATATTCGCATCGACTGCCATCCCGACCCCGAGCATAAGTGCTGCAATACCCGGCAGCGTAAGTACGCCGTTAATGAGCGTGAAGACGAGCAGGATGATGAAAATATAGACTGACAAAGTAATGACTGCCACAAAACCTGGCAGGCGGTAATAGACAAGCATGAATAGGAAAATAATCGAGATACCAATAATTCCTGCAAAGATTGTTTTGTTAAGCGCTTGTTCACCGAACTGCGCTCCAACTGAAGTCGAATAGACCTCATCAAGAATTACAGGCAATGCACCTGCGTTCAAAATTCCCGCGAGGCTCTTCGTCTCTTCTAAAGAAAATGAACCCGATATTTCAACGTCTGAAGAATTTATAGGATTTGCCACATAAGGCGCAGAAACGAATTTAGGTTTCTCTTTCGTTACTTCCTCTTTAAATGAATCTTCACCTTCTACGAAGTCTAGCCAAATGACCATTACGTTCTCCGGTTTTTTCTGCGAAATCAATGTTGTCACTTCGCCGAATTTATTCGGCGATTTCATTTCAAGTGTAACAACTGGCTGACCATTTTCGCCAAAGTTCGCTTTGGCCTTGCCCTCTTTCAAATCGTTTCCGTCGAGAAGGAGATTGTCATCAGCATCCCTGAATGTTAGGTTTGCCTGGGTCGAAAGTAATTTTCTAGCTGACTCCTGGTCCTCAACTCCCGCAAGTTGCACGCGAATCCGGTTACCCGACTCGATTTGGATACTTGGTTCACTTACTCCGAGTACGTTAACTCGGCTTGTCAGCGCATTCGCTGTATCAGTAACCATTTTTTCCGTAATATCTGGACCATCTTTTTTCAAAGGTTCAACTTGATAAAGGACTTCAAAGCCGCCCTGTAAGTCTAGGCCTAGTTTTACATCTTTCATTATCGGATTTGCAGTTGTCCCTATCGTCAAGCCGAACACGACGATTAATAGTAGAAAGGCAACAATCCGTCCTCTTCTTTTCATAATCTAAGTTCCCCCTCTAAATATGGAGTGCAGCTGTACGGGATTTATCTATGTACATACTCCGAGAATAGCGACAGCGCCCCCGCAATAACTTGGCGCTGAATACTAAACATTATAAAAACACAATATATCTATTATGAAACACAGTCATTCATGTGTCAAATAGTCATATTTCATATTCTCATAGTTTACTTTTCGATTTGACGTGGTGAAAGTAAGATTTGAAGTTCTTCACTATTCAAATCGGAAAACCAATTTGAACTACGTTGTTCTTCAATTTGTGTAAATGTCATAAATTCTGCAGATGTGATTTTAAGGATTCCATCCGCAATTTCATGCATTCCCATCTCCTCGATATTCTTTTTACGCCATTTCTTCTTGACACAAAATGTCCAAATATCCTCCTCGGTTACTGTTGTATAGCCGTACAGATGAAATTCAGTTTTTTTGCTTTCAATTGCAGGCAACATATGTGTGAACAGTCGGCCGAATTCTCTAGGCATCTTTTCCATCCCTTTCCTATACAGTCGTAAGTATGGATATTTCTGCATAGGTTTAGTGTATATGAAATGACCGGAATTGAGAAGGAGTTGTTTAAATTGTCTTCATTCATCCGCGGAACTGTCGTCCTGATGGTTGCCGTCTTCCTAACCAAGCTATTAGGATTCGTCTTCCGGATTCAATTCATGCGGATTGCAGGCGAAGAAGCGGTCGGCATCTACATGACCGCTTATCCCGCTTTTATCTTTTTCCTGTCACTTGTTCAGCTTGGTGTACCGATTGCCATAGCCAAAGTGATTGCTGAACTCGAAGCGAAAGGGCAATCCGTAAAAATCCCTTCCCTTATGAAGACTGCTTCCTTCATTACCATTTTGACAGCAACGGTATTCATACCAGCTTCAATCTTGTTCGTTCCCTACTTATCTGAAACGCTTCTCGGTAATTCAGCATCATCCATAACACTGTACGTCGGAATCGCAATCGTACCAATTGCTGCCATTGGGGGCTTGATCCGCGGATATTTCCAAGGTATCGCACGTATCGAAGAAACAGCCTGGTCACAAATCATTGAACAAATATGCCGGATTGCGCTAATCACATGGCTTTTGCCACATCTTCTTGTAGCTGACAATACAGCATTGAGTGCAGCTTATGCGATGGGCATTACGCTTCTTGCCGAAATGCTATCTGTCCTCTATTTGTTGTTCAAATATAGACAGCAACAGAAACGCAGACCAAAACAACAAGAAAAACTTAAGCGTTATCCAATGGAACCTCTGCTGGCGATCGCTTTGCCATCGTCTGGTAGCCGTCTGTTCGGTACGTTTACTTGGTTCCTTGAACCAATTATCTTCCTCCGCGCACTCGCATTTTCAGGGGTTTCAGCTGTAGCTGCCACAACACTGTATGGCATTGTATCCGGTGTACTCGTGCCGCTACTCCTATTCCCTGCTTTCATCCCATATGCCTTGTCTGTTGTCCTGGTTCCCGCCGTAAGCGGAGCAGTTGCGTCAAATAATACGAGTAAACTGAAAGAACGGATTCATCTGTCCCTGCGCTTATCCGCTTTAACAGGAACTTTTGCAGCTACAGTTTTTTTCATCCACGGGCAGGAGTTGGCTGAGAAACTATTTCACGTTACCCAAGGAGCATCCTATATGGCGTTACTTGCTCCTGTTTTTTTCTTTTATTATATCCAAGGTCCTCTCTATTCAATTTTACAAGCAACGGGTGACGCCAAGGCAGGGATGATGAACTCCGTATACGGCGGTATCGCTAAACTTGGGGTCATGTTCATCCTCGCTTCCCAGCCCGGTCTACAAGTGACAGGGGCAGTCCTTGCGATCGGCTTCGGTGTGCTAATTACATCATTCCTTCATATAGCAACACTTCGGAAAAACAAATCGACCGCTACTGGTTTCACTATATTTGCTTTGCCATATGCTTCATTTATCATGACTTGTATCATGCGTCCGATTTTCATACCAATCGGGGATTTCGGATTATTTACAGAATGTGCAATTTCGATAGTTTTCCTTCTGGTTATTTTAATTCTGACTGGCCAAGTGAAAAAAAGTGATCTATTTCTATTTAAGAAACTCTTGAAAAATTATTGATAAGCTTCTTTTAACTGGAACTTCAGTTCATCATTTTCAAATGAACAATAAAAAATTTCTTTTACATCATTCACTCCAAGTTGCCTGAGTCCATTTAAAAGCCACTCGTCTGTTTTACCGATAAGTTCTAAATGTCTAGATTGAATATAGCCGTCTGAAATCAGCGCAAGTACCGGTTGAATATCATCATGTTTAAAAACCGATAGATTTCCAGACGGTTCCAAATACGCGAAAGACACTTCATGGACGGAGCCGACCTGCTGCTCACGAAGTTGCTGGAACAAATCATCCAAATTATAGCGCTGTTTTCGCATTTCCTGCTCCAGTATGACTCCGTGCCTAATGATAAGTGTTGGTTCACCGTCGACAATGTCTCTAAACCTTTTACTTTTTAATGAAAAATAAGAGGAAATGAGTTGAATAAAGAGCAAGATAATCATCGGTAGAATAGAGTGAATTATATTCTGGTCGGGGGATTCAAGTGCAAATGCAGCAACTTCTGCCATTATTATAAAGACAACAACGTCGATTACTCCAAGCTCACCGACTTCACGTTTCCCCATAATTCGTAAGATGATCAAAATGAGTACATAAAGAAAAACGGTCCGAAAACCGATGATTAGTAAATCATTCATAAAAATCTCCCCCTTCTAAGAAAAGCGCAAGCGCCTTGGTAGATCCGAAAAGTAGGAGGGATGGAGTTTAATCCCTCTTCGATGGAAGGCCTTAAGCTAAAAGCGTTCATTGCCTTTAATTAAAGTCTGAAGTGACTCGATTGGCTAGACGCTCGAGTCTAGACACTGTTCCAGTCCGAAAAACCTTTACTTCCTTACCTTCTAAAAAAGGATGCCCTTTTCCCCTTCGCTTATATACATGCAAAAAACGGAAAAAGAGACGATTGCCTGAACGGGGAATACCCCGCCAAGACAATCGCCTCTTTATGTTTTTACAAAGCTTAGATTGATTCTGTTACACGTCCTACTGCTTGTCTGTCGAACTGTAATGTATTACCTTCAGAAACTTTAAGGTAAACCGATGAATCATCCACAGCATCGACTGTGCCATGAAGACCGCCGATTGTAATAACCTTATCTCCACGTTTCAAACCTGATTGCATTTGCTTCGTCGCTTTCTGTTTCTTTTGCGCCGGTCTGATAAGTAAGAACCACATCACTGCAAACATCGCAACGAAAGGTAATAGTTGCACTAATCCACCACTCATATATATATCCCCCCTTCAATCAAGTTTCATTATACAAGATTTAAAAGTTTTTTGCATTCGGTTTGTTAAATCCGTAGCTTTCAAAAAACTCTTCACGGAAATCTCCGAGTCGATCATGACGAATTGCATCTCTTACTTGCTCCATTAAATTAAGGAGGAAGTGAAGATTGTGATAAGACGTCAACCTGATTCCAAAAGTTTCATCCGCTTTGATAAGATGGCGAATATAAGCTCGGCTGTATGTTTTACATACATGACAACTGCATTTTTCATCAAGTGGACGGAAATCACGTTCGAACTTCGCATTCCGTATATTCAAACGTCCTTCACTCGTCATCAATGTACCATTTCGCGCAATGCGAGTTGGCAGGACACAGTCGAACATATCAATACCGCGGATAGCACCGTCAATGAGCGAGTCAGGCGATCCGACTCCCATCAAGTAACGCGGCTTGTCCTGTGGAAGAAGCGGTGTCGTATGCTCAAGAATACGGTTCATAATGTCTTTCGGCTCGCCGACTGACAGACCACCGATCGCGTAACCAGGGAAATCAAGTGACACAAGATCTTTTGCACTTTGAGCGCGTAATTCCTCGAACTCACCGCCTTGTATAATACCGAACAAGGCTTGATCTGCCGGTCGTGCATGAGCTCCGAGACATCTTTCAGCCCATCTAGATGTCCGTTCTACGCTTGCTTTCATATATTCACGTGTTGCTGGGAATGGCGGACATTCATCGAAAGCCATCATAATATCTGCGCCTAGTGAATTCTGGATTTCCATCGCTTTCTCGGGACTGAGGAACAGTTTACTGCCGTTCAAATGATGTCTAAAATGGACACCTTCCTCTTCGATTTTACGGAATTCACTTAGTGAAAATACTTGAAAACCGCCTGAATCAGTCAGAATCGGTCTGTCCCAGTTCATGAACTTATGTAGTCCGCCTGCCTCTTCAATGATATCCTGACCCGGACGAAGCCATAGATGGTAGGTATTACTTAAAATAATTCCTGCTCCGACTTCTTTCAACTCTTCCGGTGACAATGTTTTGACAGTTGCCTGTGTACCAACTGGCATAAATGCTGGTGTTTCGAATGAACCGTGAGGTGTATGGACAATTCCAAGACGTGCTCCGGTTTGTTTACATGTTTTGATATGTTCGTATGTGACTGCTGTCATTTTATGATTCCTTCCTTTGTGACGGTTTTATGAACATTGCATCTCCAAAGCTAAAGAAGCGATATTTTTCCTTAACTGCCTTGTTATATGCCGCTAAAATATGGTCTCGAGTTGTTAGTGCTGAAATCAGCATGATCAACGTCGATTTAGGTAAATGAAAATTAGTTAATAGTCCATCCAAAATACTGAACTCATAACCAGGGTAGATGAAAATAGACGTCCATCCACTCGAAGGTATAATTTTACCGCCATTTTCCGAAGCGATTGTCTCGAGTGTCCGCGCAGAAGTTGTACCAACTGCTATAACGCGCCCACCTTGAGCTTTAGCTTCATTTATTGCTGCCGCTGTTTGTTCGGTGACATGATAATATTCGGAATGCATCGTATGATCTTCAATCGTATCTACACTTATCGGACGGAAAGTGCCGAGACCGACATGCAGCGTGATGAATGCAATATTGACCCCTTTGTTCCGAATACTTGCCAAGATTTCATCCGTAAAATGAAGACCTGCTGTCGGTGCCGCCGCAGAACCACGTTCTTTCGCAAATACCGTTTGATAGCGTGCCTGATCATCCAACGTCTCAGTAATGTAAGGCGGCAATGGCATTTGTCCGAGTTCATCTAGGATTTCATAAAAAATACCTTCGTAAATAAACTTGAATATACGCCCACCTTGTTCCAGAATGCCCGTGCATTCTGCTTTCAAACGTCCATCGCCAAATGTAACAATCGTTCCAAGCTTTACTCGCTTCGCAGGTTTCACTAGCGTTTCCCACTCGTCGTCTCCAGTTTGCTTCAGCAGCAACACTTCAATCATAGCGCCAGTCTCTTCTTTCACGCCCATCAAACGTGCAGGCAGAACCCGCGTATCATTGAGTACGAGTATATCTCCAGACTCAAGTTCATCGAGAAGATCGCGAAAATGATTGTGTTTTACTTCCCCAGTCTCAGGGTCGAGAACCATAAGACGGCTTGCTGTGCGATCTAGCAACGGAGTTTGTGCAATAAGATTATCTGGTAAATCGAAATCAAAATCATTTACATCCATCGTCTATAAATTCTCCCTTTATAATTGAATTAGAAATCGTTGTGCTCGGGAACTGGATAGCCGAAATGCTCGTATGCAAGACGAGTCGCAATCCGTCCGCGCGGCGTCCGCTGGATAAAGCCAATTTGAAGAAGATAGGGTTCGTAGACATCTTCAATTGTCACCGACTCTTCGCCAATACTTGCGGATATCGTATCAATCCCAACAGGTCCGCCACGAAAGCGTTCAATCATTCCAGTTAGCAACTTATGGTCAATATGATCAAGACCATGTGAATCGACTTGCAGCATTTCAAGCGCGTCATTTGCAATATCAATTGTAATGCTGCCGTTGCCTCTTACTTGTGCATAATCTCGCACACGGCGTAACAGCCTGTTTGCAATACGCGGAGTACCACGGGAACGGCGGGCAATTTCAACAGCCGCCTGCTCGTCGATAGCCACTTCAAAAAGCCCTGCACTGCGAATGACGATTTCCTTGAGTGGAGCAACATCGTAATACTCAAGCCGAAGTGGAACGCCGAACCTGTCTCTTAGCGGCGCAGATAATGCGCCTGCACGTGTTGTTGCCCCGATCAGTGTGAATGGCGGTAAATCGAGTCGTATCGAGCGTGCAGATGGCCCTTTCCCTACAACAATATCCAAACAAAAGTCTTCCATCGCAGGATACAACACTTCTTCGATTGCACGGTTTAACCTATGGATTTCATCGATAAACAACACATCTCCCGGTTCGAGAGATGAAACGACAGCTGCGAGATCACCAGGGCGTTCAATTGCAGGGCCACTAGTCATTCGGATATTGACGTCCATTTCATTGGCAATGACGGTTGCGAGCGTCGTCTTTCCGAGACCCGGTGGTCCATACAATAGGACATGGTCTAAACTTTCGCTGCGGCCTTTTGCTGCTTCGATGAAAATACTGAGGTTTTCTTTCACTTTTTCCTGTCCGATATATTGAGTCAGAAATTGCGGTCTAAGCGATTGTTCAAAACGTTCATCGAACTCCGATACTTCTCCGGAAATAACACGTTCCTCCATTGTCCGCCCCCCTTTCTGCCGTTGCTATATAAATTGAAATAAAGATTCCCTTCAAATTCGTTTCGGCGCTAGGCGCGTTCACTCTGTTTATACACCGGATTCAATACTTCAATTAATATATTCATTAATTCTGTTTCAATAATAATCGAAGTGCCATTTTCATGTACCCTTCTGTATCAAGTTCTTCTTTTTCTAATTTCGGTTTCACTTTCGTCAGCTCTCGCTGAGAGTAACCAAGTGCTTCTAGTGCAAGTATTGCTTCATCAAGCGCACCATTTTCCGCCATTGTAAGAAGTGTAACATCCTCATCTGGCATGTCCATTGCATTAAATAAATCATACAATTTCCCTTTCAAATCGAGGATCATCTGCCGCGCCGTCTTTTTCCCAACTCCAGGAAATTGAACTAGGAACGTTTCATCCTCCCGTTCGATTGCGCCAATCACTTGTGAGGGAATGCCACTAGCAAGTATTGCGAGCGCACCTTTTGGACCGATACCTGAAACCGTAATCAGCTTTTTAAACAATTCTCGCTGTTCAAGTGATTTGAAACCGAGAAGTAACTGAATATCTTCTCGGACATGCAGAAAAGTAAACACTTGCTGGATATCTTCTGTTTTATGAAAAGCATACGGATTCGGCGTCATTATAAGCCAACCTATCCCGCCCTGTTCGAGTGTAATATGTTCAGGCGTCACACGTGTGACTTGCCCTTTTATGTAGTCGTACAAGCTACTCTCCCCCTATATATAAAACCGATTATACCATACGAACGCACTTTCTACCTTTAATTGAAGCTAGTAAGCAAAAGAAAAGATGACCGCTTTGTTGGCGGCCATCGTTCACTCACTCGCATTTTACTAGATGATACTAATCATAACAATTACCCCGCCATATATCAATAAAGTTAAACAGGTATGTATAATAGAAAAGTTGTTCCTTTTCCAACTGTACTTTTTACTTTAATTTCCCCTTTAACATTCCTGATCGTACTATAAACCATGAGCATTCCAAGACCTGTTCCTTCTTTTTTTGTAGAGTAATAAGGTTTTCCTAATTGCGAAATCCCTTCTGTTGTCATACCAATCCCGCTGTCTTGAATCTTTATCAAGATATTCTTCTCGTGTTCCGAAACCTCAACATAGAGGGTGCCACCGTTTTCCTGCATCGATTCGATGCCATTTTTCAATAAATTGATGAGGCATTGTTGAATTTGATTTTCATCATATTTTATTTTCAGTGTATTCGTAAAACGAACCAGGATATTAACTCGATTCATCTTCGCATATGGTTGCATAATATTTTCTACATAATTTAAATCTTTCGAGAAATCCGAAAAGACAACATTTTCGGATTGCGGTTTGGAGAACGTTAGAAAATCACTGACAATATTCCCTGCCCGTTCTACTTCTTTTAACGAAAAATCAATGTATATTTTTTCATCAGCGGTAAGCGTTTTCGACTCGTTTAGCAGTTGTAAAAATCCCCTTGTTACAGTAAGCGGGTTTCTTATTTCATGGGCAATACTGGCCGAAAAATTGCTAATATCTTTCATTCTTTCTGATTGCACATACGTTTCACGTGTTTTTATGTTGGATATTATTTTTTCTACTAAAGACATGATGATGAATATTACAATGGAATGAGTTGTTAAATTACAGAAAACTAACGTCCAGTATTCAGTTGTTAACGTCGGATAATCGAAGCTCAATCCGAAAAAGTGTAAAACACTTACACCGATGCCGGTACCTGTTGCATATAAAATTCTTTTACGCGAATTTTGCTGCATAAATCTTCTGCTTAATAAAGGAACAAGCAAAAAAATAATTGTTGAGAAAATCAGAGAGTGATAAATCCCTTCTCCGCCAATGATAAAACGGTACAAATTTAAAACAAGATAAAGCGGAAAGACCATTTTATAGCCACCAAAAAGTGCAACGATGATAAATGGTATGTATCTTAAATCAATAATAAACCCTAAATCTATTGTAATTGGAAACGCCATACATAATAAGAGCGCAATTGCCGCCATTAAAACAAGGATATATTTATTAAATTTAGTTAATTTATCCTCAAAGAAAATCAAAGCTACTAAAACCGGAGAGAGTAAAAACAGAAAATTAACCATTAGTGTTTCAATCAAGCCTAACGAACTTCCTTCCTGTGACTACCGCCATATATTTTTTTACGTATAATTGAATAATACACTACTTTACTAGTATAAATGTTTATTGTTTTCTTCATCAAAATAAATAGCCATCCGCCTTAAGAATTTAAATAATTCTTTGGCGAATGGCTATGTGCAGGAAATCTAATTGCATTATATAGGTATTAACTGCGTTCTTCTACTTTTTCATAGGTATTTTGCAGGCTTTCGTTCTCCACTAAAATAGATTCAATTTCTCCCGCTTCAATTACCCCGCATTCGACATTACCTTTGTATGTTAATCCGTTCGATATCATACCATAATTTCGGCCAATGTGAGAGCGCAGTCTCAGTAAAGGGGACAAGTTGCTTCGCCTGCCTCACTCTGCCAGCTGGTGACAAAGTGAAAAGATAGAGCCATTCACGGAGCATTTCATTCGGAAATAGAAGCAGCGTCTTAGAAGCATTATCCAATTTCTTCAGTGAAGGCTGTTCATCAAATAGGAAATCAATGTCATAGCCGATTTGTGGCAACACTCGATGAATCCATAGCGCAATTTCAGTACCTGCAGGTCCAGTACTTGCCAGATCGAAATCGATGAACTTGATTTCACCGTCTATATCACGCAGGATATTATGATGAACAACATCGCCATGGAGCAACGTACCATCCAAATTGTCTTTGTAGGTTTTTTTCACTGCGCTAATCGCGTTTAATGCATAAAACAAGATTTCATCGACAAGGCCTTTTCCAATATACGCCTCACAGTCTCCGCTTATTTCTCGGAAACGACTTATCCGGTCTTCCCACTTCGCGATGAGGGGGTACGGATGTAAATAAGGTGAGGCGTGCCAGTCGAGTTGCACTTTCGTTTCATGAAGTGCATGAAGTGCGGCAAGTGAATCCGTTCGATCTGCTCTTTTCTTAAAGTTGACCGCTTTTGCTCCATCCAGCCATGGTTGGACGAACCTCAGTTGACTTTCTTGAGGTACAACATCTACTATATGTGGGAACGAAACAGAATGTAGCGCCTCATGTACACGTCGTACTTTCTTTGCAGTGGAGTTGGAATAGTATCGTTTCACTGAAAAGCGTTTTCCATCTTTCTCTAACTTCCATACATTTTCTTTTATTTTTTCTAATTTCTCATCCTGCGCCATAGGCCGTTCAATACGCTCCGAACCAGTTAGAGCCTTGAGAAGGTCCAGGCATTCCAGGATAAGGGGTTGCCTGTTGCATGCACGAAGGACAGTTACATGGTTGACAGAAGATCGGGATCATCATCTGGTGGTGATGGTGTTGTTGCTGTCCGTCGCAATCGCATCCACCGCTCATACCCCAATTTGGATGAGCTTGGTGCTGCATGCTAGGATAACCGAATTGAGCAGGATTCCATTGACCTTGAGCAGGTGATATAGCCTGCGGAACATAACCCGGCCCTGGTGGACATGGAGCAGACGGTTGCAGGTCATATTCAGGTGATTCTTCATACATATACTCAGGTGGACTTTCAGTAGTTGGTTGCATGAAGATTTCTGGAGATTCTTCAAACATAAATTCAGGTGACTCGAGCAACTGCCAACCTTCTACCATAGGTATTTCTATTGGTAATGTTGAAGCGCCTTGACCAGAGAAGATTGGTGATTCTTGTTCAAACATCGGAAATTGTGTTGATGGTAACGGCATTGGTGAAGGTGCATGATGTTCCGGTTTTGGCATCGCTTGAATTTGCCCCGAATGCATGAACGGGTAACAATCCGCATCATAAATCGGCATCCATCCACATGGAACACCTAGCATTGGCATCGGCATCGGCATCGGCATTGGCATTGGCATTGGCATTGGCATTGGCATTGGCATTGGCGTCGGCATTGAAGTCGGCGGTAGCGTCGGCGTCGGTAATGGTATGGGAGCCGGCACTGATGGTGATACTGCTGGCGGTGGCGTTGGTTTAGATGGCGGCACTGGTGGTCTAGGTGTTGGTATTGATGGTTTTGATGGTGTTGGTGGTCTAGGTACTGGTACTGGTGCTATTGGCTTTGGCGGTTTTGGAGTCGGTGGTTTAGATGTTGGTGGTTTTGGCACCGGTATTGGCGGTGACGGTTTTGTACCCTTTGGAGGTTGCGGCGTCACCGGTCCTTTCCCTTTTTCAGGTTGTTCAGCATGATGCTGTCTTTTTGGTAAGAAAATTTTCATTCCAGGTACGATGTAATCTGGATTGGCAAGATGCGCATTTACCCGCTTTAATTCTTCGAACGGGATACCGTATTGGCGCGCAATCTTCCATAGCGTATCCCCTTTTACAACAATATGGACTTCCACTTAAAAATTTCCCCCTTCCGTCAATCCATCGTATGAACGGACGCCCGTAATTGTGACCCTCATCTTTAACGAGATATCCTCTCTTGCCATGTATATGCGGAAGTGGGTAATTTATTCTAAAGAAAAGCGAAAGCGTCCAGGTACTGAAGCCGGACATTAAGTAAAGGCGAATCGATTTATCCCAAATAAAAAACCATCACTGTCATATTGAATGACGTGACGGCAGTTGGTCATATATGTAATATGAACCGAATGTGCGAGCAGTACAATTCAGCGCGGCGAGTTCTTCCATCGCACCTTTCATCATCGGGTGATCTTCAGATTCCATTACATCGATAATAAAGAAGTAATTCCCAAGTCCTGTTTTTAAGGGCCTTGATTCAATTTTACTTAAATTGAGTCTGCGCCATGCAAAAACGGATAAAACCTGATGCAGCATACCAGAACTATCATCTTCTGGTAGTTTCACCATTAATGTCGTTTTTAGTTTTGCGGAATGCTTATTTTTTTCTAAAATTTCTTTTCGCAGTGATAAAACAACGAATCGCGTATGGTTAAAATGAAAATCGTGAATATTCTCTTCTGCAATATGTAAACCATATTTTTCAGCTGCCAGCATGTTTCCAATTGCCGCAATCTTCATATCCGGGTTTTCGGAAATATATTTGGCAGCAGCCGCCGTAGATGTCGTCTGGATTAAAGGGACCCGGCGGTAATGGTATTGTAAATATTTATGGCACTGGGCAAGGGCATGAGGATGAGAATTGATAGATTCGATTTCATCGATAAAAGGAGCTTGCTTTTTATTGACCATTAGATGCTGTTCGATTGGTGTTGATATTTCAGCATTGATAAATAAGTCCGATCCATGGAACAGGTAATCGATGGTCATAGGAACGGATCCTTCCAACGCATTTTCAAGCGGGACAATCGCATAGGCGACACGCCCTGCTGTGACTGCCTCAATACAATCCGGTATCGTTGGGTAGGCTATCAATCCCGCAGTCCCAAAAAGGGTGCTTCCTGCAACGTGCGTGAAGGATGCTTCCGGCCCCAAATAAGCGATCGTAGGTGTATATTTTTCATTCCCCATGCTTTAACTCCCCCATCAGAGTGCACCTGAACTGATCAAAACAACTGAATCAACAAAATCAGGCGCTTTCAACCGTTGCAGGAACTCTTCCATTTTTATCATCATTTCTGTCACATCGAGTGACAAAGTAATATTGGCCCGTGCCTGTACAGGGATCGTCTGGTGAATTGTCAGGACATTGCATTTCGCCTCCGAGACAACCTGCAATAATGTCGCAAGCGACCCCTTCCGGTCTTCAAGTTGAATGAAAATCGTCAGGATACGCTCACGTGCAATTGATTCGAACGGGTAAACAGTGTCACGGTATTTATAAAATGCACTACGGGATAGTCCTACCCTTTTCGTTGCATCTTGTATCGTCGATTCCTCTCCGCTCGCCAAAAGCCTTTTCGCTTCTAACATTTTCAGCATCGATTCTGTCAGTACGTCTTCCCTTACAAGATAAAACTGACCTTCCCCCAACTGCTTCATAGGATATCCCCCTTCGTGCGTTCCTTTTGTAATTTCCCCAGTATTGAATCCCTACTGATTAATCTATAAAGTCAAATTCGAAGTCAAGAAGTCGCACTGTATCTCCGTTTTTCGCGCCACGTTTACGGAGTTCATCATCTACGCCCATAGCACGCAATTGTCTAGCGAACTTACGAACAGATTGGTCAAAGTTGAAGTCCGTCATTTTGAAGAGACGCTCAATTGTATAGCCCGACAATATGAATGCTCCGTCATCATCACGCGCAACTTTAAACAACTCTGCTTCTCCATCATATTTGTACAGAACTGAGTTCTCTTTGTCTTCGTCCTCAATCTCATGCATCGGGAATTCAGGTGTCGTTTCAAGTAAATCCGCAACCGCATGTAGAAGTCCGTCAAGTCCAGTTCTTGTGAGTGCTGAAGTTGGGAAGATGAATGCATTACTGTCATTCAGTTTTTCCTTGAAGATTTTGAGATTCTCTTCAGCTTCAGGCATGTCCATTTTATTTGCAACAATGATTTGCGGACGTTCTGTCAAACGCATATTGTATTGTTCTAATTCCTCATTGATTGTCAGGAAATCCTCGAATGGCTCACGTCCTTCAAGGCCGGACATATCCACTACATGGATGATTACGCGTGTCCGTTCGATGTGACGCAAGAACTGATGACCTAGACCGATACCTTGGTGCGCTCCTTCAATCAATCCCGGAAGGTCAGCTAGCACAAAACCGCGGTGATCATCCGTTTCAACCATGCCCAAATTTGGAACAAGTGTTGTAAAATGATAATCTGCAATTTTCGGTTTTGCAGCCGATACAACAGATAATAGCGTTGATTTACCAACACTTGGGAAGCCAACAAGGCCTGCATCCGCTAAAACTTTCAATTCCAGGTTAATTTCTTTATCAGCTCCCGGCTCACCTTTTTCAGATAACTCAGGTGCAGGGTTTGACGGTGTCGCAAATCGGCTATTTCCGCGTCCTCCGCGACCGCCTTTAGCAATGATAGCTGTTTGACCGTGCTCAACAAGATCGGCGATGATTGAACCGTCTTCAGCATCCGTTACAATCGTACCAGGTGGAACTTTTACGACTACATCTGTCGCGTTTTTCCCGTGCATATTTTTACTTCCACCGTGCTCGCCGCGCGGTGCTTTGAAATGACGCTGGTAACGGAAATCCATCAGTGTCCGCAATCCTTCATCCACGATGAAAACTACGTTAGCACCTTGGCCTCCATCACCACCGGCTGGGCCACCATATGCGATATACTTTTCCCGACGAAAAGCAACCATTCCATCACCACCGGCGCCGCCTTTTACATAAATCTTTACGTGATCGACAAACATTTATTTTCCTCCTATTGCCCACTGATCGTGAACGTCCATTGATTTTGTGAAATTGTTTCTTTAACAGTAAAGTTTTCGAATTCTATCGGTTCTGGAAAAACTTTTTTAAGCGGAGCAAGAACAACAATTGTAATTGACCAGCCCGCGACTGATGCCTGAACATCGATTTGTGTTTCATATTCGGAAGTCGGATCCAGTGTTTTTTCCATTTCACTGAACAATCGTTCTAAATACTTTGCAACTTCCGTATCATCAGCTTCCCGGATTCCAGATGCTATTGTACACGTCATTGTTTTAGAAAACGCGCCATATAGCCAGTCGAACGTAGTAAGCCATATCTCAACGGCCGGAAGTCCAAGCCTTTCTAATAGTGCTACTTCACGCATACGATCGGTTGTTTCCAAAATCTTTTGTTTTGCCTCCGGTAGCTTATCAAGATCGATATAGAGCAAGACTAATTGAAGTTCGTTTAAAAAATCATGTCTTGCAAATTTCAGCGCTTGCGCCGTGGTAATTTTATTGTTCCCCATTCCCATTCACCGCCAACAATTTTCATGTATATAGTATAACATCTGTTGCCTAAAAATGCGCAAGGTGTCGTTTTGACGCGAAAAGCGCTGGAAGGCTGGAAGATAAAGGCTACTTTGCCTTTTCATCAATTAAGGGGGATGCAGTTCAAACGCTCTCCGCTAAAGCGACTCGAGCGACTGGCGCCTAGACAATTTTCTTCTCTCTAAAAAAAAGAAAAAGGACTGCATATTCGTATGCAGTCCTTTCTGTCGTACGTATATTAAGCTTCCTGAACTTCAGGGTATACGCTAACTTTCTTTTTGTCACGACCAAAACGTTCGAAACGAACGACGCCGTCAACTTTTGCGAAAAGAGTATCGTCACCACCGCGACCGACGTTTTCACCTGGATGAATTTTCGTTCCGCGCTGACGATAAAGGATTGAGCCGCCAGTAACAAACTGTCCGTCCGCGCGTTTTGCGCCAAGACGTTTCGAGTGAGAGTCACGACCGTTCCGAGTAGAACCTACCCCTTTTTTCGATGCGAAAAACTGGAGATCTAAACGTAGCATGTATGCCACCTCCTACTATTTAAGGATAATTTTTATATGTTGCCCATAGTCATTTTCAATCGTCTGCAATGAAACAATCATCGATTTAACAATCAACTGTGTATCGTGATCGTTTTCTTTAGTTTCCGGAAAAATGACTTTCAAATAACCACCGTCTGATCCTTGTTGAATCTCAGGGGTTTTGCCTGTTAGTGCAATGATAGCATTGACAGCACCAAATGATACTGCAGATGCAGCTGCACAGACAAGGTCTTTTCCGTATTCCGCAAAATTAGCGTGGCCCGTCATCTCAAAAGAGTTGATGCGACCCGTAGATTGTTTCTTGATGATGATTTTGATCATGCCGGCTTACAGGTTGATACCGTCAATGACGATTTTCGTGTATGGCTGACGATGACCTTGTTTTCTGTGGTAGTTCTTTTTCGGCTTGTATTTGAAAACTGTGATTTTTTTAGCACGGCCCTGTTTAACAACAGTTCCTGTTACTGTAGCACCTTCCACGAAAGGAACGCCTACTTTCACGTCTTCTCCACCTACGAATAGAACTCTGTTAAAAGTGACGATTTCGTCAGCTTCACCAGCTACTTTTTCAATGTAGATTTCCTGGCCTTTTTCAACTTTGATCTGTTTTCCACCAGTTTCAATAATTGCGTACATACTTGCACCTCCTCTATAATTACAGACTCGCCTTCCTAGGTGATCCTTTCGGATACTTGTACCTTTTCAGCGCGGTTGCAGCACGGGTGCTACAAACATTAACTTTTAAATATTACCACGGATATTTAATTACGTCAATCTATTTAATTTTATTTCTGCAAACGCTTTTTCATATTTTCGGAATCGAAAAGCGGAGATGTTTTGAAACAGTAGGAACGTGGCGAGAAGTAAATAAGGCAATGTCTTAGGTAAATCAATTAATAGCAGGATAATACCAGCGCAAAGAAAAAAAATGGAATGCAGTAAAACGAGCGATCGTGTTCGATAAAGGGAATCGCTTGTCTCTAAAAGTGCACAAATTACTTGTCCACCATCTAGCGGGAGAATGGGTAGTAAGTTAAGTACTAACAATGCGACTTGGATCCGGATAACTTGATCGTCACCCGGAAACGGAATCCACATTGCGATTAAAAGTAGTAGTAGTGTCGCCAGAGGACCGCTGAGCGCGACGATTAAACGATCTCTTCTAGGTGCTATGTGCTTGTTCCGAATAACGATTTCGCCGCCGTATGGCATGATTGTACACGATCGTATGCGCATTCCAGTAAGATAGGCAGCAAGAAGATGACCGGCTTCATGGATCAGAAGCGAAATAAATATAATGGCATAGATCGAAATGCTGCCGGTCATGATTAAAAATATAAAAAATGGCAGGAGAACAGGATGGAGCCTAAATTTCATTGTTCTCCTCCCGAGAGATATGTCGGCAATAGCGATGCATCCATTTTCACCCCATCACGCTTCACCTTCAGATAAATTGCTCCTTCATCCATTAGCGCCAGCGTGTCCCCTTTTTTCACAACTGTATACGGCAGTTTGGTAAATGTGCCGACGTAACCATACGTCACTTCATCTCCACTATCATATAGTACCGTGATGGTCTTCCCCGATTCTCGGGTGAAACCTGTAAAAATGACGAGTCCATTCTCTTGCGCATCAATCGGCAATGATTGCGTATAGGATACGATCACACCATCTTTATATGGCTGCATTGATTCGTACGCGGAAAATGGGTCTTCCTGTTGTGGATCTGCCATGACCGCAATTTTTTCGTCTTCAGGATCTTTAATCATCGTTGCAACCCACTTCTTCATAGCCAAAAAATCCTTACCAGAAGTAACATACTGCGTAACAGGCTCCCGAATTACACCCGCATCCTCTAACTTCGCCACACCAATCACCCCGAGCGTTAACACAATTGCTACCATCCACTTTGTTCTCCATTTCAACCGGTCACACCACCCGTTTTTTTTAGTATATGACGGAGGTGACAGGAATAGTATGGGCGAAGGAATAGATTAATATTTATTGCAAGATGATTGTGAAAGTTTCAGTTTCTGTAGAAGTTTAGTGAATTTCTCGAAAATCTAAGCAACTTGATTGTCCGTATTATAACTCGGGTATTGTAATTTTAATTCTACACTTTTAATAGAAACCCCTAAATTCATCCTCAAAAAACCCCATCACAAAATATGTGATGGGGTTTTTTACTATTTCGAAAACAGGTTTTTAAGTTTGCCGAAGAATCCAGATTTACCGGTGTCGAGAGACATGAGCGGAACGGATTCGCCAAGGATACGACGCGCGATGTTACGATAACCGATTGCGGCGGGGTTCGATGGGTCCATAACGACAGGCTCTCCCTTGTTCGAGGAAGTGATAACACTTTCGTCATCCAAAATGATGCCAAGCAAATCAATCGACAAATGTGTCGTAATGTCATTGACGTCAAGCGAATCGCCCTTATTCATGAGATGCCGCCTAATGCGGTTAATGATGAGTTTCGGCGGTTCAATGTCTTCCTGCTCGAGCAGGCCAATGATCCTGTCAGCATCACGGACAGCTGAAATTTCAGGTGTCGTGACGACAATAGCGCGATCTGCACCGGCAATTGCATTTTTAAATCCTTGTTCAATTCCAGCTGGACAGTCGATCAATATATAGTCATAATCCCTTTTCAGTTCAGTGACCAATGTTTTCATCTGTTCAGGGTTGATTGAGTTTTTATCAGTAGTCTGGGCAGCCGGCAATAAAAAAAGTCCGTCCTCAAAGCGTTTATCCTTAACGAGTGCTTGCTGGACTTTGCAGCGCCCTTCTATGACATCCACGAGATCGTAAATAATTCGATTTTCAAGACCAAGGATGACGTCAAGATTACGGAGGCCGATATCAGTGTCAATTAGACACACTTTTTTACCTTGGAGAGCCAATGCGGTTCCAAGATTTGCGGATGTCGTCGTCTTGCCGACACCACCTTTACCAGATGTTATTACGATTGCTTCTCCCACACTAGCTTCCTCCTTTGAATGATGACAGACCAGGTCGAAGAATCCGGAGTTCTTGCAGGCGATCAATGGCGATGAAGCCGTTCGGATGCAAATAAGCACATTCCATTTCCGGTTGTTCCGACAAAATCGTTAACTCATCCGTCATCGTTTCCATCTTGTCCGCGATTATAAGATGTGTTGCTTCAAGCCAAGAAGCCGCAATAACAGCCTTTGTATTACCACTTGAGCCTGCATGAGCGATCCCTTTCAGTCTTCCAAGAACATAGATGCTGCCTGCAGCGACGACGCGACCGTTGGGATTCACGTCACCAACGACAACAAGGTCCCCTTCTGCCTGTACAACCTGACCCGATCGCACGATGCCTATATAGGTTTCGGATTGGTTTTCGAGCACTTTTCTGTTGCATTCTTCCATCGTGATAACATCACTTTGGATTTTCGATACGCGTAAATTCGGGGAACTATGAATCGTGTTCATAATTTCCCGCAATTCTTCTTCATTGCAGTAGCGGCTTCCAGTATGAACCCGCACTTCCGCAAGTCCTTCTAAGCCATCTTCCTCAACTTTTCTACGGAGTTCGGCAATCATGTCCGAATAAGCGCATTTGTCGTCAAGCCGAAGAACAAGTCCATCCTTTGTCCCTTTTATTGTTACATATTGCTGTTTCGTCATTTGCGTCACCCCGCATTTTCTTTTACAAAGTTTCGCCTTGTCGTTCTATTACTCTCTTATAAATAAGAGTCTGGAAAAACCAACCGAACATACCAACGAAAATTGAATTGGCAATTATCGTTGGTATAAGCCTACCTGTAATGAATTCATCCAGTCCAATAGATGTCAATGAAACGAGACTAACGAAAAAATATGATAGTACTTCAAGCACAATAATCAGAAATAACGCTAGGAACATCACCGTAACAATATGGCGATGGATTTGGCGAATAATCAGTGTAGTAATAAAGCAGATCAAAGGATAGAGAAATGCATATAATCCAATAATATCAATATGATACATATCATACAAGAGTCCAAGTACGATTCCGTAAACGATTGCATGTCGTTTGCTGTAATAGACTGCTATAAAGATAAGGTACACGATAACAAATCGTGGAACAAGTGTATAACTATCGCTACCAACGTTTACTGGTGAAAACAGACTGAAAACAGGCTCTAGGAAAAATAACAAGACGGCAATAAGAGGGATGATGAACCGGATCATGATCCCTCCTCCCCCTCAGTATCTCCAGTACCGTCTCCATCTGTCCCCTGAACTACTATTGATGAGCGCTTAGCAACGATGACGTGGTCCAACAACGAAAAATCTGCAGCAGGACGGATATACGCCAACTTCGTGAGGCCATAATCATCTGTCGACACTTCTGTTACCTCTCCAATCAAAAGCCCTTTCGGAAAAATACCACCGAGACCGGACGTTATGACTTTCTGACCGATTTTGACTTCGAAACTAGAGTCAATCCGTTTCATAATGAGTTCACTTCGTTTACGGTCGTATCCCTCGATAAGCCCATAGGTTTTATCACCTGCAACGACCGAGGCAACACGAAAATTCCGGTTTTCTGTTGACAATAGTTCCACCGTTGAAGTAAACGGTGTAACAAGTACAATTTTCCCAATCAGACCATTTGCTGTTATAACCGCCATATTCTTTTCAATGCCATTTACTGCACCCTTATCAATTATAATTTTCTCTTCCCATTGATCGGGGTTCCGTGAAATGACCGTTGCTTGAACCGGTTCATACACACGCAAATCATCCTCCTTGCCGACGATTTCAAGCAGGCGTTCATTTTCTGCTTTTATATCCATCAGCTCTGCTTGTCCAGAGGCGTATTCACTTAATCTAACTTTTAAATGTTTGTTTTCTTCATATGTATTCAAAATCCCATCAATATTCCCAATGACGTCTGTTATGTAAAGCGCCGGCTTCGAGAATAGTGATTGCCCGAAACCGACGACATCTTTCACAACTTGTTCTGGAAGGGAGGCATTCTGCCGGTCTTTGAGGGAGAATGAAATTAGTGCCACAAGGATAATGACTCCCACGAGCAGTAATATCAAACGTTTATTTGAAAAAAATCGCGGCATTACCTATGTCCTCCCCTACTTATCTACCTTGCATTTTTTTAATCAATTCAAAATTATCAAGCGCTTTACCTGTACCGATAGCTACACAATCGAGTGGATCTTCAGCTATGAAAACAGGCATATTCGTTTCATCAGAAATAACTTTATCAAGATTTTGAAGCAACGCACCACCACCTGTTAGGACAATTCCACGTTCCATAACATCAGAAGATAATTCTGGAGGTGTCGTTTCAAGTGTCTTTTTCACACCTTCAATAATTTGTGCAATTGATTCACGTAGTGCTTCTGCGATTTCATCAGAAGAGATTTCGATTGTTTTCGGTAGGCCAGTCAAAAGATCGCGCCCACGGATTTCCATCGACTCCGTTTCGCCAATAACTCTTGCAGAACCGATTTCAATTTTTATAGCTTCTGCAGTCCGTTCTCCAATAGTTAAATTATATGTTTTACGGATATAACTTATAATCGCGCCATCCATTGTGTCGCCGCCGACACGGATTGACTCACTCGTTACGATTCCACCAAGTGAGATAACAGCGACTTCCGTCGTTCCGCCACCTATATCGACGACCATGCTGCCAGTAGGTTCCCAAACTGGTAAATTTGCTCCGATTGCAGCTGCAAACGGTTCTTCGATCGTAAATGCTTCTTTTGCACCAGCTTGACGTGAAGCATCGATAACTGCACGTTGTTCAACGGAAGTGATTCCGTAAGGCACACAAATTAGGACGTTCGGTTTTTTCCATGCTACGCCCGAAGATTTCGTTGCTTCCTTCATGTAATGTTCAATCATTGCTGTCGTAATTTCAAAATCAGCAATGACACCGTCTTTCATCGGGCGTGTTGCCACGATAGATCCTGGTGTACGGCCAATCATATTTCTCGCAGCGCTACCGACTGCTACAATTTCACCGGTATGCGTATTTTTCGCTACTACTGAAGGCTCTCTAAGTACAATACCTTTTCCTTTAATAAAAACTAATGTATTAGCTGTGCCGAGGTCAATCCCGACATCTCTAGATCCAAATCCAAACAAATTTATTCTTCCTTTCTCCTTAACCGTTAATTACGGCATTCATGAAATCATACACCATAGTATAACGGATAGAAGAACAAATTCACAGCCTCACATGTACCTTGATTCATTTTAGTGCCATTTGAAGCATTATTTCAGAATAAAATCACATATATCCCTTTTCTTTTAAGCTTAAAAACTGGTGATCTCCTATAAATAACGTGATCAAGTAATTCGATACCCATAATTGAACCCGCTTCAATTAGTCTCTTTGTCACCTCTATATCTTCCGGTGACGGTGACGGATTGCCACTCGGATGATTATGAGCCACAATAATTGAAGCTGCGGACCGTTTTACTGCTTCACGAAAAATTTCGCGTGGATGAACTATAGAAGAATTGAGGCTGCCGATAAAAATAGTATGCTTATGGAGGACTTCATTTTTTACGTTTAAAAAAAGCACTACGAAATGCTCTTGATTGAGGGAAGCCATATCCGTCATTAAATAGGCAGCTGCATCTTCCGGCGATCTTATTGTGTAACGTCCCTCTGAATGCTTCCGATACATTCGCTTACCAATCTCTGCGGCAGCCAAAAGTTGGACAGCCTTCGCTTTCCCCACACCTTTCACCAACATCATTTCTTCAACTGTAGCGTCTTTCAAGTCTTGGATTTTATCGAACGAGGATAAGATTCGGTTGGCAAGGACAAGAACAGATTCCTGTTTTGTACCCGTACGCAACAAAATTGCAATCAGCTCTTGATTGGATAAACTTTCCGCACCTTGCCTGATGAGTCGCTCGCGTGGCCTGTCCGCTATATGTACATCTCGAATCATCATTTTGGGCTGAAGATCAATAGTCAATGAATGATGCACCGTCCTTCAATACCATAAAGGTAAGCCCGCGCATATGCTCCATCAACTTGGAAATTGGCAAGCCCATGACATTGTAGTAATCACCATCAATTTTTTCAACTAATAGAGCACCAGTTGTCTGAATACCGTATCCGCCAGCCTTGTCCATCGGATCCCCGGATTCTACATATGCATTTATCAACATATCGTCAAGTTCTCGGAAAGTGACTTTCGTTTCAACAGAAAATGTGCGTAATTTATTGTCCATATATAACCCGACACCCGTTATGACTGTGTGCGTTTTACCAGAAAGCTCTTTTAAAAATACTCTCGCCTGTTCCTTATCTTCAGGTTTTGAATATAGTCTTCCTTCATGCACAACGATTGTATCTGCTCCGATTACGATAGAATCGGGCTCTTCATTCGCTACTGCCTGCGTTTTTAGAGCAGCCAGTTTCCGTGCAAATCCTTCAAAATCACCATTTTCTACATCTAAATCTTCAGACACATTGCTTGGTAGAACCTTGAACGGGAAGCCAAGCAAACTTAGAATTTCTTCCCTGCGTGGTGATGCTGAAGCTAAAATAACCGGTCTAACAACTTTAAATTCCATTGTAAATTCCCCCTTTATCCAATCATACTGGATAAAAGGATTTGAGGAAATTGCATTGAAATCTTCAAAACTCAAATTCGTCCCCTTTTCCCCCTCAAAAAGCGACTTTTACGCAGCTTTCTGTATGGGAATAATGGGAAAGAAGAAGTAGTCTGACGATACGTATGTCCTTCGTAAACGTTGTAATAGCGGCTACATTTTTATAAAATGCCTTGGACTTTTCGTCAACTTTCGCTTCTTTCTGATTTTCCTCCAAATAATTAATTTTGGACATTTCTGTTTGAGAAAGGACTTCGCGTAATTTCCCAGCTCCAATAGCCCCGCAGGATAAAGTGTCTGCCATAAACGCTTTCCGATATGTACCTTCAGTTGAACTGGCATCAATCTCACTTTCCAGCAATCCAACGGCTGTCCAGACTAAAAATTTATCATCCACCTTAATGACTGCCGCTTTCGAAAGAGTTGGATCTTCTGCGATAAATAGAGTTGCAGATTCCGAGGAAGAGAATGCGCCATGTTGCTTTGCAAATAATGCTAACGGCTCCTCGTCAGGCTTTGCTGAATTTTCAACAGGTGCTGGACCGGATGCAGGTAACTCTTTACCGCTTATGTTGCCCTCGTCTTTTCCAGTTGTCCCACCAAGAATTAGACCAATCACTGCAACGGCTGCAACACCAATGAGGACACCGTGTAGCATCGCCATGAAAACCGTAATTTTCGAATAGCGTTTCCCAAATTTCATTACTAACCACCCCGTTTTAAGTTTATCCAGCGCCTTGGTGCTTAAGGGCATAAATCAACCCTCACTAAGGTACTTTTATGTTTAACCGTATCAGAGTGGACATGAAAAAGAACAAGACGTGTGTCGCCTTGTTCCAATAAATTTATCGACTTAAAAGAATAGATTGCCATACCAACCGACAAAATCAGCTCCCCAAAAGTAAGCTATAATAGCGGCCAACGCGATTGAAGGGCCAAAGGGGATAGGCGTTTTCCGTCCTTGCCCAGTCCGTTTTAACAATATAAGCCCAGCAATAGAACCGATGAGCGCCGCTAGAAACAGCGTTAATAACGTATTTACCGCACCTAGCACAAGACCGATAACGAAAAATAACTTGATATCCCCACCACCCATGCCCCCTTTCGACACAACCGCAATGAGATATAGCACAGCAAACCCTACAACAGCCCCCAGGAAGCTATCCCACCTTGGCTCTAAGGGGATAAACAATCGAACCCCAAACAACACGACAGCGAACGGCAACAGCACTTTATTAGGGATTAGCATATACGCGATATCTGACACCGTTATGATGACAAGAAGCGACATAAATAAAATTGCGACGATAAGTTCCGCACTGAAACCTAGCATATAAAATGACAGCGCAAACAGAATACCTGTCATACATTCCATGAATGGATAAATGGGACTGATTTTAGAGCCACATTTCCTGCATTTCCCTCTTAGGAATAGATAAGAAAAGACCGGTACCAGGTCCAGAGGCCCCAGTTTCCGGTCACAAGTTGTGCAATGGGAAGGTGGTGATACAATTGATTCTTTTTTCGGAACGCGTAAGCCAACGACGTTGAAGAAAGAACCGAAGACGATTCCGTAGATGAAGAACAGGCTTGTAATTACAATCGTCATTTGGTATCCCCTTCTTCCACGCCATCATTGAAAGGCGTCGGATCAATTTTTTCACTAGCCTGTGGTGCATCAATTTTCGGTACCTCGTGCTGTAATCCTACTAAATCAGGACGATAAAAAGCGGAAAATGCCACCGTCATCTCTATCACTCCTTCTTCCAATTGCTGGTCGCGAATTTCACCAGGCACATTAATATTGATTGAATCAATGATAAAAATACGTTCCATTTTCTCAATTTCGTCGACGAATTTTTCGATCCCCGTGTACGAGTCGGATTGAAGAACTACTTCAGTCAACAGTTGGTTAACATTTTCAACATTTTCAAGAGGACTTTCCATGATAAATCCCCCTTGCGCAAATGTTATGTCTTGTACTTCGCTGCCAGATTTGATTTCCGCTTTACCAATTTGGAGAAGAACGGCATCTTCTAACGGCATTGACGGAACCTTACGCTGTAATGGCTGTGAACTGGTCGTATCAGTCTGCCCTTTAGCCGCGGACTGTTTGCGGAGGGCAAACAACACGTCCCGTTCATTGGAAGTCGTGAGTTTCATCTGCTCATTCGTTTCTTTAACAGGTACATACAATATGAAATAAGAATAGGCCGCAAGCGAAATGAATAACAAGACGGAAAGGACGACTAGGGCAGTTTCTTTTTGGCGTTTCGTCAAATTAGTCACCCGTATCATCCCCCTCATCCGAACTTTCTGCCTCGTCAACTCCAGCTGTCCCTTCTACCGCAATCCGTTGATCGGTAAATAAGATCGAATAAGTAGCCAGATATCGCGGCAGAACATCTGTTGACGGATTAGTTTCTTCAGTCGTTTCATTATTAACTTTCACAGAATCAAGATGAATCTCTGATATAGACTGCGATGATTTCAATCGTGTGTAATAATACGCGCTGTCTGTTTTTGTATCAAATTGGACAACCACCGTTGCCAAATTGGGGCCTGTAAAATCAAACGTCTGGAAAAATCCACGTTCTGGCAATACATTTATAAGTTCATGTAAAAGGGGAACGGTATCAAACTGATAGTCCTCCGCCCAATCTACAGTCGATGCGAGCATTTTTTTCTCGTCACCCGATTCGGTTTGTTGGAGCTCAGAACGGATTTCTTCCTGGCTTTGTTGTAGCACTATTAGCTGTTGTTCAAGCGTTGCTGTCTCTTTTGCCAGAATAGTAGAAAGCATGAATAAAACCACCCATACAAGAACAGCTGCACCGAGAATAGCCAGTGCAGCGATGAGAAGCGTCGAGCGCTCCTTCTCTTTTTCAGGTAATAGATTAATATCGACTAACATGACTACACCTCTTTCAATGCCAACCCAATTGTACGGTTAAAGCGAGCTGGCAGCTCTTCCCCTGTCGCAAGTTGTAAAGGTTCCTTAACCAATACATCCGCTTGGACGGTCAGCCGTTCTCTGATTCCAGAGAGTAATTCACCCATTTGGGAGTACTCCCCATTCACGAGAAGATGGGTAATGGAAGCGGCTCCGTTCCACATATTATAGCGGTAAAAATTAATGAGTTTTTCTAACTCCATTACAATGGTCGAAGGCGTGACATTGCCCACTTTTATATTCATATCTGTCACAACGGATAAATCCGTCGAATTTTCCAGATCAACTGGTCGCATAAAGAGTGGAAAATGCTCATGAAAAATAGATACCGTCAGTTTACCGTCTTTCAAGTCTGCTAGAAGAACGTGTTCTTTACCTGTAAATGAGTGCTGTCTAAACGCAAGACGATACAAAGCAAGTGGCGTAATGTCAGCTTTTACAGGGTCCAGTTTCACTTCTTTCAGAACCTCTTCGTACCGGTTTAACACACTTTCTTTTGACGCAATGATAATCGCTTCATTCATTTCGGTGTTTGGTAGGTATGGAACGACATCGAAGACAGGATCATCGAACGGAAGATAAAGCGTTGAGCCAATTTCAATGAAGAAATGACCCTTCAATTCATCCTTCATGACATCATCGGGGTATGGGACTTTGCGGATAATAACATATTGATCCGGGGCGAGGAATTGGACGGATCGTTTGGAGATTCCCCACTGTTCAATAGCCCCGTCCAATATCGTCGCAAGCGTTTCAGAATCGACAATCTTCCCTTCGACAACGACGTTCGGTGGAAGCGAAACTTCCTCCGCAACGTCGATAACGAGCGGATCAATAGATTTCAGCCTGACAAACCTGACTGCATCTTCTTCAATTGTCATGGATTCGGTGCGCTTGCGGCGGGTGAATATGGACATGGGAACAGCTCCTATATTTATCTTTTTAAAGTCAAATTGCTGTATTTTTATCTATTAACTTTATTACGGAGTTGCTGGAGCAGGCACAGTTAAGGAATTCTTGCTGTCAGTAATTTGCTTATTTGTGGCATTAGTGAATACCACAGTTTTATTCCCAGCCTTCCCATTCCCACTAATAGTATTTGATTCACCTTGATTGTTAGTCACTGTTACGCCGGATTCTAATTTACCTTCATCCTCTAAAAACTTTTCTGTTTTTAATGTTGCAATGGTTACTGGTGAAGTCCCTTCTGGATTTTCAGTGAAATACATGTTAGCAGCCGATAATACGTTTTGCGCATCAGCTTTAACTGCTTTTATTCGTGAGTTTTCAATTATTCCACCAATCGATGGAATCGCAATCGCTGCAATAATCCCCAAAATAACAATAACAGCCAATAATTCGACTAGCGTTAACCCTTTTTCATTGTTTAACCGTTTCTGTAAAAATTTCTTCATGTGTAATTCCTCCCTTTTTCGCTCTTTTTATTCTGCTTACATCTTAATTATACCTAATTCGATAAAATATGAAACTACTAAATCAAAATTAATACGTCTTTTTTACTAATTATTGAAATTAACTCCTACATTCCATCTATATTATTAAACATCTCGAACATCGGCATCATAATAGCTAAGACAATAGTCCCAACTAAGCCCGCTAACAGCACAATCATTAAAGGCTCTATTAAAGCTTTCAACCGATCCGTAGCTGCTTCTACTTCCTTCTCGTAGAAATCAGCAACTTTGGCCAACATCGAGTCCAAAGAGCCTGTTTGCTCACCAATGGCAATCATATGAGGAATTAATGGTGGAAACGCCCAATGTCCGTTCATCGGCTCCGTCAACGAGCCACCGCGTTCTAGCGATTCTTTGGACTTGGCAATCACTCGCGAAATGACTTCGTTTTCTACGATCTTTTCGGTCATGGACATCGCTTGTAAAATTGGAACTGAACTAGCAAACAACGAACTCAATGTCCTTGTCATTGTTGCCAAAACAGACTTCTTCATGATGTCACCAAATATCGGTAGCCTCAAAAGAAAAGTGTCCAACAGCAGTTTTCCTTCTTTATTGCGTCTCATCATCCAAATCCCACCCACAACAATCACCGCGAATAAAACAAGCAAGTACCAATAAGTCGTCACAAAAGTACTCGCGCTCATAACGAAACGCGTAATCCAAGGTAACTCTCCTCCGAAACTAGCAAACATATCGACAAACATCGGTACGATGGTCGTCAATAAAAAGATGACGACTCCAATTGCCAAAACTGCCACGATAAGTGGATATGACATAGCCGAGACCACTTTTTGTCTCAACTGATGTGATTTTTCAAAATGATCAGCAAGGCGATCAAGTGAATCATCAATCGTACCGGACATTTCGCCTGCCCGAATCATATTGACAACGATTGGTTCGAACGCTTTCGGGTGTTTTGTAAATGCCCCCGACAATGAACCGCCTCCACGTAAATCATCGTTTACCGTAATCAGTATCTTTTGAAACGGTTTCGATTCGACTTGTAGTGACAGTATCCGAATAGCATCGATGATTGTAACACCCGCTCTGAGAAGTGTTGAGAATTGACGGAGAAACATGATTAAATGTTCTCGTTTCACGGGTTTTCCGATGACGATTTCTTTTGTCAGCGTAGTTTCTGCTTGTACAGTTAAGTTCGTCACACGGATTCCCTGACTCTTCAATTTTATAGCAGCTTCACGCTTGTCCACTGCCACGATTACACCTGTCCGAATTGCTTTTGCATCGCGTCCTTCATACTTGAAACGAGCCATCGTTATTCATCCCCCTCCAAGTACGGAATGGCGGTATCATACGAAATAATACCTTGGTCAAGGAAGGTTCGGACGGAAGATGACATCATATGCATTCCAGCCGCACGGTTTGTTTGAATGATTGTAGGAATCTGATGTACTTTTTCGGTACGTATCAAGTTTGCGATTGCAGGATTATTAATCATTACTTCCGTCGCAGCGCGTCGTCCTTCGCGGTCAGCTGTTCGGAATAACCGCTGTGAAATAACGGATGTCAAAACGCCGGCAAGCTGGACACGAATTTGCGATTGTTGACCATGTGGGAATACGTCAATAATTCGATCGATTGTAGATGCCGCACTCCATGTATGTAGTGTAGCGAGAACAAGGTGCCCCGTTTCAGCTGCAGTGATTGCTGTCGATATTGTTTCCAAATCTCGCATTTCTCCGACAAGGATGACATCTGGATCTTGGCGAAGCGCCGCCCGTAACCCTGATGTAAAAGAAGCCGTATCAAAGCCTATTTCCCGCTGATCAATAATCGAAGTACCATGCGCATGCATATACTCAATCGGATCTTCCAGCGTAATGATATGCTTGCGCATTGTTTCATTCATATATTTGATCATCGCTGCAAGTGTCGTCGATTTACCCGACCCAGTTGGCCCTGTCACAAGGATGAGTCCTTGCTGCGTCTCCGCCAATTTTTTTAACGTTTCTGGTAATTGCAAGTCATCGATTGTCGGTATTATCGTTGGTATTGTCCGAAAAGCAAGTGATATGGAGCCGCGTTGCTGAAATACATTGACACGAAAACGGGCCACTCCAGGTACTTCATAGGAATAATCAATTTGCCCATGCTCTACAAAGTCTGGATACATCTTATTCGGAATCGTCAATTGTGCGACTAATTCAGTAAATTGTTTATCGATCGACACATCACCATAGCGTTTTAAATCCCCATGAATCCTAAATATCGGAGGTACATCTACTGTTAAATGGATATCTGAAGCACTTAACTTAAACGCGGTCTTTAGCAGTTCATCAATCTTCCTATTCATGTACAAAACCCCTATTCAATCAATGCGACGCGCAATACTTCTTCTGTCGTCGTAATCCCTTGTTTCACTTTCAATAAACCGTCATCCATCAAAAACATCGTTTTATTGCGAATTGCAATTTCTCTCAAATCCGCCGTCGAACCGCCTTTATTAATAACGTCTCGCATATCATCGTTTAAAACAAGCACTTCGTGAATTGCAATCCGTCCACGATAGCCAGTCATATTGCATACTGCACAGCCGGAACCTCTTATCACTTTTTCTATCGTGATGCCCCGCTTCGCAAAAATCTCCACTTCGCGACTAGAGGCAACCATTTCCCGTCCACAATCACGACAGACGCGGCGAATAAGGCGTTGGGCGATCACCGCATTCAGCGATGAAGTTACGAGAAACGGTTCGACTCCCATATCTAACATCCTAGTAATCGTAGCTATGGAATCATTCGTATGGATTGTACTGAGAACTAAATGACCAGTTAATGATGCCCTAATCGCAATTTCAACTGTTTCACGGTCACGTATTTCTCCAACCATAACGATATCCGGGTCTTGTCTCAAAATCGACCTAAGACCTGCCGCGAATGTCAATCCGACATTTGGGTTCACTTGTATTTGGTTTACTCCTTCTAGCTGATACTCAACCGGGTCTTCTACTGTAATTATATTTACTTCTTCTTTGTTCAATTTATTAAGAGCGGCATAAAGAGTTGACGATTTACCCGATCCAGTAGGCCCTGAAATAAGGACAATTCCATTTGGTTTTTCAATTTGTTCAAGAAGCCGGTCCAGATTCAACTTATTGAAACCGAGTTTTGTCAGGTCGTTCAAAGAACTACTGAGATCCAGAATACGCATGACAATTTTCTCACCGTAAACTGTCGGCAACGTAGAAACACGAAGATCAATCGGTCGAAAATCGACATTCGTCTTGATTCGACCATCTTGAGGTATCCGGTGTTCTGTAATATCGAGATTTGCCATAATTTTAATACGCGCACTAATCATCGCTTGCATATGCTTTGGTAAAAAACGTTCCGATTTCAACATACCGTCAATCCGGAAGCGTATGGCTACCTGATGCTCTTGTGGATCGAAATGGATATCACTTGCTTTTTGCGTAATTGCCGAAGACATGAGTTGATTGACAAGTCGGACGATTGGGGAATCTAAATCTGTCAACTCATCTTGCTGTTCAATCTGTTCAGTTGTTTGTTCGATGAAAAGCTCATCAAATGATTCCTCATCGTAATACTTTGAAATAGTCCGCATTATATCATCTTTTGAAGCAATCGCAGTTTCGATATGGAATCCAGTAGACAACCGCAAATTATCGACCGTAATATAATCCATCGGGTCTGACATTGCGACAAAAAGCCTGTCCCCTTCGGCTTTCAACGGGACAAGCAAATTACGTTTCGCAAATTCTTTCGGGACAACATTAAAAAGTTTAGGATCAAAAGGGTATCTAAACAAATTGACGTGTGGAATGCCCAGTTGGAATTCCAATACTTCAATCAGTTGCTGTTCGGTGATAAAACCATATTGAAGTAGCGAGTCGCCAAGTTTCTGATCGCGTGGTTTTTCACTCAATGCTGCTTGCAGTTGTTCATTTGTGATGAGACCAGACTCAACGAGCAGGTCACCAAGTCTTTTACGTGTAGTCGACATGCTATCCCCCCATTCCGTTCTAACGCCTACTCAATTATATTTCCACCTTTATCATACTGAACTTCTTTCTCGTCTTCGCCTTTTAATGGTGAAGGATCTTTATCATCATTAGACTCCAAAACATTTTGGGAATCGGCAGAATTTTGATTGTCCTGTAAATCAACTGTTCCTCCGTTGCTACTTTCGGAAGTTTGTTGCGAATCTTTTTTCAATGGATGGAGTTCAATTTTAGGTATCGGAGCATAAAAATCAGATGAAATCATTTCATCCTCTACTACCGAGCCTTCGTATGAAATCGTTCGGTGAACTTCCACTTCCATTCCTTTTCTGCCTTCATCAGCTACACGTACTTGTCCATCTGGTACAAATGCACTGAATTGCTGTATTGTTTTTGGCTCGAATGATTCTAGTTGTCCGACAAACGGGGAGTAGGAATAGAGTAATGGCATACCGATAATTGACGAAACAATTTTCCCTTTATCAGATTGAATATGTAAACGGAAAGCCGTCTTGTTCGGATTCGTGAAGATGAAATTCAGTCCAAGTTGCTCATTAATCGCCGCCTCGAATCCCGGTTCTGCTAAAGGGGCTAGTATACTTCCTATATTGCGTTCATCAATAACAAAGTTCGTCTGCAAAATTGTCGCGTAAAGAACAGATGCAAGCACCGTTAGTTCCTCATCAGAAACGAGACCAACCTCATTATTTTTAATGAAATCAAATAAAGAAAACGTTGCAAAAGATGTGATTTCTGTACCATTTAATGCATTGATTAAATTCATGAATGAAGTCGAAGGCTCTGTTACTGCAATTGACGATGTTGCGATTTCTTTTTCCGTGAAGTCCGAGTAATCCGTAATGTGAACATTAAGTGGCATAATACCTGTTTCTAACTTCCGTTCGATACCCGTTGCAATCGATTGAATACTATCCTCAGTAAACAGGATTGAAGAAAACTGCTGTGTTAGTATCGTTCGAAGTCCATCGACTGAAACTGATGCGACAATCGGATTTTCTTTACCTGAATTTGATTGTTCAACCGTTTTTTCTACGTCAAAAGTAACTACTTCGACAGGCATTGCAACAGTGATATCCTGATAAGTTAAATCGACAGCAAAATCCGTTTGAAGTGTTATGAAATCTGTTCTTAATTGCTCTTTCACAGCTTGTTCTTTTTGTCTTGAGATATCGAAAGGACCAACAAAGGTTTCATCCCCAAAATCCTTTGATGATACATTAGTAAATGCGAGGGCACCAACAGAAGAAAAACCGTAGAAAACGAGCGTTGACGACAAGACTATAATAAACGTATTTAAAAATCCCTTACTTCTCATCAGAACGCTCCTTTCTATCGTAAAACTCCTTCTGCCCACTATCAATTTCTTCTCGATTTGCGCTCATCCATAGATTCAAATCATCCTCAATCGGTTCCATCGCAAAATCAACTTCCTTGTTCACTGTCGCAGCTATTTCTTCATTCGCATTGATTCGGTTAGATTTGGTAATTTCACGAGGAATAACTTTTACCACGGGGCGCTCAGAAACGATTACTACTTCCGGTTCAGACCGCTTGTCTAACAACACTGAAACAGCGAATGCGAGTCCGAACATTACTGCTAGGACATAGAGTGGATCAAATGCGCCTTGCATTATGAGACCTATAAAAGATATACATAATCCAGCAATCGTTCCCACTATAAATCGATTACTTATTCGTTTCCGACGAACTATATAAATTACTATAGGAAAGGATAAAATCGCAGCTACTAATAGAATGATATATTCCAATATGGGGTCTCCCCTTACTCATTTTATAGTTCATAGGTTATTTTAAATTAGAACAATGTAATCGTGTAGAGTTACTATGTTTACTCATTCATTTCTCATTACTATTATCATAGATTCGACACAGTTTGTCACGGTAAAGATTGTCACAATGGAAGAAAGATACAGAAAAAGACCGATTTCTCGGTCTTTTTCTGTAAATTAAATATATACGTTGATTTCTCTATGAAGGTAGAGGATACCTTGGCTTATTTTATATAGGTATTCGTTTGTTCAATACCTAAAAGACAATCAACGATTTAGTATCATAATGTTTCAACGAAGTCCCTTCCATAAACTCCTACTTTATTCCTACCTGCTTGCTTGCCGCCTATGTACAACGCTCGGTCGGCATTACGCAAAAGTTCTTTTGCATCTGCAGCATCTTTAGGTACATTAGCAATGCCAATGCTAACGGTCATACGGACATCAAGAGGCTCCCGTCCATTAGAAAGATCCGGGTTTACTCGGAATATAGTCGATTCCACTTCACTCCTAATTTCTTCAGCAAGCTTGACCGTTTCATCTTTATCAATATTCGGTAAGATGAAGACAAATTCCTCGCCTCCGTATCTAGCAAGAGTGATGTCCAAATCTTCATATGTCTTAAGAATCGTCGCGAGCGCACACAACAGGTCATTCCCACTTTGGTGTCCATATGTATCATTGATCGATTTAAAGTGATCGATATCCAAGATGACGGCGGAAAGTGAATCGATTTCACCTGTATGATAACGAATGACGTCTTCCTCTAATTTCCTGTCAAGATAGCGGAAGTTATGCAATTTGGTCAAACCGCATCGTTCACTTTGTTTTATGGTTTTTTCGTATAAGCGAGCTTTCACTAATGAAATTGCAAAATACCCTGTTAAAACGTCAACTATTTTCAAGTCAAGTGCTTCAAATATTTTCTTACGCTTGGACGTTAAAATAAGAAATCCTTCCGTCTTCTGATCTCGTCGGATTGGAGCGGTCATAACACATTCCACTCCTTGCGTAAATTCGAAGTTTGTCAGTGACCTTATTTCTTTTTTCGTCGACAATATTCTTGTCACGTCAATATCCAGTCCATCACACTTAGACTTTCCAGGATAATACGAAAAGTTCTTCAAGTTTTTTGTAATAACATTATTTTCAGAACCCATTAGTGTAATCAGGTATTCTCCGGAACGTAGATCCAAAATATATGCGTTATCGTAGGGCACTACATCCTTCAGTTTTTCGATGAACGTTCGGATCACATCTTCATAGCCTAGCCTATCGGCAAGTTCATGCCCGATAATACCAGCAGATGAAAGTTTGTCATTCATATTATCGGATTGATTGTACCTTCTTGCGATTATTAAAACGAGAAGGAATGGAATACCCATTAAAATGAATGCGTTATTACCAAAATATTCATTTAGAAAATAAAAAGATATACTGATCGGAAACAACATCATTGTAGAGATGAAATCCCATATGACAAACTTTTCTTTCAAAGAAAATGTTCCAAGTTCAAAGTATAGATATAATTGCATCAAAGCACTATTGATAACTGTATAACTGGTCGCATAAAGAAGCCCAAATAGGCAGATATTCACGAAGTCCGTAGACCCTATTACACCACCTGCGTAATGAAATAGAGCTCCACTCGCTAGCGAGATTGGCGTAAAAATCATTGAATTCACGAAGAAACGTTGCATGATTGGCAAATCTGTTTTCTTGCCAAAAAGTAAAATAAGCATAGCCATCTGCGTAAATACAAACTCTGCAAATACACCGTATTGAAAAAAGACTGTGAACGTAATCCAACGTTCCATAGAAATTGTCATATTTTTCAACTGCAATGGCACAGTCATCGTTACGAATAATAGCGCGAATAAAATACTCAGATTCAACCAATCAATTTCTCTTGAGGGAAATAAAGTGAATGCAAGATAGATGCCGGGAGGAACGATAATAATCCATATTATAAAGGTGATAATCTGAAACCTTTTAGATATTTCCAATCATCCGACACCTCCTTGAAATAACTCACTTTACATATTCAGCTACTCTGTTACGTCCAGCCTGTTTTGCCCCCAAATAAAGCGCACGATCCGCATTGCGTAAAAGTACCATGGCTTCATCTGTATCTCCAGGAGCCGACGAAACACCAATACTGGATGTAATATGGACGATAAGTGGCTGTATGTCTTCGACCAAATCCGGAATGATTGTAAAATCGTGTCCACCGATTTCATCCAGCAGATATTCGGCAAAATTAACTGCATCAGCTTTTGTCATATCGGGTAATATGTAGACAAATTCCTCTCCGCCAAAGCGGCCAACTGTTCCTCCAACAGGAAGTGCCGCTTCAAGTTTCCTAGCAAACATATAAAGGATATCATTCCCGCTTTGATGTCCATATCTATCATTCACTTGTTTAAAATGATCGATATCAAGCATAACGACCGAAAGACTGTCTATCTCTTTGTTTTTTAGCCTGTCCATTTCATACACTAACTGTTCTTCAAGAAACCTGTAATTATAAAGCTTCGTTAACGCACAACGCTCATTCTTTGTGACAGCTTCCTCCATATAACGCGCCTTCTCTATCGAAACAGTAAAATAAGAACACAATAAGTCCAAGATTTTTAACTGATATTCATCAAAGTATGACTTCTGATCCGAAGCCATAAACAGAACCGCCTCGATTTCCTGGTTTCGTGAAATAGGTACACAAAGTACACTTTGCATTCCATCAGGCGAATAATCTTTTGATATCGATTCCCATTCTTTCCTTTCCGAATAAATGAGTGGCTTATTTTGTGCAAGAACCATCCCTGCAATCCCTTGTCCAGCAGTTAAATCGGCAAAATCAATCTCGATGAATTTATCATGTTCGAACGAACGTAAGAGCTCAAGCCAACCGTCTTGATGGTCAAATAGATACATGTACTCTACGTCAAACATGTCCGATACGTTCAGGACAAATTGGTCAATAACATTCTTTTCCGTCAGCAAAACTGAAAGTCCATGTCCGATGTCACCAGCTTGTTTCAATTTTTCGTTGATTTTTTCCGAATTATTATAAAGGCGGATAACTAACGAAATAAAGAAAAATGGAATTCCAAGCAAAAGAAATGCACCCACCCCGACAAATTGCAGTAAATAATATAATGTAAGCGATAAGGGCAAGACGACTAGGACCATCGCATAATCCAGCAATAGGCCTTTCGAAAAGAACCGTGAGTCAACTCCTTTGTACACTGCCAATAATTTCAGAACGAAATCATTGAATACGGTATGAACCACCTGATAGCAGAAAACCGCAATGAAAACTGGCCAAAAATCGATCGAACCAATTTCACCGCCTGCCAAACCAAAAGCGATGGCAGCGATAATTGATAAGAAGAAAAATAGCGTAGAGTTAATGAAAAATCGTTGCAACGAAGGCAATTTATTCGATAATGAGAAGATATTTGCCAAGATCGCAATTTGCATAACAATCATTTCAATAAAAATCCCATGCATTAAAAAAACAGGCACCGTCACCCACAAAACCAGGAAGACAGGGGTACCATTTCTAAATATAGGGTAATAGACAGTAAGAAAACCGAAAACAGTAAAAACAACTATATTTATCCAATTCACTTGCCCTGGTGGATAATTCAAGAAAACATAAATCAATCCCAATGGAACAGTAAATAACCATAAAATGAAATAACGCATAGTGGACCTCATTGTAACCGCCATTACATTATCCACTCCTAATTTACCAAATCAAAAAATACAGAACATATAATAATTTTATCAAACATACAATCGACTGTCACTAGTGTCTATGAATAATTATATCAATCATCGACGAAACTAGTTCATTATACCCGATATCAAATACAGTGACCCTGTCACTACTTTTTTACCACTTAGACCCTTTTCTAATATTATAGTATCACTCTCAAAATTTGTCACCCTTTTTTCTTGATGTTGGCAATATTCCATTAATTGGTCCCCACTAGCCGCTTGAGGATGTGGGAACGTCAGAAAAGTAAATGAGGCAGCAACTGGTATTAGTTCATTCAGCGTCTTTTCGATATCTTTCCCCTTCAGCATGCCTATGACAAAGTCTACTTTTTCTCCTGGAAACTCCAATCGAATCGTTTCTGCAAGTACTTTAGCTGCTGCCGGATTATGCGCGCCATCCATAAAAACACCAGGGGATATTTCTTGAAAACGATGTGCAAGTTGCGTTGTAGCAACAGCCCTAGAGACTGCTTCTTCATCAAGCTGAATGCCCGACGCAAGAAGTGATTGAATGGCAACTGCCGCATTAACACCTTGATGATGACCTTTCATCTTCCGCCCCGCCAACTGAAATATTTTCGTTCCGCAAAATTTTTCATCTTTCATATCAAACTGCTCACCATAAATAATAAGCCGGCTCCCTTGTCGACTTGAAATCTCGTGAACGACTTTGAATGCTTCATCAGGCAATGGTCCTATTACGACAGGAATCCCCTCTTTTATAATACCTACTTTATGCGCCGCCACTTCCGCTATTGTCGTCCCGAGAAAAGCAGTATGATCGAGTGCAATCGAGGTAATTACAGAAACTAGTGGCACCACGACATTCGTACTGTCCAACAAACCACCCATCCCCGTTTCCAGCAATACATAGTCTGGTGCAAGACGTTCAAATGTCACGAAAGCAGCGATAGTAAGTAATTCGAAATCCGTCAGTAGACCGCTTAATCCCGCTTCTTTCATCGCACAGAACGTTTTATCCAATTCCTCTTCTTTTATCACCTCGCCATTGATGCGTATCTGATCATGTATATCGATGATTGCGGGCGACGAAAAGACACCCGTTGACAAACCATGCTCTTTCAAAATAGCTTCCATAAAGGCAATCGTAGAACCCTTTCCATTCGTCCCTGTTACATGGATGACTTGCAATTGTTTTTCTGGATGCCCCACTTTAGACAGCGCTTCTAGCACAGCTTCCAAACCTGGTTTAATCGAATTATCACTATCAATTCCCCATCGTTCTTTATATACATTCATTTTTGGAATCAAAACTATCCCTCCGTATGTTAGAATCTAGTTATAAAAAGTATATCATTCTCGGAGGGTTCCTAATGCAAAGTTGTTGGGTTATTTATAATGGAAGTTTGACAAGCGATAAATTTAAGGATCAGGCTGAGCTGATGAAAGAAGCAGCGGAACGCGCGGGAATACAAACTGAACTTAAGAAAAACTATGAAGTGATGATGAATTTGGAAACGAATTTTGACAATCGCCCAGATTTTGTTATCTTTTTGGATAAAGATATTCTTCTCGCAAATTTCCTTAAAAATGCGGGGATTCCTGTCTTCAATGACCCCGATGTCATTGAAACATGCGATAACAAAGCAAAACAGTATCTCGAACTTTCTAGGCAAGGCATTCCAATGCCTGAAACTATCATTGCACCGAAAGTGTATCCGAATTTCACCATCAAAGATTCAGGTTACTATGAACTAGTGTTAGAGCGTCTTGGCTTACCGATGATTATTAAAGAAGGTCACGGTTCATTCGGTATGAAAGTGTATTTGATTGAAACGAAAGAGCAGTTTTATGAAAAGACGGATGAATTGCGGGGCATCGACTATGTATTTCAGAAATTCATCGAAACAAGCAGAGGACGTGATATCCGAGTAAACATCGTCGGAGATGAGGTAGTAGCCGCAATGCACCGTCACTCTGAAACTGATTTCCGAGCAAATATTACGAATGGCGGTGTGGCAACAGTAATCGAACTAACAGACCAACAAAAAGCGTTAGCGATTAAAGCCGCTCATGCTGTCGGTGCAGAGTTTGCTGGTGTCGACTTACTATTTGGTGACAATGAGGAGCCCCTCGTCTGTGAAGTCAATGCAGCAGCTCACATACGCAACATTTATAATGTTACAGGTATTAATGTTGCAGATGCAATGATTGCGTATATCTTGAGGAAGCTAGAGTGAAGGGTTACGTTTATTATTCAGCGGCTGAATCAGTTAGAAATCATGCGTTTATTGATGAATTAATAATTGAGTCAGGAAAACTCGAGATAGAACTTCGTTTACTAATTGGAGATGATCAGCCAGATTCCGATGCAGATTTCATTCTTTTCAGGGACCGCGATACGAAGCGAGCAACCAAGTTTGAGATGGAAGGTTCAAGGCTATTCAATCGTGCTGAAGTAAATCGAATTGCGAATGATAAATTGCAGACATTTGAACTTGCTACCCTGCTTGGTGTTCCGGCTGTTCCGACGAGAAAGATTCGTTCAATTGGTGACATAAATTCGTATCCTTGTGTGTTGAAAACCGTCGATGGTCATGGTGGGGACGAAGTTTTCCTTTGCACATCGGCCATGGACGCAGAGTTGTTTTTCAACAAGTTCCACGACCGAAAACTAATTGTCCAACCCTTCATCGAATCCGGCGCCCGAGATATACGCGTATTTGTGATTGGCAATGAAGTCGTCGGAGCCGTAAAACGCACTGGTAACGGTTCATTCAAATCAAACTACACGCTCGGTGGCTCGGTCGAAAAGTACATACTTTCCAGTTGGCAGGAAAAAGATGTAAAAACTATTTCCCGAGCAATAAAAAGCGATTATGTCGGAATTGACTTCATATTGTTACCGGATGGAAGATGGCTGTTGAATGAAATCGAGGATCCTGTCGGGGCAAGGTCACTGTATATTACGCATGAGTTTTCGGTGGCTGAGAAATTGATGGGATATATTAAAGAGAAGCTTTCCGGAAGATAGTTAGTGACAAGCATTTTGTGCAAACATAAAGACAAGCTACTTGAATAAACATGCAAAAGATCAGATATCTGGGTAGATGTCTGATCTTTTTTTTGTTATTTTAATTATGTGAGTGTTACCAGAGATGAGGTTGAAATACAGATTCTCTTCAAATTTGCTGCGGCGCTTAGGGGAAGCCTGACCGCTGCGCAACTATCAGGCTTATGACTTCAGCTCCCCCCGAAAGGCAAATTCGCTCAATTTTTGATTGGAGACATTTGTTCAATATATGTAGTAATTGAATGAGTGACTGGCGCCAAGGATTTACCTTTTGGACATTCAATTCGAATTCAATATGAGCGAAATCCCCAAATTCCACATCATTCGGGATATGGTTTTCGCTCATTAAATCACGAAGAGCTGTAATAGTATTCGCTACGTTGTATCAAAGAACTATGCACTTTCTGCATTAGTTAACATATTCGGTTTGACATCTGAGTACCTGTTGAGTGAGAGATTGGCACCGAATATCCAGATTGGCTTGTATCCCAAATTAATAATGAAATAACTAAATTGCTTTAGACACAGTTACCCCAAATTTCTATTTCTCAATTAACTGTTTCTTAAGGATTAAATTTTCTCCATTACCATAGTCCTTTATCGAACTACCAGACCCGATACCCGGACTTATAACATCGTAAGTAACAGACCCACCCCCTGTTCCAATAAACGAATCTGCAATAATCGAACCTTTAATATTTCCACCACCAGCTAAAGTAAATTTAGCATTAGGCACCAAGAATAATTGAGTGTTCACACTTGCTCCACCATCCACTTTTACTTCAGTACCTCCAGAAATAATATTCCCGTGAAAACCTCCACCAGCACCGATATTAATATTTGCACTTTCTGCGAAGAGTGATCCAAATATTTTTTGGGATCCACTTAAATTTATTGGACTAGAACCTTTTTGATAAACTTGCAACTTTTCTACATCACCAGTATTGCTGTTTATTGTACTTCCTGATCCCATTGTCATTTTATTTTTTACATAAATAGTTAGTTTTCCGGCGCCAATTATTTTAATATGTCCATTAGTCATATTTAGATGATCAACCACAATCTCTCTATTAGTATCTCCTACATTAATTATTAGTGTATTATTTTCGTTAAGGAGTATTTCCTTAAATTCCATATTGCTACTCATATTCAGTGTATATCCATTTGTTATATAGTTTCCTATCAATAACTTTCCGTCTTTTACTAAATCAGTCTTATTCCCATTACTGTTCATAATTTCCTGATTTTTCGGTATATTATATATAGGGAATCTAGGAAACGGTGGTAATTCAACAAAATTCCCCACACCTTGAATCACTTTACCGGTAACCGCTCCTCCTCCACTAAATGTCACATCACCAGGATTATTAGATTTCGTACCAGCATCTCCGTGTATCTTTACACTTCCATCTAATCTGATAGTCTTACTAACATATAACGCCATATTTCCTGAAATCCCCGGCCCCTCAATCAAACTCGGCTCTAAAAAAACTTTAACTTCCTGTGAAACTGTGCGATTTTTATTGCCAATCGTCCCTACAGATTCAATTTCAAATACCGGTGGGTTGGTACTCTTTAGTGTCACTGTTATCGAAGCTAAAGGATTATTACCGAAGCTTGACTCAAATGACGACATTGTTCGAGGTGATAAATCTACCTTGGACACGACTTCCGAGTAGAATCTTCCTACGAAATCGAATGTTGATTTTTCAATAATTGGCAAGTTATTGTATATTGTTTTTACAGTTTGGAATGCGACTTTTACAACTTCATTAATATCATAGACTTTATCAACAACACCGGATTCCGCAACATAAAATACAGATTGATCATCCCGCTCTCCCGCCGTTATTTTCACAAAGTTCGAAGTGATCATCAGAATACTTAGTCCAAGGACAGTTAAAACCACAAGTACCATTAATACAGCAACAAGGGTGAATCCACTATTGTTGGTTTGAAGATGATTTCTTTTTTGCAATTTCCTCAAATTAATCACCCTTTCTTAATACGATCTTAGTTTTAACTTTTTCACCGGTTTTACTAATAATCTCGAGATCTACTTGATTATCTAACCTCTCAGCAACAAAATTTTCAATATCCTTAACTAAAATCGTTCCATCTTTATTTTCAATAGATTTATTCGCACTATTATATTTATACTCAATAACACTTGTCAATTTGATATGATCACGCTTTGAATCAACATTTGCTATGCCACTCTCATCAACTTTCCTAATTTCTTTGGTAATCACTTTCGCCGCATAGGTAACATCGTATAAATGTCTTGATTTTTCTGATTGGCTTTTATATTGTTTCTGGCCAAATAAATGAACGTTTGAAATTAATAGCATAATAATTGAGCCAATAATTAGTACGGCAAGGATTTCAACTAAGGTTAGTCCTTTTTCATTGTTCAGATATTTCCTCATTATTAATCAGCCCCCCAAACTACTAGATTTTCCATCTGGGCTTGAATATTATCATCAGGTATACCTCGTACTTCTACTATTACACGATCCATATTACCCTTTTTATTTTGTAATTTAATTTTTATTAAAACATTAGAATTATACCCTTTCTCAAATACAATCCAACCACTTTCAATTGATCCATTGGTATAACCCAAACCTTTAATTGCCCCTTCTTTCGCATTATGTTTAATAGTCGTACTAAGCGCATATATATTTTCCATCTCTTCCTGTGCAATATACGTCGCATCAATAATATGCTCGGACGCCTTATTAACTTTAGCTGATTGTAGAAACATCATTAAAAAAGTCGTTAGTAAAAGGGTTAAAATAACAATAGAGGCAAGCACTTCAACAAGCGAGAGCCCACCTTCCCCCATACCCCTTTTCAGTTTTAACTTACTCATGTCTATCATCCTTTTCATTCGTGCTATTTAAGTTGAACTTATGAATACGTATATAAACAGAACGTAGGCTCCTTACCAAGGGTAGCCGTAGTCATAAGACTGAAAGCGCAGCGGTCAGGCTTATGATGGGAGGCATCCCCTAAGCGCCGAAGTGGATCAGAAGGGATTTTTATATCTCAATCTATATAAGTTGACTATTTTGTAAAAAAACAATTTAAACAGTCTGATTTTAGCCAACGCTATCGCTTTACTCCTAGACTATACCTATATTATAAGAAATTAATAGAATTATATAAACCTATACTACCACATTCCATAATTCATAATCAAAATGGAATTAATAATAATTCAAATTACTAGCTAATGTGGATATGCCAAATATATGGTCACACATTCGTATTTCGACAGAACAGAGACCGCCTATTTCGTTATGACCACCATGGAGTTCGTTATGCTCGGCATGGATGCACTTATGACCGCCTTGAGCTCTGTTATGGTCGGCACGGGTGTGCTTATGCTCGCCACGAGCGCAGTTATGACCGCCACGGCTAATTTATCAAACAAAAAGACCCGATCGCACTAATCGCGACGGGGTCTTTTCGTTTTCAAATTAGATTTCCTTCAATTCTTGCATACGACGCTCAACGGCAGCGTATTTTTGTAGGTAGTCACTTTCCTTAGCACGTTCTTCTTCAACTACAGCTTCAGGTGCTTTCGACATGAAACGTTCGTTTGAAAGTTTGCCTTGAACGCGTTTCACTTCGCCTTGCCATTTCGCAAGCTCTTTTGTTAGTCGTGCGAGTTCTTCGTCGATGTTCAGTAGGCCTTCAAGTGGTAAGAACAGTTCTGCTCCTGTAACGACAGCTGACATCGATTTACCTGGTGCTGTGATGTTGTTGCCTAGCGTTAATGTCTCAGGGTTACAGAATCGTTCGATGTAGCTGCGATTCGCTTCTAATACAGCTACAGTTACATCGTCTTTAGCTGAAATATAAAGTGGAACTTTTTTGCTTAATGGTGTATTTACTTCTGCGCGGATATTACGTACTGCACGGATGATATCCATCAGCAGTTTCATATCAGTTGCACGCGTTTTATCAGTAAGCGCAGGATCTGCAACCGGCCATGCAGCGACTGTGATTGATTCGCCTTCATGCGGTAAGTTCTGCCAGATTTCTTCTGTGATGAACGGCATGAACGGATGTAGCAGGCGCATCGTATTATCGAGTACGTATGCAAGTACAGAACGCGTCATTTTCTTAGCTGTTTCATCTTCACCGTAGAGTGGCAGTTTCGCCATTTCGATGTACCAGTCACAGAAATCATCCCAGATGAAGTTATAGAGTGCACGGCCGACTTCACCGAACTCGTAACGATCTGCAAGTTTCGTCACTTGGTCAATTGTTTCATTCAACCGTGTCAAAATCCATGCATCTGCTACGGATTTTTCACCCGTTAAATCGATTTCTTCGTAAGTCATGCCATCCATGTTCATGAGCGCAAAACGAGATGCATTCCAGATTTTATTGGCAAAGTTCCAGATGGCTTCAACTTTTTCAGTCGAGTAACGAAGGTCCTGCCCTGGTGATGAACCTGTTGACAAGAAGTAACGTAGTGCATCTGCACCGTATTTTTCGATGACATCCATCGGGTCGACACCGTTACCAAGTGATTTAGACATTTTACGACCATCTTCTGCACGTACGAGTCCGTGTATCAATACGTCTTTAAATGGACGCTGATCCGTGAATTCGATTCCTTGGAAAATCATCCGAGATACCCAGAAGAAAATGATGTCATAGCCTGTTACTAGTGCATCTGTTGGGTAATAGCGTTTGAATTCTTCGTTGTCGAGATCCGGCCAGCCCATAGTCGAAAACGGCCATAGCGCAGATGAGAACCATGTATCAAGAACGTCATTGTCTTGACTCCAGTTTTCGCTATCGGCAGGTGCTTCATGACCGACATGAATTTCGCCCGTAACATTGTGGTACCAAGCCGGAATACGATGGCCCCACCAAAGTTGACGCGAGATACACCAGTCATGAACATTTTCCATCCATGTTAAATAAGTTTTTTCAAAACGGTCTGGTACGAAGTTTACTTTGCCTTCTGCTTCTTGCAATTTAATCGCTTCATCAGCAAGTGGTTGCATTTTAACGAACCATTGTGTTGATAAATAAGGTTCAACGACAGCACCACTACGTTCTGAGTGACCGACAGAATGATTATGTTCTTCAATGTTGAATAGAACAGCCATCTCCTGTAAGTCTTTAACGATTTCTTTACGGCATTCGAAGCGGTCCATTCCTTCGTATTTACCAGCAAGCTTGTTCATTGAACCGTCTTCATTCATCACAAGGACACGTGGAAGGTTATGACGGTTACCGATTTCAAAGTCATTCGGGTCATGTGCAGGAGTAATTTTCACGGCACCACTTCCGAATTCCATGTCAACATAATCGTCTGCGATAATCGGAATTTCACGCCCGACAATCGGTAATGTAACAGTTTTGCCAATCAAATGCTTGTAGCGCTCATCTTCAGGATGGACTGCAACCGCAGTGTCCCCAAGCATTGTTTCAGGTCGAGTTGTCGCAATTTCGATACTGCCTGTTCCGTCTGCCAATGGGTAACGCATATGATAGAAAGCACCCTGTATGTCTTTATGGATGACTTCGATATCAGATATCGCTGTTTTCGTAGCCGGATCCCAGTTGATAATGTATTCGCCACGGTAGATAAGACCTTTATTATAAAGTTTAACGAAAACTTCCTGTACAGCTTTCGAAAGTCCTTCATCCAGGGTAAATCGTTCACGTGTATAGTCAAGACCCAAACCAAGTTTCGCCCATTGCTCACGGATATGGCCTGCGTACTCGTCTTTCCATTTCCATGTTTCTTCAACAAATTTTTCACGACCTAAATCATAACGTGTCGTTCCTTCTTCACGAAGTTTTGCTTCAACACGAGCCTGTGTCGCGATTCCCGCGTGGTCCATTCCTGGAAGCCATAATGCATCATAACCTTGCATGCGTTTCATGCGCGTCATGATATCTTGTAACGTTGTATCCCATGCGTGGCCTAGGTGAAGTTTACCTGTAACGTTCGGTGGTGGAATAACAATGGTATAAGGTGTTTTATCGCTTTCAGGCTGTGCTTCAAAGTACTTCCCTTTCAGCCACCATTCGTAGCGACCTGCTTCAATTGTCTGCGGATCATATTTCGTCGGCATCGACGTGTTGTTTTCAGTTGACATGTTGTTTCCTCCTTTATTTTTGGGAATGAAAAGTGTAAGGCGCCGCTTAGCCCCGACAGGCACAAGGGAGTTTGCGAGGAGGCGTACTACAGCCACCACAGCGAAATCACTTGTGACCCGAGGGGTTGGCGCCTTAAAACTGGACACAAAAAAAACTCCTATCGCCTTAAAGGACGAAGGAGCTGTTCGCGGTACCACCTTTATTCGTGCACATAAAAGAACTGTGCACCTCAAACTTCGATAACGGCTTCAAACCGGCTTCCGCTACTGTAAGAGATACGCTCTCATACTTTTTCACGGAAACTGCTCATGGGTTACATTCAGTAAATAATCGACAGGTTCTTTCAGCACTCGAACCCTCTCTTTAGTCTAATCCATTCACTTACTATCCCAATCATCGCATCCATATGCAATTAGTCTGATTGTAACGGAATATCTTATCAACCGTCAAGTAAATTAGGAAAGGATGACATCATGCGAAGAGGCTATAACCCTTACTTATTACCGCCTTGGCTCCGGAAATGTAGATTTTATTGCAAAGGGATCATTATCCCTATTTGCATCTTTCAATTGATACGGTTATTGATTGTGCCGACTACAGGCGATTTTCTTCTGTTGTGTTTACTGTGCGGCTTAGCCTTCATTCTTTACAAAAACATCATTTGAACGGAATGATGTCGTCGAAACTCCATCTGTTAGGTCCGCAATGAACGACAGCACTTCGTCCATCTCGTCAAACGAAGTGCTGTCAATTACTACGATCGGCGTCGCAACAACTACTTGCACTTCCTCAAGTTCCTCAACTATCGCAACCGCTTCTGTGTACGTACATTCCACATTCCAGACAACTCCGTAAGTACCTTGTCCGTCCGTTTCACCTGTTGCTTGCGTCGTTACAATGTCCAATGGGCTTTCCGCTATTGAAGGCAGGTCGATATTAAGAGGTACTGCGTATTCAAAGTAACCATCTTTGCCGTCAACTTCAACATCGTCAATTAGGATGAATGAATCATCTAATTCCGCCGACCGCTGCACCCCTTCGTCAAATTCGACATTCGCAGCAATATGATAAATGCCTGTCAACCGGACTGCATCTTCTGTTCTTTCTTCAGTATATCTCGGTGTCACTGTAACTGACTGTACCCCAGTCGGTACGCCAGCATGTTCTGGGAAATAAAAACTTTCCTGCATTGACCACTGTTTTTTCTCCATACTTGTTCCCTCCTTCTATTCCTTCACAAACAATTGTATGCGCGACACTGACGCGATAGAAGGATAAACAGAGCAAACGAACGCAAATATCCCCCGACCAGTAATTCAGTCGGGGGATTCTGTATTGTCTATTAAAACTAACGAGAATGTCGTTTTTGTTTTTGAATTGACTTTGTGACTAATACTTTATTATGCGCGAAGTTTAGCAAACACTGTATGGAAAGCTTCAACTGTCTTCTCAATATGCGCCTCAGTATGCGCAGTCGATAGGAACATGCCTTCGAACTGGGATGGTGGAAGGAAGATACCTTCTTCCGCCATTAAGCGATAGTAATCAGCGAACAGTACAAGATCAGCTGTTTTCGCTTTGTCGTAATTTGATACTTTTTCGTTAGTGAAGAAAAAGCCAATCATCGAGCCTGCACGGTTTACTGTGTGCGGGATATCAAATTTTTCAGCAGCTGCACGGAAACCGGCTTCCAGCTGATCGCCAAGTTTCATGAAATGGTCATATGATGCAGGCGTTAATTTTTTCAACGTTTCAATACCTGCAGTCATTGCAAGTGGATTTCCTGATAAAGTCCCCGCCTGGTAAATCGTACCCGCAGGAGCCATGTTTTCTAGGATTTCACGTTTACCACCATATGCACCGACTGGAAGTCCACCACCGATTACTTTGCCTAGACATGTAATGTCAGGTGTAACACCGTAATGACCTTGCGCACAATTATAACCAACGCGGAAGCCCGTCATTACTTCATCAAAAATAAGAAGTGAACCGTTTTTCTCTGTCAACTCACGCAATCCTTCAAGGAAACCGGGTTCAGGTGGGACAACTCCCATATTTCCTGCGACAGGTTCAACAATGATTGCTGCTAAGTCGTCACCGAATTCTTGAATTGCGACTTTAATGCTCTCAAGGTCGTTATACGGTACCGTAATCGTATTCTTTGCAACAGATTCAGGTACACCAGGGCTATCTGGTAGGCCTAGTGTTGCAACGCCAGAACCAGCTTTAATGAGCAGTGAATCAGCGTGACCGTGGTAACAGCCTTCAAATTTTAAAATCTTATTACGACCTGTGTAACCGCGTGCTAAACGCAGTGCACTCATCGTTGCTTCCGTACCGGATGACACCATACGAATCATTTCAATTGAAGGAACACGTTCTATAACGAGTTTCGCAAGTTCATTTTCCGCTAACGTCGGTGCTCCAAAGCTTGCTCCAGTCTCCGCAACACGCTTAATGCCTTCAACTACGTCTGAATCAGAATGACCGAGAATAAGCGGACCCCAAGATAGTACATAATCGATATATTCATTGCCATCGATGTCCGTAATGATAGCGCCTTTTCCACTCTGCATAAAAATCGGATCCATATTGACAGATTTAAATGCACGAACAGGAGAATTTACCCCACCTGGCATAAGATTTACAGCTTCTGCAAATGCTTGTTTCGACTTTTCATAAGTTCTACCCAATTATTTCTCCCCCAGCCAGCGCGCAGCATCTTTCGCGTGGTACGTCATAATAAGATCCGCACCTGCACGCTTCATACTTGTCAACGTTTCCAGAACGATTGCTTTTTCATCAATCCAGCCATTTTGTGCTGCTGCCTTAACCATTGCGTATTCACCGCTCACATTGTATGCGACTACTGGCAATGTGAAATTGTCTTTGACATCCCGCATGATGTCGAGATACGAAAGTGCTGGTTTTACGATTAGGAAGTCTGCACCTTCTGCAACATCTGATTCAGCTTCACGCATTGCTTCCATACGGTTTGCAGGATCCATCTGATACGTTTTACGGTCGCCTGATTTTGGTGACGAATGCGCCGCATCACGGAAAGGTCCGTAATAAGCAGATGCATATTTCACCGCATAGGACATAATCGGAATATCTTCAAATCCAGCCGCATCTAATCCCTGACGAATAGCAGCTACAAAACCGTCCATCATATTGGATGGTGCAATAATGTCTGCTCCCGCTTTCGCTTGACTTACCGCAGTACGCGCTAGTAGTTCTAATGACGGGTCATTTAGGACTTTGCCACCTTCTAAGACACCACAATGACCATGGTCTGTAAATTGGCATAGGCAAGTGTCTGCGATGACGATAAGTTCAGGATAGCGTTCTTTCGCAAAACGAGTGGCTTTTTGGACAATCCCTTGATCAGAATAAGCTTCCGATCCCCTATCATCTTTCATTGCTGGTAAACCGAATAATATAATTGAGGGAATTCCAAGTGACACAACTTCATCTAGTTCAGTTGCAAAATGGTCGAGTGATTTCTGGAACACACCCGGCATAGAAGCGATAGGATTATTGATGTCTTCTCCATCAATGACAAAAATCGGATAGATGAAGTCTTCTTTTCTCAAAACAGTTTCTCTTACCATAGAACGTAGTGTGTTTGATGTACGTAAACGTCTGTTGCGTCTGAATTGTAAAGTATCCAAAATTACCCTTCCTTTCGCCCCGCCAATTTCTCAACGAGATCCATAAGTGTATATGTATCGGGCCTAACATGAACGGCCGCACCAGCTTCTAACAACGCTTTTTCTGTTACATGTCCGATGGCCCCTATTGTAAAACCTGTCCATCCTGTTCGCGGGACCACTTCTTCAGCAAAAACGTCCACAGCCGAAGGACTTGCGAATAGGACAGTCAAATACTGTTTTTGTTGCAATAAATCAACGAGAGAATCGATGGAATCTCCCGCACGCTCCGTCGTATAGATTGTCCATTCATCCACTTCAAAAGGCAATTCCTCTTTAATGGTGACGCCTGCAATTGATCCGCGTAGAAAAAGAATGCGTCGGATATCTGTGTCAGCAGGGTTAAATTCCTTCACGAATGTATCTGCACTGAACACTGTTGGAATGAAATCGACTGTAAAACCGATTTTCTCGAGTGCTTCCGCAGTTCGAGTACCAACCGCAGCTATTTTTGCGGGAATTAATTCCGAAGAAAAACCGTGACGAATGAGCTTGGCTCCAAAAGCAGCTACTGCACTTTGACTCGTAAATATAAGCCAATCATAGATTGGACAAGCATTCAAACGAAGCTCATCTGTCGGTTCCACTAACTCTGCTACTTGAATAAGTGGCAGTGAAACAGGCGTCCCTCCATAGCGCTTCACCAATTCAAATACATCAGTAGACTTCGGCGTTCCTGTAAAGATGACTGTTTCAGCTAACAGCGGTTGACTATCACGCATCCATATCCGCCTTCACTTTCTCAATCACTTCTGAAGCCCCTTCGGCACGCAGTGTTTTCGCAACCTCCATACCCGCTTCAACGGGATTCGCACTCGAAAAAGTCTTTTTAAATACCTGTGTTGCATCAGGAGAAGCAATATAGCCCGTCAGTTCAACTTCGCTACCGTTGTATTGCGCAAATCCGGCAATTGGAACTTGACATGAGCCATCCATTTCAGTTAGAAAAGTACGCTCTGCTTCAACTTCTTTCCACGTTTTTTCATCCGTTAATTTTGCAAGTTCCGCAAGCAACTCTTGATCGTCAATTCGACATTCAATCGCAAGTGCACCTTGTCCTACTGCTGGGATACAATCTTCAACTGACATATATTCTGTAGTGACATCTGCACTCCAGCCCATTCGATTCATACCTGCAGCTGCAAGGAGAATCGCATCGTATTCACCGTCAACCATTTTTTTCAATCGTGTATCGATATTTCCACGAATCCACTGGATATCAAGATCAGGACGCAGAAGTAGTAACTGTGAACTACGACGTAAACTAGACGTCCCCACTTTAGCGCCTATCGGTAAGTCCATGAATTTCACATGCCCGTTTGAAATGAATGCATCGCGTGCATCTTCACGAGGTGGGATACATCCGATAACAAGCCCTTCGGGAAGAACAGCGGGCATGTCTTTCATGCTATGTACTGCGAAATCGATTTCTTCATCGAACAAAGCCTGCTCAATTTCTTTTACGAAAAGACCCTTACCCCCAACTTTTGACAACATAACATCAAGGATTTGATCGCCTTTCGTAACAATTTCTTTCACTTCGAATTCAAACGGAGCCCCGGCAGCTTTCATCTGTTCGATAAACCAGTTCGTTTGTGTCAATGCAAGTTTACTTCTTCTAGAACCTACGATAATTTTTCTCATACTAAATTAATCCAACCTTTCATAATCAATATTGCCTTGGAGAATTAGTGCCTAGTTTAAGTAAAGTAGTTTTCCTTAGAACATCGCATCCGCCGGAGGCTTTACCTTAATACAGTTCGGGTTTGAAACTCGGCTGAATTAAGTTAAAGCCAAAAGTGGAACTCGGATAATTTGCTTCCGAGGAAAAAATTGATGATAACAAAAAGGAATGCGAATACGTTGGCCCATGCAAAGTCATTCCCATTTAGCTTGCCACTTCGCTTCAAGAATAATACAGAACCATACACGACAAGTAAAATAAAGGAGCCGATAATCTTCATATCGAAAAATGACCATTCATCAAGTGCAACAATCGCCCACTGCATACCGAGAATTAGACTGACGAGCAGAAACGGGATACCAGTATAAAGAGCTGCCTTCATTCCCATCTCTGTTTGATGAAGAGAAGGAAGCCTGTTAAATTGTTTTGACCATTTCTTCTTTTTCAAAACTTTATAGACGAGAAGATATAGAATCGAAAAAACAAATGACATCGCAAAAGCCGCATAGGACAAAATTGCGAATGTAATATGGATGAATAACAGCTCAGAAATAAGTGCCTCGCCTATTGGAGACTGTTCAATTTGTTCAGGTGCAAATGTGTGAATCGTCATGAAGATAAACCCAATCACATTTAAGAAAAAGACAGCGTGACCAACTTTGTAAAATAGATGCATGATAATGGATAATGTAATCAAAAGCCATGCGTAAAAATAGATTCCTTCAAACAGTGTGAGTATCGGGAACCTCTTCCATTCGATTATATACATCACAAGGAAGAAAGTTTGTAGAAAGTAGACGATGCTTAATATCCAAAAAGCACTTCGGTGTGCAAATGTATCTTTATTCAAGTAATCTATAAAATAAAAAACTAGGCTAACTGCATATAGTACGACCATCACTTCATGCAGTCTTGCCATCATCATATCCACCATGATAACTTCTCTGCCTTTCCGAACTAATAGGGGCGTTTCTGCATCTATAGTGTATCACACTGATGCGGAAACGCCCCTTTGACAAACGTTCAAAATGTCATATCCGGTTGTGGCGTCACATGTTTATCTGCACTGACGTTTAACCGTTCTTTCGCCTGTTTCGCAAGCGATTCTTTCTCTTTCACAACATCTTCATCAATACCGAATATTTGCTGGAACAACTCCAGTTTTTCAGCTGATTTCAAATCCATGGCAAATTCTTTCACTTGTAAAATAGGATCTTTCAATAATTGATTGACAATCGATTTAGTGTGTTTGCTCAATACTTTTTTCTCGCGGTCCGTCAAATTAGGCATTTTGTTTTCTATACTTGCCATCGTTTCCGATTGGATACGATGTGCTTTTTGACGAAGTGCAGAAATGACAGGAACTACTCCTAGTTGAGCAACCCAATCCTTGAATATGACGATTTCCTGCTCAATCATGAGGCCAATTTCTGTGGCGGCCCGTTTTCTTTCCGCAAGATTCGCTTCAACAATACCTTGTAAATCATCGATGTCGTAAAGAAAGACATTCGGCAAATCACCGATACGCGGATCTAAATCACGCGGTACAGCGATATCAACCATAAATATCGGTCTTCCCTTACGAAGCCGCTCTACTAACTGCATAAGTTCAAAGTCGATAACGAAATCGGTTGCACCCGTTGAACTGATCAGTACATCAGCTTCAAGAAGTGTGCATTGCAGTTCTTGCATTGATTTCGCTACGCCTCCGAATTTATCGGCAAGTACTTCCGCTTTCGAAAGTGTTCTATTAACGACAGTCACTTTGCTCGCACCACTTCCGTGCAAGTTCTTAACGGCAAGTTCACCCATTTCACCTGCTCCAAGAATAGCCACATGCTTTTTATCCAATGTGCCAAAGATCTTTTTCCCGAGTTCTACAGCAGCATAGGAAACAGAGACAGCGTTATCACCAATTGCCGTTTCAGTATGCGCTTTTTTCGCAAGCGTTACGGCTTGTTTAAATAGCTCATTGAAAAGAGTACCTGTTGTACCCATCGATTGGCCTTCAAGGAAACTGTCCCGCACTTGCCCTAAAATCTGCGTCTCACCAAGAACCATGGAATCGATGCCTGCTGATACGCGCATTAGATGCTCAATCGCACCATCATTTTCCATGATAATAAGATGTGAAGAGAATGACTCAAGGGGCATATCGAACCATTCAGCCAAGAAATTTTTCACATAATAGCGACCTGTGTGTAGCTGATCAACAACCGCGTAAATTTCAGTTCGGTTACATGTCGATATAATAATATTTTCTAATATACTTTTTTGCTGTTGCAATGTTTGCATCGCCTGTGGCAGTTCTGTTTCAATAAAAGATAATTTCTCTCTTATTTCAACAGGTGCTGTCCGGTGATTGACACCGATTACGATTGTATGCATCAGGTGTTCACACCTCTCACGTTCTATTTCACGCTTTCCATTATACCATATAGTTATCACTTTTCTTAGGAGAATTTGTGAACAACATATGAATACAAATGATTAAACATAACTATTTATAATGATTATAATCTAATTCTAACATCCTTCAAATTTACATGCAATTAATGTGCCAAACAAACTAAAATTTTGTGAAGCTGTATTACCGTTTACCAATACTATACGACAGAATAACAAAACTATACGAGGAAATTATTATAGTGTACAAATGAAACTCGAGTACACTTCCAATTTCCAGGAGCGAAAATAATAAGCGCCCGCTAAATGCCACTATTATCGATTCATAGTTAAAAATGAACTGAAAGCATGAATCATGCAACTACTTCCAAAAATTATCGAAAACAACGTATATTGTTTAAGTAACTTTTCTTCCTTTGCTCGTTTGTACTCTCTATAATTTTTAACCGTTAAAATGGTACCGCCTAACCATAGAATAAAGCAAGCTATGTATGAAATGCTATTTCCATCTATTGTTTTCCCAACCTCAATGGTCAAAATCAAAATAGAATATATGACAATCCAAATGGCAAAAATGAAAGTTTCTTTTCTTTTGATTTTTTTCGCTTTTTTCTGCCATTCATCACGTTCATTGGGCGAGGCGTGCTGTGCAATAATCGCTTCTACTTTTACAATATCTCTTTTCTGGACTACAAACGTTAAAAAGAATTCATACTCTTCATCACATGCCTTCGTCAACAACTCTTCGGATGACCTCTTTATCACATACATTTTTTCTATGTCTACTGTGAATGGAATATTCATATGCTCTATCTGTTCGAAAATGAATGATGCTTTATTTTCCGTATCCCCAATTAAAATTTTCTTTTTTGCCAACTTAGCACCTCATACGAATCTAATTGCTTTTTATAAAACATATTATTCTAATTCATGAAACTACATTTATTATGCTAACAATTTCTTTAATTGAATTGAATTGCTTTGTTTGTATCGTTCTTTCAGTGGATATAAACAACATTTGACTGTCCATATTTCATTACAATAACCTTGGATCATATTTTCCATTGAATTATACCGATAGTGTGTAAATCCTTTATCGTTCACTTACGTTTTAATCGCTTTCCAAGCCTCTGAGCGACAGCACACTATAAAAAAACCGGGAGTCGAGCTATTGCTCGGCTTCCGGTTTTCTAACTTTTATAGTTACATTCTGCTCTCGATTTCTCTCCAAGCTTCATCCATACCAATTCCCTTTTCTGACGAAAAGACAATTAAAGCATCATATGGACGCATCTCAAGCGTTTCGCGAACAACTTTTTTATGCTTTTCCCATTTCCCTTTTGGAATCTTGTCCGCTTTCGTCGCAATGATGATTGCAGGAATGTTGTTCTCCACAAGGAAATCATACATTGCACAATCCTCAGCACTTGGAGCATGACGCAAATCAACAATTTGGATGACAGCTTGGAGAGGTTCCCGTTCAGTCATATATTCTTGTATGAATTTCCCCCATGTTTCACGAGATGACTTTGATACTTTTGCATAGCCGTATCCCGGTACATCGACGAAAAATACTTGCTCTTCGATTTTATAAAAGTTTAGTGTTTGAGTCTTACCAGGCTTTGAAGAAGTTCTGGCAAGGCTTTTTCTGCCAATCATTTTGTTAATGAACGATGATTTACCAACGTTAGACCGGCCTGCTAATGCAAATTCCGGGTATCCTTGTATCGGATATTGATCAGGTCGTACAGCACTCATTATCATTTCTACGTTATGGACTTTCATTTGGAAGTCTCCTCCAATGCAATTTCGAGGACCTCTTCTGCGTCAGAAACGAGTTTAAATGTCAATTCTTCCCGGACGCTTTCTGGAATATCTTCGATGTCGCGCTCATTTTCTTTTGGCAAGATAATTGTCGTCAAGCCAGCTCGATGGGCACTTAATGTTTTTTCTTTCACGCCACCAATCGGCAAAACTCTGCCGCGCAGTGTAATTTCACCGGTCATTCCGACTTCACGGCGTACTGGCCGTTTCGTCAATGCAGAGACCAGCGCTGTAGCAATAGTTACACCAGCTGAAGGACCATCTTTAGGTATCGCGCCTTCCGGTACGTGGATATGGATATCACACTTTTCATGGAAGTCTGGAGCAATCCCGAATTCTACAGTTTTCGAACGCACATAGGACAGTGCTGTTTGTGCAGATTCTTTCATGACGTCACCAAGTTTACCTGTCAGAATAAGTTTACCTTTTCCTGGCGATAAAGAAACTTCTATTTGCAAAGTGTCTCCTCCGACTTGCGTATAAGCAAGCCCTGTAGCGACACCGATTTGATTGACTGTCTCTGCTTGGCCATACCTGTATTTCTTTTTGCCAACGAGAGATTCAAGAGTTCGCGGACTAACCGTGATACTCTTCTTCTCACCCGTGACAATCAGTTTCGCAGCTTTACGGCAAATACCTGCAATTTGTCGTTCTAGACCACGTACACCCGCTTCACGCGTATAATACCTTACAATGTCCTGAATTGCTGGATCATTGATACGCACTTGTGACTTCGTCAATCCATGCTCTTTCAACTGTTTAGGTATCAAGTGATTTTTCGCAATAGAGTGCTTCTCAATTTCTGTGTAACCGGCGATTGAAATTATTTCCATCCGATCACGAAGCGGTCCCGGTATCGTACCTAAATCATTAGCAGTCGCAATGAATAAGACATTCGATAGGTTATAAGGTTCTTCGATATAATGATCACTAAACTTATTGTTTTGTTCTGGGTCAAGTACCTCAAGCATCGCGGACGATGGATCCCCCCGGAAGTCATTTGACATCTTATCGATTTCATCCAGTAGGAAAACAGGGTTAATTTTACCTGCTTTTTTCATACCTTGAATAATTCGCCCAGGCATTGCTCCCACATATGTCCGTCTATGACCGCGGATTTCCGACTCGTCCCGTACTCCACCAAGTGAAATTCGAACAAATTCCCTGCCAAGAGATTCTGCGATAGATCTGGCTAAAGACGTTTTCCCGACACCTGGTGGACCTGCAAGACAAAGGATTGGTCCCCGTAATGAATTCGTTAACTGACGAACTGCCAGATATTCAAGAATACGTTCTTTAACGGTCTCCAGTCCATCGTGGTCACGGTTTAATATTTCTTCCGAGCGATTTATGTCCAGTTGATCTTTTGAGGCATCTGACCACGGTAACGTAACGAGCCACTCGATATAATTGCGGATGATTCCACTTTCGGCAGCAGCAGATGGCAGTTTTTCATATCTATCGAGCTCACGTGACGCGGTTTCCTTAACACCTTCTGGCATACCCGAACTCTCAATCTGTCTCTTCAATTCCACAACTTCTAGACCTTTACCGTCTTTATCACCCAGTTCAGTCTGGATTGCCTTCATCTGCTCACGTAAATAAAACTCTTTTTGCGTAAGCTCCATAGCTTCCCTGACACGTTCATTAATCTTCTTTTCAAGATTAAGTACTTCTTGCTCATTATAAAGTCTAGTCATAAGCCATTCAAGGCGTTCATTGACATTTTTCATTTCAAGTACTTCTTGTTTTGCAATCAGTTTGAGCGGTAAATGAGACGCGACCGTATCTGCAAGTCTTCCCGGTTCTATAATTGAAGCGACAGAATCATACGTATCTTCTGTCACTTTTTTAGAGATTTTTGAGTACTTTTCGAAATATGTAAGTAATGTTCTCATTAATGCTTCCGATTCTGCGTCTATTTCCTCATCATCTGGATAACCAGTTACTTTAACCACAGGATATAGATCCGCTTCCTCATAATCCGACCATTCTGCACGTTCAATTCCCTCAATAAGTATGCGATACGTCCCATTTGGTAATTGAGTCATCGATTTAACAAACGCTAATGTTCCTGTTTTATATAGATCTTTTGGTTCTGGATTTTCTATACTTATATCTTTCTGAGTAGCAAGAAAAATAAGGTTATCTTGAGCGATTGCGTGTTCAATGGCAAATACGGAGCGTTCTCTTCCAACATCAATATGTAAAATCATTGTAGGGTACACGAGCAACCCTCGAAGCGGCAACAATGGTATATTGTTCAATTTATTAGTTGACATGCGGAAGTCTCCTCCATTAATTATGTATATCCAACTTGGGCGTACTTACATCCAGCAGAGGGGTTAAACCCCATTGAATTGTATGCATTGCAAACTGTCACCACTTAAAGAGATGTGAGACATCTGCAGGGTATAGTTAAAACGTTGAAAAAAAGCTGACACCCGAAGAGCGCATTTTCACGCGCGTCATCGGAGTCAGCTTCATCCTTTATGCGTTACGCCGAGTCTTTCTCACTATCCAGATGAACTCGGGTGCCATCCGCTGTTAAAAGGATTGGATTTGATTGTCCCAAGACGGATTCTTTAGTAATGTTACACTCAGTCACTTCTTCAAGTGAAGGCAGTTCATACATTACGTCGAGCATGATATTTTCGATAATTGAACGCAGACCACGAGCACCTGTTTTTCGTGTGATTGCCTCTTTTGCAATTTCAAGCAAAGCATCATCTTCGAATCGCAGCACAACATTATCAAGTTCAAACATTTTTTGGTACTGTTTTACGATTGCATTTTTCGGAAGTGTCAAGATCTGATACAGCGTATCTTCGCTCAACTGTTCCAAGCTCGCAAGGACAGGTAGACGACCTACGAATTCTGGGATCAAACCAAAACGTTGAAGATCTTCCGGAATCAGTTTAGCAAGGTAAGACTCCTCTTCATTGACTGTGTTTGGCTCTGCGCCGAATCCGATTACTTTTTGTCCTATACGGCGTTTAATAATTTCTTCGATTCCGTCAAATGCTCCCCCAACAATAAAGAGAATATTTGTCGTATCGATTTGGATGAATTCTTGATGAGGATGTTTACGCCCGCCTTGTGGTGGCACGCTCGCAACTGTCCCTTCAAGAATTTTAAGAAGTGCCTGTTGGACGCCTTCGCCTGATACGTCACGAGTAATTGATGCATTTTCGGATTTACGTGCAACTTTATCGATTTCATCAATATAGATGATCCCTTTTTCTGCACGATCCACATCATAATCTGCGGCTTGAATCAGTTTCAACAGAATATTTTCTACGTCTTCTCCAACATATCCCGCTTCAGTCAAAGATGTAGCATCCGCAATTGCGAAAGGTACGTCGAGGATTCTAGCAAGCGTTTGAGCAAGTAATGTTTTACCGCTCCCTGTTGGTCCGATTAAGACAATATTGGATTTCGATAGCTCGACATCATCAATCTTGCTGTTTGAATTAACACGTTTATAGTGATTATAGACAGCAACTGAAAGTGATTTCTTTGCACGGTCCTGTCCAATAAGATACTCATCGAGTATACTTTGTATTTCTTTCGGCTTTGGAACGTCTTTAAGCTCGAAACCTTCTTCAAGTCCGACTTCCTCTTCAACGATTTCAGCACAAAGCTCAACGCATTCATCACAAATATAGACGCCCTGACCAGCGACTAACTTACGAACCTGTTCCTGGGATTTCCCGCAAAAAGAACAGTTCAAGTTATCTTTTTCATCGTTAAATTTGAACATTATGCTCACCCCTATTTAAGTGACAATCTTACAAGATTCCCCGATTTTTATCAACTAATTAGAATTCTTCCCTATTCAAGAAGGATATTCTATGTCTTTCTATGAAAAACAAGGTACGGTCTTCCGTACCTTGTCCTTATTCCACTTTATTATTCAGTAATCTTTGCGTTTGCAACAAGGAACTCAACCGTTTTATTGAAACGAAGGTCGTTTTCAAGAACTGAAGTTCCACCAAGTGTAGTTTTGATTTGCTCAACATCCATACCGAATTGTTCAGACATTTTTTCAAGTTCTACATTAATATCTGCTTCTTCAACTACGATGTTTTCAGCTTTACCAATTGCTTCAAGTACTAGTGAAACACGAACACGGTTTTGTGCATCGTCTTTCATTTGTGCGCGAAGTGCTGCTTCATCTTGTCCAGAGAACTGGAAGTAAAGCTCAAGGTTCATACCTTGTGATTGAAGACGTTGTCCGAATTCTTCCATCATGCGTTCGATTTCAGAATTGATCATTACTTCTGGAATTTCAACTTCCATATTTTTCGCAGCTGCTTCGACAAGATCATCACGAAGTGCTACTTCAGATGCGGATTTTTTCTCTTCCAAAGTTGCTTCTTTCAGCTTCGTACGTAATGCTTCAAGGCTCTCTACTTCTTCATCAATTTCTTTTGCAAGTTCATCATCAAGTGCTGGAATTTCTTTTGATTTGATTTCATGAATTTTCACTTTGAAAATCGCTGGTTTACCAGCAAGTTCTGCTGCATGGTATTCTTCAGGGAAATTAACTTCGACGTCTTTTTCTTCGTCGTTTTTCATGCCGATCAATTGCTCTTCGAAACCAGGGATAAATGAACCTGAACCAATTTCAAGATCGTATCCTTCAGATTTACCGCCGTCGAAAACTTCTCCATCAACAGAACCTTCGAAGTCGATTTTCACTGTGTCGCCGTTTTCAACTGCGCCATCTTCTTTGATAGCCAATTCAGCGAAAGCTTTTTGACGATCTTTCAGTTGCTCTTCGATTTCTTCGTCAGTAACTGTTGTTTCCTGACGTGTTACTTCAAGGCCTTTATATTCGCCAAGTTTCACTTCTGGCTTCAATGTAACAACTGCTTTGAAGATAAGTTCTTTTCCTTTTTCCATTTGTTCGATATCGATTTCAGGACGATCGATTGGTTCTACGCCTGCTTCGTCAAGTGCATTTGAGTATGCTTCTGGAAGAATGAAATCAAGTGCTTCATTGTAAAGTGATTCTACGCCATACATTTTTTCAAACATTTGACGTGGCATTTTCCCTTTACGGAATCCTGGTGCTTGTATTGTTTTCACAACTTTCTTGAATGCTTTATCAAGACCCACCGTTACTACTTCTGCGGGTACTTCTACTGTTAGAATCCCTGTGTTTCCTTCTTGTTTTTCCCATTTAACTGACATAATTAAATACCTCCGAATCGTTTTGGCCAATATCTTTTCGTACTTATATACTCCATTGACAACCATTTCAGTATATCATAGTCTCTTCATCTTTCAACAGATTTCGCACTTTACAATAGGTCCGAATCGTTGTCGATCTGCTGAATTAGTTTGTTAAGCCCTGACTCAGGTAACCGTTCTCCTGAAAACAGGCTTTCTATGTAGTTTACATAGGCTGTTGTGACTTCTTCTACTGTATGACTCCCCCAGCCAAAAGGGAATGCAGTAATTGCAAATTTTTCAATGAGACCTTGCGCCATTTCAAATTTGGAAGGATCCTGCAGTAATCGACGATCCATTTCTGTAAGGACTTGTTTTGTAAAATCATCTTGCCCAGGCAATGTCATGGCTGCCGGTACAATACACTTTTCCCAGTCAAATTTTCGTACTGTGAGTTCTTCAGAGTACCCTATTTGATGCAGTAGAGTCAATGCGAACGTTATAGCTAATGGCGCTACATCGTCTCGCACAGCGATTTTCTCAAGTAATGGGACTAAATCAGTTAGATCGCTTCCTTCAAGAGAGGCCAGCGCATACTGTTGTGCTAGCGCGTCCATCTTCATGAATTCGTCTAATGTGAATACTTCCACTTGATAGCTCGGTTCGTCCTGTACATAGCGATCAGACAAACGACCATTCAATTCCCTTAGATAATTGAATTTATTCAGCATATCTGGCGGAACAATCCCTTCATCAATAAGGGCTTCGATGGTCATTTCAACTTCATCGTACTCTTGCAATTGGATGCTAATTGTCAAATATAATTCCATTGCATCGACATAATCGGCGGTTCCGCTATGAAGGAGCTTTGCTGCAATTTCCTTTGCACGTGGAAAGTCTTTTGTTTCGTAGAGGGCAACAGCGTAAGGTCCCAGAAAATCCGGATTATCAGGTTCATATATAATAGCCTGGTCAAATGCTTCCACTGCCAATTCGTAGTTCTCCTGTTCAACGGCTACATGGCCATTTTCAACAAGCTTTTCAAATGTTCCCGGAAAGACGATAACATTTTCTTTTTTCCTGAGTCTTCCGTATTTCTTTCTCAATACGCACACCTTCTTTCACATTTCCCACTATATCACAGCGATTTCCGTTTTAACATTGATAGTTCATCGATTAGGTAAAAAAGTCGATTTGCTATCCAAAAAGATAGTAAAGCATCACCCGCTTGAAACTCGGGTGATGCTTTCACAGGGGTTTGAAGCACATTTGTTAGCTATATACGTTGAATGAATTAGTACATTGAATACCGCTTCTGAGCTTAGGGGATGCCCCTGTATAGCGCCTACGCTAGTTCGAATACGTTCTCCGGTGTCAGTTACTGACACCTTTTGGCACTCCAATGCTTTAAATCGCCGTGATTACTGAGCAATTCCTTCTGATTTAAGTACTTCATCAACTTTAGCCAATACTTCTTTCTCGTCCGCACCATCAGCGATGATTTTTATATCGGCTCCAGCTGAAATCCCGAGTGACATAACACCCATAATCGACTTCAGGTTCACGGTCTTTTCGTTATACTCAAGTTTCACATCTGATGTAAATGGTGTTACCGCGGATACTAATATGGATGATGGACGTGCGTGAAGGCCTTCGTTGCTAGTAACTTTGTAATTTTTTTCAATCATTTTAAACTCTCCCTTTTAATTAATTAGTTTGTTAGTCGATTAAAACTTAATTCGCTTCCCATAAGTTGCAATCATCTGCTCATTATGTGCTGAGCTCCCATCCAAATTGGCACTTTTAAATATTGGTGGATCTATGCCACTTTCAATCATCATACCAATTACACGACTAAATACGGCATGAAGAAGCATACTCCCAATAATACCAGAAGCCGGAGCATATGGCATTCCCTCCGATACCAGAAGCCCATCTCCAAGCGTTACATGCGTATTCAATACAGTTTCCGCAACATCTTCAAGTCGATTTCCTGAATGGTGTTTGGACGGCTGTTCAGACGCATTGTAGCAGAGAGACTGGAGGGAAACAACATAAGCCCCGGACTCTTTTGCAATATGCGCTACATCTATTGGTACCACATTTCGACCGGAAGTTGAAATAATAATGATTACATCTTCAGGACGAAAATCTAACTGACCCGCAAATGTTTGAATGAATTCAGGGTCTTTTTCGTTTATAGATGCCTGGAAAGCACCATTATGAATCATCAACGATTCGACAATAATAGGACTTACAGGTACTAAACCACCCGCACGAAAAAACGACTCTTCTGCTATTAAGTGAGAATGGCCTGAACCAAACAACTGAACAATACCACCAATCGAGAGGCGTTTCGTCATCTCTGCCGCAACTCTCTCAACAGATTGCTGTTCTTCATGAATTACTTTTTTCATCAACGATTCGATTTCCTTGAAATATGCATTCACACCATCATCTCCGAATCTCACTGATAAATTTATAACGATCTGCTCGATATGTACTTCGAACAATTTCAAACGGCACGTCGTTCGTTAAATAACTGGTTCGTTCCATCATCAAAACAGCCGAGGGCATACGAATTTCAAGAAACTCTGCATCTTCCTTTTTCACCAGCACAGCCTCCATACGTTGAGAGGCATGGCTAATTGTCAGTCGTTTATCCTTTTCAATAAAGGAATAAAGAGATCCTTCTATTTTATCCAATTCAAGGTCCGGAACGAGCTTTACAGGAAGATACGATCTTTCAATTGCCATAGGTTTGTTGTCCGCAAACCGAATTCGCTTAACGACGAATACTTCTTCATCCCTAGACAATTGTAACTTATATGCAATTTCCATTTCAGGTATCATTTTTTCAAAACTAATAAGTTTATTGCTAGGTTTCATCCCACGTGACAGCATGTCTTCCGTAAAACTTGTAAGGCCAATGAGAGGTTGTTCAATCTTAGGCGTCGCTACAAATGTACCTCGCCCCTTTTCACGGTAAAGGAGTCCCTCATTTACTAGATTCGAGATGGATTGTCGGACAGTCATGCGACTTACGCTAAAGATATCCGTCAATTCACGTTCGGAAGGGATTGCTATTCCAATTACAAATCCGCCTTCAATAATCTGTTTTTTTAAATAGTCTTCGATTTGGACATACATAGGTACCGATGACTGTTTATCAAGCATAGTATTCACTTCCCTTACGATTTAACCAATTGGTATGCATCTCGATCAACGATAAGTGTAACATTATCATGATTCCATAAAATTGATGCTGGAAAACTTTCATTCATATCTTTACTTAACAAGGTCTTTACAGCCTCAGCTTTATCTTTACCGGTTGCCATTACAATAATTTGCTTACTTTTCAATATCGATTTGATGCCCGTTGTAATCGCATGTGTTGGAACTTCATTAATTGAAGGAAAGAAGCGTGCGTTGCTTTCTCTGGTAGATGCAACAAGTTCAACGACATGTGTCAGACTGTTGGAATCTGTCCCTGGTTCGTTAAAACCGATATGCCCATTCGTACCAATCCCTAATATTTGCAGATCAATTGGCCCTACGTCATCAATCACTTGTTCATAACGCAGACATTCTTCTTCTGCTGAATCAGGAGTGCCATCCGGAATATACGTATTTTCGGTTACAATGTCAATCTTATTAAATAAGTTATCAGTCATAAATGTACGATAACTTTCCGGATGCCCTTCACCTAAACCAAGGTACTCGTCTAGATTAATAGTACGCACATTTTGATACGATATCCCACGTGATGTAACGCCTTCAATCAATCTTTCATAAAGACCTAGTGGCGTTGACCCTGTTGCAAGTCCAAGTACCGAGCGATCATTTCTAAGAATTTGGGCTTCTACCAATTGTGCCACCTGTACACTTACTTCTTCATAATTATCAAATACGACTACCTTCATTCTATTACTTCCTTTGCGTAAGCAATGTTCCCTTTACAAATAGTCATCTGTACATTCCAGTCCCCATCAATGATTGTAATATCCGCATCTTTTCCAGGCTCGATTCTTCCTTTATGGGAAAGCCCAAGTTGGTCTGCGGCATTTGTTGAAGTCATTGCAACAAGTTCCGATAACGTACAATTCGTAATCGACTTCATATTCTTCGCTGCATTCTCCATCGTTAAAATGCTTCCCGCAAGCGTTCCATCAGCCAGTCTAGCATCCTTATGCGTAACCTCAACAGCCTGCCCACCTAAATCATATGTCCCAGGAGGAAGTCCTTTCGCCCGCATCGCATCCGTAATAAGAATGATCCGATTTGAAGCCTTTTGACGAAATGCAAGTTCAACCGATTTTGGGTGACTATGAATAAGATCTACGATAATTTCAACCGTCAAAGAATCCTCTAAAAAGGCTGCTCCGACCACTCCAGGTTCACGATGATGAAAAAGGCTCATTTGATTGTATAAATGGGTCACATGACTTGCTCCTACTTCAACCGCACTACGAACGACATCCGATGTTGCATCTGTATGCCCAAGCGATGCAATCACACCACTCGCTGTCACCTCTTCAACGAACGCAAGACCGTCTTCCACTTCTGGAGCAACAGTTACAATTTTAATGCGATTACCACTCAATGCCTGCCATTTTTCAAAAAGGGAAAAAGACGGAGTCGTAATATGTTCAATCGGTTGTGCACCTGCCCTTATAGCTGAGATAAAAGGCCCTTCCAAATGAACACCTAACATTTCAGCTTGCATTTTATCTGCATTGAATAAACTCGCATTTACTAACGCTTCAGAAATTGCTTCTTCGGACTGTGTCATGGTCGTTGCTAAAAAACTTGTCGTCCCTTCACGGGGAAGTGCACTTGCCAAACCATTTAGCGCTTCTGGCGTTGAATCCATTACATCAAAACCTGAAGAACCGTGGATGTGAACGTCAATAAATCCAGGCACAACGATCCAATTCTTACCCGTCGCATCAATTCGTATATCTGTAACTTTGTTAATAGAAGCAGCAACTTCTATAATTTCACCATTTTCTATAAAAACGTCTCCGGTTACGCTGTCTTTCTTTGAATCGGCGATTGTAACATTTGAAATCAACATTGTTTTCATTACATTCGTCACCCCTTTACTATCCTATATAGGTATTCCATTCAAATCCGTTGCGGCGCTCGGGAGATGCCTCCCGCCTTAACCCGGTTAAGTGGCCTTTACTCCGTTTATTAGTTATTTCTTCGGCCATTTTATACATTATTCTTAATCTTCAATATACACCTAATTGGTATAGTTGTCTATACCAGTTTTGAATTTAGTGAAATATATTCTATGTGCTAACTGGAAGGAATTGTTCTTCTTACGAACATAAAAAATAGTGCAAACCAATTTCTTTGGTTTGCACTATTACTCATTTTTCATTGCAAAATACTTAAAGCCATAACTCAAGTATTCCATTTTTTATGGTAATAATAAATCGTCACCAGTACTATGAATTCCGATAACGGGATAGCGAGCCAGACACCTGTTACGCCAAAAAGTCGCGGCATAATGGCAAGCAAGATTAGCAAAACTATAATTTCCCTAGCTGCGGTAATCCAGGTCGCCATACGGATCTGTCCGATGGATTGATAATACGTCATCATGACAAAGTTTGTACCCATGAATAGATACCCGATAAAGAATAGTTTAATACCCGGAATAGCAAGCGCCATTACTTCTTCCGGGAAATCGCCGAACATACTCACAATTGGAGCCGCTGCAAATTGACCGACAAGCAGAAAGAAGATACCGGCACCGAACGCTGTCCCAATGGCCATTCGAACAGTTTTTTTCATCTTGACTTCACTTCCAGCGCCACGGTAATAGCTAATCAGCGGTTGAATCGCCGCCCCCATCCCCATAAATAGCAGCAGCATGACACTATGAACATAATTCAATATCGTAAATGCAGACACGCCGGCAGTTCCAGCGAGGTATTCAAACGTAATATTATGCGAGATTGTAAAGACCGAAAACCCAACTTCCGCAAGAAAACTTGGAAATCCAATCACTAGGATTAGAAGGAAAAGCTTTCGATTAAACTTAAAGCGAACAAAACGTAAATTACTTTTCTTCCTGAAAAAATGTGTGCTCAAAATGACTAGCCCTACAAATGCACCAATAACTGTAGCCGCAGCAGCACCCTCTACACCATAATCAAGAACGAATAAAAACACATAATTCAAACCGATATTGACGACTGCCGTAGCAACAAGTGCAATCATTGATAAATTCGGTCCACCGTCATTTCGCACTAAAATACTGAATGTATTTTCAACAGTGAAGATGAATCCAAACAGCAACATGACCTTCATATAACCCGCAGTGTACTGAAACGTATCCGCATTCGCGCCTAACAAATACGCAAGTTCAGTCCTAAAAATAAAAGCAGTAAGCCCAATAATTATCGTCAAAATAAATATAGAGACAATGGCATGCGAAAAAATAACACGTGCCTCGTCAGGTCGTTTAGCACCCATCTTTGCGGAATATCGGGTCGCTGCACCGATTCCTATCCACAGTGACATCGCGACAAAAACCGTATAAACAGGCGCTGCGATCCCTACCCCCGCTAGAGCGACCGGGCCTAAGCGATTACCGACCATAATTCCATCAATCACAATATTAACAGCCATCAGTAGCATCCCAACCATCGATGGGATTAAATACCTCACAAAAGATTTTCCAACAGATTCCGTATCTAAACGATTTACTACTTGTTCCTTTTTCATTACTAATTCAATTCCTTATCTTTTATCGCCCTATAAAACAAGGAAACGATTTTAGTTTTTATAGTTTCATCATTCAAAAAAATAGACTGGCAGTTGAATTGCCAGCAATCTTACCCTTATTTCTCCTTCACCATACCAGTCAATAACACATCCACAATCGACTCGTACGCTTCCGCAACAGAAATACTATGTTCTAAAAAAAACTGTCGATCGAGAGTTGCATTCGAAGCCTCGATAATCAGTTTCATCAGCAAATCGATATTCCGATCCACAATGACACCTGTTCGGATGCCTTCTTCAAGAAGTCCCTTCAGATCATCCCACTGATGCAAATATCGATTCACCCGTTCCCACTGTGCAGGATAGGATCGTTTTAATTGTTCTAAAATCCGAAGATCGTAAAACTCATTGTATTTTGGTAGGACGACAATCGCCTTACGGATTTTATCTAGCAGTGTAAGCTCAGGATTGTCAATGATACTGCGTGTCTGTTCATCGAACTCAACGAGTGTCATCTCGATAATGGAATCAAGGATATCTACCTTAGATGAAAAATTTTCATATAACGTTCGCTTGCTAATTCCAAGACGCTTTGCTAGGTCATCCATCGTGAACTTGATGCCATTATTTCGAGTTTCTTCAATAAATGCATTAATTATTCTTGTCTTCAACTCTCGACCTCCCGGAAACTAAAAAACCTATTTTAGTTTTTCTAGTTTCATCATACAACATCCTTGAGTTGAAAGTCTAGTAGTTCAAGTCGTTCTGATTGTATACGTTAAAATAAAAATAGATATGGCCTTCCTCAGTGAGTTCATTCGTCAGTTAGGAGAAAAAACTACTACGTACAATTCCCAAAAACATCACAAATTTTTCACCATTATCATTTCATTATTACTATCCACTTCGCCATTAAACTTAAAGCCGAATTTCTGATACAAGTAAAGTGCAGCTTGATTATCAGCAATGATACTTAAATAGATTTCATTACACATAAATTCTTCTTTTAGCCGTTCAATTAAAGCTGTTAACATGATGCTACCTAGTCCAAGACCCTGATATTTAGAATCGATTAAAAATCGATCTAGCCACACTCGGCCATTTATACCTTCTTCAGGAAAAAATCCATACATAGCAAAACCAACTAAACTGTTATCTGAGTAAAGCCCAACTGGTTTAAAGTTGCTACATTCCTTAGCTTCTTCTAAACACTGTTGCGGCGTTTCAATAAAAGATTTTTGCGCTTCATTTATACTCAACTCTAAAATGTCATTAATATTTTCGTTCGTGACTTCGCTTATTAATATTGTCATTTTGTATCCTCTCATATTTAAAGACAAGACTTTTACCTAATTTACACCAGCAACAACTGAGGTGCACAATGCAATTTCAAAACAGTCGCTGCAGTTCCGTTATAGTTCTAAACAAAGTCTTATTGAATAAGTTTTCTTGCCAGAATTCTTTGCTCTTCTTTCCCTTCCAACTTCACTATTAATAATAGATGAGCATCCTCATTTAGTTTGGTCATTAATATATGTTGATTATACATAAAACGTAGCTTCATGCCGAAATATATCTAAATGAACCTTCCTTTTCTTCTATGTAATTGGACGGACGAATAACTGCCACACGATTACCGAAATAATTAAATTTGGATATCTCGATAATGGTTTAGAAGTCGTTCAGTCAAAGCAATTCAATGGCCCCCTACAAGGTGCGCCTAGTGTTTGATCAATTTATTCACTTGTTAATTTTGGTCAATCAACAGGCGTGAGTTCATATATATCTTTTCCACCTGAATCAATTTCATAATAGGGTTATAAAACGGGAAAAACGAACAATGTTGATTTCCGCTTCAGATGGACGCTTTCCGCGGGCACGGCTTCAGCCTCCTCGTCGTTTCACTCCTGCGGGGTCTTCAGCTCGCGCTGTTCCCGCAGGAGTCGCCATCTTCCGCTACAATCAACGAGAGTAGTTCGAAATATTGACGGACAATGAATTGATAGTTGAATTATATTGTTCGTCTTTACACAAGAAATAAGTAATCGTGAAATTGATCCACCTACGTACCAAAAATAATAAAGAGGCAGCTCTAAAAGTTTCCCCTTAGGCCCGCCTCTTTTGAAATTCAAAATGCCTATCCCGTTTAATAAGACGTTCATGACTTCAAAGTAAAATCGTTAATCTTACGCTTGGTTTTCTTACTGAAGAACCTTTGAAACGGCTTTCGCAAGAACTGATGAGGTTCTGTTTAGCTCTTCTTCATTATTACCAATCCCACCCATTTCAATTAGTATGAGACGCTGATCCAGATCTTGATTATATTTACCATCTACACCGTGCCCTGCTTTGAAAACAAGAGGTCTTGTTATTCCCGGAACGATTTGTTCTAATTCGACCGTAAGTCTTTCGGCTAATTCCCTATTAAATTTGTAA